>CAPERS010000005.1 GCA_948607205.1 uncultured Eubacteriales bacterium | reverse complement strand
TTTATAAGTTGACTGTTGTTTTAAACTGCACTTTTGAAGAACTTGTGCAAGATTAAGAGGAAATATGAAAGAATTAAGAAAAGATTTTAAAAGTGTTTTTGGCGACAATTTGAAAAAGATGATTGATTTTTCTGAAAAGAATCAACGAGAAATTGCAAAAGAAATTGGTTGTAGCCAAAAATCTATCTCAAATTGGATAAATGGCACAAGTCAACCAAAAATGGAACATATCTTGCGCATGGTTAAATATTTTGATTGCGACTATGATGATTTGTTTGATAAACTATAAATAAAAAAAATCTACTGGTTTAATCGGCGGATTTTTTTTGCGTTTTTAGCAAATTTATTTATCATATTATCTTTAAACAAATTAACTTGACTTTTCAATATCAGTTGTGCTAACATTCTTTTTGAAATGGAGAAACAACTATGAACGACAAATTTTATATCACCACACCTATTTATTATCCAAGCAACAAGTTCACTCTTGGCAACTGCTACACCACTGTCATTTGTGATGCAATTGCAAGGTTCAATCGCTTTCAAGGAAAGGATGTCTTTTTCCTGACTGGAACTGACGAGCATGGTCAAAAAATCTCACAATCTGCTTCTAAGCAAGGAAAGGGTGAAAAGGAATATCTTGACGAAATGATTGCTGATGCAAAAGCGCTTTGGGCTATGCTTGGAATAAGCTATGACAAGTTTATCAGAACAACTGACTCTTATCACGAAAAGAGCGTGCAAAAGATTTTTAAGACTCTTTATGACAAAGGCTACATCTACAAGAGTGAGTATGAAGGGCTTTACTGCACACCATGCGAATCTTTCTGGACTGAAAGCCAGTTGGTTGACGGAAAATGTCCTGATTGCAACCGCGAAGTTGTTCCACAAAAGGAAGAGGCGTATTTCTTCAAACTTTCTGCTTTCACAGACAAACTTTTGGCTTTATACAAAGAGCGTCCTGAATTTTTGCAACCTCAATCAAGAGTCAATGAAATGGTCAACAATTTCCTCAAACCAGGACTTTCTGACCTTTGCGTTTCAAGAACTTCTGTGAAATGGGGAATTCCTGTCGACTTTGACCCAAAACACACCATTTATGTTTGGATTGACGCGCTGACAAACTATATCAACGCGCTTGGATACAATTCAGAGGACGACAGTCTTTTCAAAAAGTTCTGGCCTGCAAATGTTCACATGGTTGGAAAAGAGATTGTCAGATTCCACGCAATCATTTGGCCAGCCTTTCTCATGGCGCTTGATCTTCCACTTCCTGAAAGAATCTTTGCTCACGGCTGGATGCTTTTGGGTGGAGATAAACTTTCAAAGAGCAAAACAACTGGCTCAGTTGAATGCCTTGACCCTCGCATTCTTGTTCCTGAATATTCAGCAGACGCAGTCAGATATATTCTTCTTCGTGAAATTCCTTTTGGCTCGGACGGAAACTATACAACTGAAATTTTCTTTAATCGTTTTAACAGCGATCTTGTCAACAATTTCGGCAACCTCGTTTCAAGAACATTCAGCATGCTTAAAAAATATTTTGGCTCAGTTGTGCCAAAACACTATGAGGCAAAAGAAATCGATGACATTGAACTTCAAGCAAACGTTATAAAAGAAGCACAAAATGTTTTCAAAGTTATGAAAGACTTTGACGTGACAAAAGCGCTCATTTCAATCTTTAACATTTTCAGCCTTGCAAACACTTATATCCAAAAAGTTGAGCCTTGGACGATTGCCAAAGATGAGAATGGCAAAGAGCGTCTTGCGATTGTGCTTACAAATCTTTTGGAGTCAATCAGAATTGGAACTGCCCTTCTTGCTTCATTCCTTCCAGAATGTTCTGGCAAAGTTTTGGATGCACTCAATATTGATAAGAAAGCAGTTTTTGCAAACCTTGACAGCTTTAATGGCGTGGAAGAAGGCAAAGAAGTTCTCCCTATCGCAATTCTCTTCCCTCGACTTGACATTAATGCAGAGTTTGAAAAGCTTGCACGCATTATGGCGCAATAAGCGATTATTAAGAGATGACAGACTCATCTCTTTTTTTGTTGGCATTATGCACTTTTTAAAAATATAACAAATTTTAAATGTTTTACTTTAAATTTTGAAATAGTTATGATATAATCAAAATATGCGCGTGATAAATCTTGCTTCGGGAAGCAAAGGCAACTTAACCTACATAGAAAATGAAAACACCAAAATATTGGTGGATATGGGTTTGTCATGTCAAGAATCAATCAAAAGGCTTTCTCTTTTAGGTGTTTCACCTGACCAGATTGATGGCATACTTGTCACACATGAACACAGCGACCACATCAAAGGTATTGATGTTTTTTCAAAAAAATATAACAAGCCAATCTTTGCACATAATGACGTTTGGGTAGGTCTTGACGACCAACTCAAAAATGTCAAGTCTGAAAACAGAAAAATCTTCACAGGCGACTTTGAATTTAAAGAACTTATTGTCAGACCTTTTGAAGTGCCACATGACGTTAAATGTTTCGGCTATACAATCGAAAAAGACAATCAAAAAGTTTCATTACTCACCGACCTCGGTCACACCAATGACAAAATCATTGAAAGTGTGAAAGGAAGTCAACTTGTTTATATTGAAGCAAACTACGATAGGCAAAGGTTATATAATAACGACCGATATCCACTTTCGCTGAAAAGGCGAATTGACGGCGCAAACGGACACCTATCCAATATCGACTCAGCAAGTGCAATCGAACGACTCATTGAAAGCGGAACAAGGCAAATTGTTCTTTCTCACTTAAGTGAAGAGAACAACACCCCAGAACTTGCATATGAAGAAATCTGTGCAATCCTTTCAAAACATGGCATGTTCGAGGGAATGGATTTCAAAATTGATGTTGCAACTCAAAAACCAGGTGTCATTTTTAGGTTAAAATAAGCATAAATACTAAAAAAAGGTGTATCTATGCTTTTTTATCGCCAAAAATGGCAAAAAATGACTTAAAAAACAAGAACTTTTTTAGATTTACCCCTTGAAAAGTGAAAAAAAATGTGATACAATATAAGAGTCAAAAAAATTTTTGATGAATAGGAGGGAATTTATGTCATCAAATAATAAATCACTTATTAGAGAAATGTTAGAAGAATGTGCAAACCCTAAAATCGATTTGCAAGACTTTATCAACACAAATATATTTGAATCTATGTTTAATATTAGCCCAAACCTTGTTTATAACAACTATCCAACTTCAAGTTTGGCAATTAAAACAACTTCTTTTCAAAACTTTAAAGAATCTTTTCTCGACCATCCTTTCAATGAAATAACTAAAAATCCAGAACTTGAAGAACAAATTGCTGCAAATATAAAATCAATGCATGGACTTTTGAAGAGCAAGCAAACAAAAGAAACAGCAAAAAAAGAATTGGTTGAAAACATTAGCGCGTATATTAACCATGCTCTTACCAGCTACACTCAATCGCAATATCTAACTTCACAAAACACTGATGAACTTTTAAAAACCAAATCTTTGCTTTTGGACGACAATAATAATCCTAAACTTCAAAGAATTAATATTGAAAAAGTTTCTGACATCATTCCTGCCATCATTGCTCTTGCATCAGAAATAAAAATCAACGCTCCTCACAATAATGATTATTACAAAACTAATGATGGTTCAAAGTTAATAAGAGATGTTGAAAAAGTTTTATCAGCAGTTATTGTAAATTTAACTGACAGCAACAAACAAATTTTAAGAGATTTTGAAGAAGAATATCTTTATGTTAATCCCTTCACTAAAAAGAATGAAAAATCTATTGCATCAAGTGAAAATAATATTGCAAACTATCAATCAAAAGTTAAAGATTTTGCACTTTCAATCGTTGGCGATATAGAAAATGAAGATTTTAATAACAACTTTGATAAATTTATCAGCGCGAACTCAACAAGAAATCAACTTTCTGTCAATTCAAACGACCACAATGTGAGAGTTCCTCTTGCAAAGTATTATATTGACGGCAAACCAAATTTCCTTTTTGACAACAAGTCAACTCCTATTGGAGGAAAAGAACTTGAAACTGCACTTCAAGACTTGAGCAAATCAACACCAGACAATTTCCACAACAAAAATCTTAGAACAATTCTTCAAATAATTTCCGATGTGGGAAATATTGATTTTGAAAAATCTTCCAATGGTGAAACCTTAATTGGAATTTATGCTTTTCTCGACCTTATTGCTGATTATGTTCCAAAGGAATATAAATTTAAAGTTTTGGAGTCAGACAAACTTATCTCTATTCCTATTGAATCAATCATTGCAATTTCTTTTGGCGATATTATCAATGATATTCGTGACAATGGTTATGCAAAAGCAGACTCTCTTGAAAACTCAAATGACTATTACTATAATAAAGGCAAAGCACTTGCAGATTTAATTCGCCAAAGAGAAGCAGAAAGAATAAATAAAGCGCAAGCAAACAATTCGCAAAATACTGTTCACTTCATATCTGCACCAGTTGAAGAACAAAGCAACGAACAACTTACTATTGCTGAGAACTTGGAAGATGAAGATTTTTCTGATGTTATTAACATTTCAGAAGAAGACAAAAATGAAGCTGAAAATAGTTTGAATGAAAACAAAAAGCAATTGACTGCTGAGGAAAAGAAAAATAAACTTATCAGCACAAGAAAGAATTTTCTTGATAAACTTCTTGGTAAACTTGGCGATATTTCTTCAGAGGCTCAAACAAAAATTGACACACTCAATGAAAGTAATACTGACCCGGCAATCTCAAAAGAAGCAGAAAAAAACAACAAAAGAGAAATCAAGAAAGCAACAAAAACTCAAACAGCAATAAGTAGATTGAAAGGTCGCATTGATCCATATAAATTTTATTGTATCAGAAAATCTGTAGAAATCACAAATACGACAGATAACAAAGATAAATTAATAAGCAAAATTCAAAGAGAAATAAGATTAGGTGAAAACCCACAAAAGTTAACTGACGCTGAAAATTCTGATAACAACAGAACACCAATGCCAAAAACAATCTCTTTGCTTGTTGATATTTTACAAAATGTTACAGTAAATCGCACTAGTGAAAAAATGTTAACTGCTTTGATTGCTTCTGCAAAGAAAGAAATCAACATTTACGATGATTATTTAAAACATATAAAAAAGAACAAACTTGAAAATACTTCAAATGAGTATTATTCATTCGTTCAACAAAAACAATCGTCAATTCAAAAGGATTCTAAGAAAGATTTAGGCAAACCTGCTGGAAAAGCAGTTGAGAAACAAGAACAACCTGCTGATAACGAAGTTCAATCTGCAACTGAAAAAGTTGAAAAAAAGCCAGTTGAACAAGTTGAAAACAAAGCAAACGAGCAAGAAATAGAAAAAGAAGTTGCAAGTGCTGTTGTTGAAGAAAAAGTTGAAAAGAAGCCTGAACAACCAACTGAAACATCAACTTCAAATAGTGAAGAAAGCGAGCAACAATAAAAATATCAAACTTTTTTAAATTGTTTCAAACTTCAAAAAAAGCATACGAAAACGTATGCTTTTTTTGACAATAAAATTTAACTAAGCAGAGATTTTAAAAATCTGCCAGTATGGCTTTCTTTTGTTTTTGCAATTTCTTCTGGCGTTCCTGTTGCAACAACAGTTCCTCCACCACTTCCACCTTCTGGACCGAGGTCAATGAGATAATCGGCAGACTTGACAACATCGAGGTTATGTTCAATAACAACCACCGTGTTTCCACCTTGAACAAGTCTGTCAAGAATGTTAATAAGTTTTTTGACGTCATACATGTGCAAGCCAGTCGTTGGCTCATCAAGCAAATAAATTGTTTTGCCAGTTGAGCGCTTTGAAAGTTCAGTTGCAAGTTTAACACGTTGTGCTTCCCCGCCTGAAAGAGTTGTGGCAGGTTGACCAAGTTTGATATAGTCAAGTCCAACATCATGGAGCGCTTGAATTTTATTTTTAATTGATGGAATGTTTTCAAAAAATACAAGAGCCTCTTCAACTGTCATTTCCAGAACTTCTGAAATGGTTTTGCCTTTATATTTCACTTCCAGCGTTTCACGATTATAGCGTTTGCCTTTGCATACCTCACAAGGCACGAGTATATCTGGCAAGAAATACATTTCAATTTCCTTAACACCAGCGCCTTCGCAAATATCACATCGGCCACCTTTGACATTGAAAGAGAATCGGCTCATAGTGTATCCTCTCACTTTCGCTTCTGGCACGCTTGCAAAAAGTTCACGTATTGGTGTAAAAATACCCACATATGTCGCCGGATTTGAGCGAGGTGTTCTGCCAATAGGCGACTGGTCTATTGCGATGACCTTATCAAGCTCATTAACATTTTCAATTTTTGAAAACTTGCCATTTTCAAGTCTGCTTCCGTTCAAAGTGTTTGAAAGATATGGATAGAGAATTTCATTCACAAGGCTTGACTTACCACTGCCCGACACACCAGTCACACAAGTGAACACTCCAAGTGGAATATCCACATCAACATCTTTGAGGTTATTCTCGCATGCGCCTTTAACACGCAAGAATTTCTCTGGCTTACGCCTTGTTTTTGGCACTTCAATCTTTTCTTCACCGCTCAAAAACTTGGCAGTGATTGAATTTTTTGCTTTCATAACATCAGGAAGCGTTCCGTTAGCCACAATTTCGCCACCATGCACGCCAGCGTATGGACCAACGTCAACAACCCAATCAGCAGTTCTGATTGTGTCTTCATCATGCTCAACCACAATAAGCGTGTTTCCAAGGTCGCGAAGATGTTTCATTGTTTCAATCAGTCTTTCGTTGTCACGTTGGTGGAGTCCAATGCTTGGCTCATCAAGAATATATAACACACCCGAAAGGCCACTTCCTATTTGAGTTGCAAGGCGAATTCTTTGCGCCTCACCGCCAGAAAGTGTTTCGGCTGAGCGAGAAAGAGTTAAATAGTCCAGCCCAACATCTGAAAGGAATTTGATACGCGCATTAATTTCTTTCAAAATGCTTTCTGCAATATCTTGCTTAGCTTTGGTCAAATTCAAGTTTTGAAAATATGGAACAAGCTCACCCACTGACATATCACAAGTTTCAACAATGTCTTGTTTGCCAATCTTGATAGACAATGCACTTTCATTCAAACGCTTGCCGTGGCAAACTGGACAAGTCTGTTCGCGCACAAACTTGGAAATTTCAAGCTTGATAAAGTCACTTTTGCTTTCGAATAGCCTGCGTTTCAAATTGGTTATTATTCCCTCGAACGCCAATGCTTTTTTGCCATTATAATGTTCAAAGTTTTTGTTTTTTTGCTCATTGCCAAAAAGGTCAAGGTCTTCGCCGTTGTTACCATAGAAAAGAATGTCAAGTTGCTCTCGTGAGAGTTTTTTAACAGGCTTATCAAGCGGAATACCATACTTTTTCGCGAGCGCATTAAAATATCTGCCAGCCATAGCACCATCAAAGCGCCAGCCTGTCAAGTCAAATGCGCCTTCCTTAATGCTTTTGTCGCCATTTTTCATGATCAGCGCTTCATCAATGTCAGTTGTAACGCCAAGACCAAGGCAATTTGGACAAGCACCATAAGGCGCATTGAAAGAGAAAAGCCTTGGAGTTATTTCTTCAAGTGTCCATCCACATGTTGAGCAGGCATAATTGGTGCTGAAAAGTTCTTCCTCGCCGTCATGGTCAACAATAACCAGACCCTCTGCAAGTTTGATTGCAGTTTCCAAGCTGTCAGCCAGTCGGGAATCGACACCGTCTTTAATCACAATTCTGTCGACAACAACTCGAATGTTATGTTTAAGATTTTTGTCAAGCACGATATCTTCGTCAAGATTCCAAACATTGCCGTCCACTTGCACACGAACAAATCCACTTTTTTTGAGGCTTTCAAAAGTTTTGGCAAAAGCACCCTTTTGACCTCGAACGATAGGCGCTAAGATTTGAAGCTTTGCTCCTTGCCCAAAAGCAAGAACAGCATCAACAATTTGGTCAATGCTTTGTTGCTCAATAGGCTTGTGACAATGCGGACAATATGGTGTGCCAACACGCGCATACAAAAGCCTGAGATAGTCATAAATCTCAGTGACAGTTCCAACAGTTGAACGAGGATTATGGTTGGTGGTTTTCTGGTCAATAGAAATAGCTGGTGAAAGTCCGTCAATAGACTCAACATCAGGCTTTTGTGCCTGTCCCAAAAATTGACGCGCATACGATGACAAGCTTTCGATATATCGCCTCTGGCCTTCTGCAAAAATCGTGCCAAAAGCGAGCGAACTCTTGCCCGAGCCACTCACGCCAGTGAACACAACAAGTTTATTCTTTGGAATTTCCAAATCCACATTTTTGAGGTTGTTTTCTTTTGCACCTCGAATAACAATAGAATTTTTCATGCCTTAATTATACCACTTTTTGCAATAACTAACAATTAAAATCAAAACATCTGTGAAAAATTTTAAAGCATTGGTTTAAAAAATATAAGTTTCATTTTAGTAAGTGCTTAAAGCACCTTAAAGCACAAGCACAAAAAAATCCACAATGTTTCAAAGTGGATTTTTGCTGATTATATTAATTTAATTATATCTTCTATCGTTTTCAATTGTGCCTCTTGTTTTTCTTTCTTTTCTTCTTTTGTCATTTTTGATTCTGCATAATAATATTTAAACTTTTTGATTGCATCTTCTTTTGTTTCGCAAGTAAGAGCATTTATAAATTTTGAATGTTGTTCATGCATATAGCCACCAAGTTGAACTAAGCGAACATCCAAATTTAAATCTGACTTGATAATACCTTCACTTTCAAACTGAGCCATGATGTCTTTTTCGATTTCACCAAGCATAGCAACAAGTTCTATATTGTTTTCGTCACACTCTTTTTGCACTGTTTTTTTATCAAAAGAAACTGGCAAAAAACTCTTGCCATAAAAATCTGCAAAAGGATAACTTTCATTATTCTCTTTCTTAACAAATGCAAGTCCATAAATTGGAGTGATAGTGTTGACTTCTTCACTAATCATTTTCACAATTTCTTCGATTTCTTTTTCATCAAACATACTCATAATTCACCTTCCTTATTTTCATTATACTCGGGGGGGGGATTTTGTCAAGTTTAAATTTTAATTTTTTTTATTTGAAAACAACATTTTTTATATAAATTAAAAATTTTATTTTTTTTAGTTCGCGTTTAAAACGTTTTAATACAAAAAAAAACTAAGCGTTTCGCTTAGCCTTTCCAGTTTAAATTTGGTTTTTGCGGAAGAGTCATGTTTGAAACATTGACGCTCATTTCAAAATGTTTTCCATCAACATTCTCCCCTTCCAAATTGCCAAGTCCAGTCACACGATTGTAAACAATCTGATGTGTGTGATAAATTCCCCCTTCATCTTTTACTGAAACTGTCACAACCCAAAGGTCACCTTTCTCCTCGATTTTGTCAAAACGATAATTGTTCACTTCAAGATACTGAACAAAACTTTGCTTATAGCAATCACGCGTGAAATCCAGTTCTGGATATTCTTTTATAAATGCCACTTTTTTTGCACTGCCACTTGTTGTATTGTGAATATAGGCAAATTTGCCCTCAACCCAAATTTCATTATTGCCATCAGCCTTGAAGCCATAATCGCCAATAGCCATAATAGTTGGTGATTCATTTATTTCAATCTTCAATGAATTGACTTTTGCAATGTTTTCATCTTTGATTATCTCATTGATTATTCTTGGCAAATATTCACTGTTTGAAAGAACTCTCACTTTGTAGGTCGCCTTTGCATCTTCGCATGTGACAACAATTTCATACTCTCCCTCTTTTGTTGTGTCAAACTTGCTTGAGTCAACAACAAAATTGGTTATATCAAAAAAGTGTTCATCTCCGCGATGTCCCCTTGCAGTCAAACCTTGACTCGAAAAATCCTCACCAATATAAAATTCAGTCTGCACATTTGTTGTGTCAATTTCAATGACCTTTATCGGTGTGAAAACTCCAACTGAATAAAGTATTATCACAACAAGACACGCAACGAAAAACACGCCTGCTATGCTTGATATTAAAATTTTCTTTTTCATTCCCTCTCCTTTTCAATAAATTGTATCATGATAGACAATTATTGTCAAGAGGGTTCAGAGAAAAATCTTAGTCAAAAAAGAAAGGCATTCTTGTTGAACACATTGTTGCGATATAGTCAAGCACAAACTTGATAACCATTCTGTCGTGAGCCTTTTGATTATAGTCATACGCTGTGATAATGTTGTCATACAAAACTTTTTGACTGTCAGTTAAAGTTTCCAGCAACTCTTTCTCAGTTTTCTCTGGCTTACCAAATTCAGCCATCTCAAATCGCAACTCCTCACAAATAGATTTAAATAAATTTTCGTTTTTTAGCATAATTTACTCCTTTTGTTTAAACTTTAAATACGCACCGTCTTAGCAGGACATAAATTAAATCAATAGTGTTAAAATAAAAACATGAAAAATGAGTTTTATATCATAACTGGAGCAAGGCTAAAAGAATTAAGAGAAGAAAAGAAATATTCGCAAGAATATGTCGCAAATATTTTACATGTTACACAAACTGCTTATGGCAAATATGAATTAGCACAAAGACCTATTCCTTTTCATCATGCATCACGTTTATCTGACCTCTATAATATTTCTCTCGATTACATTGCTGGAAAAATTGATTAATTTTATTCCTGTGTGGAATAATAATTATTATATTGACTTTAAGTCAATTTGTCAAGCAATTTTAAAAAATAAGTTGACTTTGAGTCAATATATAACTTTTTCTAACTTTTATTTGTTATCCTCAAGATAGGTATATAATGGAACAAATTAAACTAAGACTTAAAGAATTAAGAATTGAAAAAGAAAAAAAGCAAATTGACATTGCTAATTTTTTAAGTGTTAGCAAATCTTTATATTGTAGATATGAAAAAGGTGAAAGAAGCGTATCTTTAGAAATATTATGGAAACTAGCAGATTATTATGAAGTTACTATTGATTATCTTGTTGGCAGAGCAGATTATTAATTAAAAAAACAGGACAACTCCTGTTTTTTTTAATTGTATACAAATTTTATAAAAATTGCCTTAAATATGTTGTCTTTATTTAAAATTGTGGTAAAATTATATATATGGAGCATGAATTTAAGTTAGTTTCAAAATACAGTCCATCGGGCGACCAGCCACAAGCGATAGACAAACTTGTGGAAGGCATTGAGGATGGGCTCAAAGAGCAGGTGTTGTTAGGCGTGACAGGTTCAGGCAAAACTTTCACTATGGCAAACATTATTGAACGAGTAAAACGACCTACACTTGTGATTGCGCACAACAAGACTTTGGCGGCACAGTTATGCAATGAGTTTCGCGAGTTTTTTCCGCATAATCGTGTGGAATATTTTGTGTCATATTATGACTACTATCAACCAGAGGCATACATTGTTTCGTCAGACACATATATCGAAAAAGATATGGCAATCAATGACGAGATTGATAAACTTCGCTCGTCTGCGACTTCTTCCATTTTGGAGCGCGATGATGTTATCATTGTTGCGTCAGTTTCATGTATTTATGGTTTAGGCAATCCTGAGGAATATTACAACTTGCACATTTCCTTGCGCGAAGGCGACATCATTGACCGTGATGAAGTGATTGCACGGCTTATTGGCATACAATACACACGCAACGACATTGATTTCAAGCGTTCAACCTTTCGTGTTAAGGGTGACACTCTGGATATCTTTCCAGCCAACCAGTCCGAACTTGCCGTTCGAGTTGAGTTTTTTGGCGATGAGATTGACAAGATATATGAGCTTGACTCGGTCACTGGCAAAGCGGTCAATTCACTAAAGCATGTGGCGATTTATCCAGCAACACATTATGCTGTTGGCAGAGAGCGTATGGAAAATGCACTCAAACAAATTGAAAATGACCGAGAAATTGCGGTCGACAATTTCAAATCGCAAGAAAAACTTATTGAAGCTGAGCGCATTGGTCAGCGAGTTGCCTATGACATGGAAATGATGCGCGAAGTGGGCTATTGCAGTGGAATTGAAAATTACTCTCGTTATTTTGATGGTCGCATGCCTGGCGAAGCGCCATACACTCTTATTGACTATTTCCCAAAAGGCTTTTTGACCATTATTGACGAAAGCCACATGACTTTGCCACAAGTTAGGGCGATGTATAACGGTGACCGTGCGCGAAAAAACTCGTTGGTCGACTATGGTTTTCGTTTGGAAGCGGCGCGCGACAACAGACCTTTGACTTTTGAGGAATTCAATTCCAAACTCGGACAAGTTGTCTATGTTTCTGCAACGCCAGCCAAGTATGAGCTTTCGCGTGCAGGTCAAGTTGTCGAGCAAGTGATTCGTCCAACTGGGCTTCTTGACCCAATCATTGAAATCAAGCCTATCACCAATCAAATTGAAGAACTTATGGTTGAAGCGAAAAAGGTTATTGAAAAAGGCAGTCGTGTGCTTGTGACAACTCTCACAAAAAAAATGGCGGAAAGCCTGACTATCTATCTGCAAGAGCATGATTTCAAAACCAAGTATATGCACTCTGAAATTGACACAATGGAACGTGTGGAAATTATCAACGGACTGCGCAGTGGCGAGTTTGATATCCTTGTGGGAATCAACCTTTTGCGTGAAGGTCTTGATATGCCCGAAGTGGAACTTGTTTGCATACTCGACGCCGATAAGGAAGGATTCCTTCGCAGTGAAGGTGCACTTATTCAAACAATCGGACGCGCAGCGCGAAATGCAAACGGAAGAGTTATCATGTTTGCTGACACAATCACAGATTCTATGAAACGCGCAATTGAAACAACTGAGAAACGTCGTGCGCTTCAAGATGCGTTCAACAAGGAACATAATATAACACCAAAAACAATCATTAAGCCTATTTCAAACACACTTGAAATAACCAAGAAAGTTTCAGAAGGAAAACTCAAAAAAGAGGAAATCCCAAAAGAGATTGAAAAACTGACAGCCATGATGAAGATTGCATCCTCAACACTTGATTTTGAGCGAGCAATCGAACTTCGCACGCAAATTCAAGAACTTAGGAAACAGCTTAAAAATTAACAAAGAACAGGCATACACCTGTTCTTTTTTTTATTCTTAAATAAATTTCACCCTCTGAATATTGCTTTTAGGATAACACCAAAAACAAAGCTGACCGTTGCAAGAAAAATACTGCGAAGAACTAGCAGTCCGAGCGCCTTACGTGATTTTTTGCTGTCGGCGATATATGATATGCCTTTTTTTTTGAGATTAACGCAATAATAATAACCGTTTTTAGAGTCAGATACCACGAAATCAAGATAGTTATCCATAGAAAGCGAAGTGAGAATTTCATCAATCTCAGCAATTGATAATACTGCCTTGTTTGAAAGCGCCTCAGCAATTTCATTGGGCGAAACAAGTTGAGTCTTCTTTCCAGAACACACTTTGCACAAATAAGTCATCACAAGTTTTTCTTTTCGGCTTGCCATGCCCGCTTGACGCCTCCATAAAATACAGTTATTTTTAAATATTTTTTCCGATTTATCGCTTTTTTACACCAAAAAACAAATTTAACTTAGGTATATTTTTTATCTTTTTGCCAAACATTTAACAAATGTTAGATGCAAAATCACTTATTGTTTTGAAAATTTTGGTCAAAGAGTGCAAAAATGGCGGATATAAAATCGTTGAATCTCGTGATATTATTTCGGCCATGCCAGAAAAATTTAAAGTCGACTATGATGGGCTGAAAAACATTTTGACCTTTCTTGAACATTCTGATTGCATTTCAATTAAGTATGATGACGATGGCGTTTTTTGTTTATGCGTTTTGCCTTATGGATATAAAGCACTTGAAAATAAATCGCAGCAAAAGAAAAATACCAACACTATTCCCGTTGGGGTTTATCTGCTTTTGCTTTTAAGCGTTATAATTTCAAGTTTTATCGGTTCTTTGCTTGCAAAACTTATTATTTAACGGTAATAAGCATTTAAATCAAAATATATATATCAAAAAAAATTAATTATAAAACAACAAAAAAAAGCGAACAAACTTTGTTCACTTTTTTTTAGAAAAACTCTCGCACTTTTTTATTCTTGCCAAAGGAGTAAACTCCGTCAGCGCCAATCAAAATGTGGTCAATATAGAGAACTCCCAAAGTCTTAAATAAGTCTTGCATATATTTTGTCGCTTCCAAGTCTTGCCCTGAAGGCTCAGCCTTTCCGCCTGGATGATTATGGGTTATAAAAACCATTGCAGAGTGAGTTGACGACAAAAAACTTGAGACTTGAAGTGGAGTTATTCCAACCATATTGATTGTTCCAGAAGCAAGTTTTCGCCTTCCGACAACATTTTTCATGCTATCCAGTCCAACAATATAAAACTCTTCCACATTTTTGAATCTTAATAACTGCTCAGTGTAATCATAAACAGCACTGTATTCTGACATATTTTCACGCTTAGTGCGTTTGCAAGTTGCATATAAGTAAAATATATCAGTGAGTTCATTTATCATTTTACCAGCCCGCTCACCTATTCCATGAACGGTGACAAGTTCAGTAAGGTCAGCCTCCAAAACATTTGCTATACTGCCAAATTTGTCAAGGAGTCTGTGCGCAAGCGGATTGACATCCCCTCGAGGAAAGATATATGTGAGAATAAATTCCATTGCTTGTATCTCGCTAACAGCTTCAATTCCAGCTTTGTATATTGTATCCAAAAGCCTACCACGATGCCCAGCATGGATATTTTTCTCGTCCTTCATGACCTTTTCTCCTTTTGTTTAAATTTGACTTTTTGAATAAAAATTTTGTCTTTTGAATATAAGTTTTTGACTGAAGTTTTAATCAATCATCTCAGTTTGGAATTTTATCGATAATATTTTAGCATATCCAACCTTTTTCGACAAAGGAAATTGGAGTTGTTTCAAAACTTTTTATAACTTTTTTTGAAACAACTCATCCCCTCCCGTCGTTTTATGTCGAAATTTGTATAATTTTGACATATTTTACTTTAATTGAAATACTTATAATAATTAATTTGCTTTCCAAGTGACTCCATCCCAAGTTCCATAAGACATGTTGGAGAAGATATTTTTTAATATGTCAGCGTTGTTACTTAAAGTATAAATAGTAAAGTTTCCATAATTTCCATACTCACTTTTTACATTACCTCTGAATTTTGTTTTATTACCAAAAGTATTAGTGAATGAAGTTTTGACAATTGTATTCAAAGGCCAGACTTTTACGTCTACACCAAAACCATAACCTGAATGGAGTAGTTCTCCTATCCCCGGAACCTCTATTTTAACATAAGTTCCAACTTTTATATTAAATGCCCCCCTATCAATGCCTGAAATAAATTTTATTCTCTTTGCACCTTCAGTTCTAATCAATGTTGTGCTATGATTTTTAGAACTTAATAATAGACCATTTTTCCCATTTTCTCCATCTTCCTGAGTCATGATTGATAATGATGAACTTGCATCTATTATATTATTATCATTTCTGAAACCAGCATCATTTAAACTACCAGCATATCCAAATCCACCTTTACCTCCAATGCCTACTTTTATAAGTCCTAATAAATCAATGCCTTGTAATACAATATCTCCGCCGTCATTTCCCTTTTCTACTTTTCCTGATTGTTTATCTTTGCTCTTACCCCAAGATTCTCCATCTTCTCCATCACCAGCAAACAAGGAACCATAAGATTTTACCATAATATTATCAGGTGAAATAACACTTGTTGCTAACGTTATATCTTTTCCTGCCTTTGTTTCCACCGATATGAAATTATTTAGGCATTGTATTTCGGTATTTTCGTTATTAATGATACAACCTGTTTCTTTTTCAGAAACTATTCCATAAGTTGAAACATTGTAATATTTATTTTTTGATGTCAAGAAAGACTCATTTTTTACAACTCCCAAAATACTAACGTTATTAATATATTTATTATCGCCGTTGCTAAATAACGCATTCTCATTGTTGATAAAAATGATATTTTTTCCATTTCCTGAAATATTTATATTTTGAGTTGCCTCACTTGCAGTTTCAACTATAATATCTTCTATTAATATAATATTGTAGCAGGTTTCTCCTTGACCTGTTTTTTTAATTGTGACACTTAAAGGATCTGTTTTTTCAGTTATTGAAATAGAAAAATTATTATTCAATTTTTTTAATTCACTTGCGTCTATCTTTTCTATTTGCCCATTTTCATTAACTTGAACTTTTGAATTATTATTGATTATAGTTTGACCTTCTTCTAATGAAAAAGCAATATCTTTTAACAAGTCTATATTTTTTGAATTCTGACCATTTATATCCCAATTAAACTTAGATTGTTTTTCATCATCCGTATCTAATTCAAAATTCGTATAAATATTAGAATCTTGAATTTTGAAATTATCAAAATTTGGAATTTTATCTAAATCTATCTTTAACTTCCATGTTACAACTTCTTCAACATCATTCTCATCAATTTTTGTAATTGTAAGCATGAAATCTGTAGAATTTCCATTTACATCTTCCCATGTTACCACTTCAGAATCAGCTCCTGAAATTATTGCTTTTTCAAACTTCCCATCTTTAAACCTTAAAAAATCTCCAAATGTTTCGCTTGAAACATAAATATAATCGTCATCTTTCTTTTCTATTGTAAATGAAAAATCATTTTCAATTCCATTTTCTCCAAAACAGTTTTTAATTATTGCCCTAATATTAGCCACTTTAAACTCTTGATTTTCTTCGTCATAAATATACTCGACAGTGTACTTATCTCCATCATTTACAAAATTTAAAGTCGCGCCAGTTAAAATTAAATTAACATCCCCTTCTGGTTTACCTTCTATTGAATCAATATTAGGTTTAGAAATAGTTATATACTTAACTTGACCAAATATATCAAGCATAAGGTTTTCAATTTCAGAAACTTCTATACCTTCTTTTAAATATTTCAAGCCAGATAATAAATCACCTTCAATCGTTTCACCATTAACAAATAATTTTGCATGTTCAGAAGTTTCTCCTACTAAAGTTATATCAATATCATAAGAAGAAATTTTTTCTTGCATTTTGAAATTTATATCATAGCCTTCAAATATTTCTACTCCTCCAAACGAAACACTTATTAAATCATCTCTATTGAGAGGTAGAATATTTCCATCAACAAATTCGTAATGTTCGTTACCAACAATTATACTTCTTTCATCAACATTTTTAGAAATGTTAACAATCAGTTTTAGTCCGTCGTCAGTTGTCTCTTCATAATTAATATATTGACTATCTAAATTTATTACTGGTGCATACTTAACTGATTTTAAAATATCAAGACTTTCTAAAATTTCATTTATCTCTGTTCCGTCAGCAAACTCATCTGCCTTTCCAACAAAGCGTAATCCAAAGTTTTCACTTGTTGAATTTTCTGTTAAGGCAACCACAACATCACCTTGAGCATTTAATATCTGCCAATCTGAATCAAATGCCGTCTTTCCATAGCCATCATTACTTAACAACGGAATATATTGGTTTGAAATTTCTCCATCACTATTTTCTATTGTCTGATTCAATCCAAAAATATATTTTGCATTAAACCCACCAAATTTGGCTTCATTTGTTGCTTGAAGATTGATAATTAAATCTTCACCATCTTTTTCATAAGAAATTGCTTTAATAGCGCCATCTCCTACACTAGTAGCATCAAATTCATATTCTATTTCGCTTTCAAGTTGATGATTTTTTGATATATTTTTATCAACATTTTCGCCTGTAATATTTTGTGTAGCAGTGCCTGAAATAGTTTTAACTATCTCGCAGTTGCCACTAAACATACTCTTAAATACGTCCTTAGTGTATTCATCAACAACTTCGTTTATAGGTTCTCCATTAAGTTTTGCCCCAGGTGCAAAATATAAAACTTTGCTACTGCTATCATAAACCATATAGTAATCTTTATTATTTTTTCTTACATGAATAATATTTGACGATTCTTTATCACCATCATTCCAAGTTAGATTAAGCCCTTCACCAATATATTCTGATAAAGATTCTCCTACATATATTCCAAAAAGACCCGCAGTATTCGATTCTTCAACATCATCATAAATTAATGAACCTGTTAAATTATTTAATTCCAAATTGGTTGTTTTTATGAATGTAACCCTCGCTTCTACGTCATAACTTCCTTCTTCTAAAACTGCAGTCACTTTAATGCTTATTGTTGAACTTTTTTCCGATTGGCTTACAATGGAAGAAGTGTCTTTAAATTCACCTAAGTATTCATTACCTTGTTCTTTATATAACTTAACACTATCAAGAGTTAAATCTTTTAGACTTCCAATAGAGCTAATATCTATTTCAAAAGTCAAAGTTGTATTTCCAGCTGTTAATGCTGCAGATGCATTTGGTCCATTCGAAACTAAATTATAGGCTTCGCCTTTTATAGTTGTTTTATTAACGCCTTGTGAATTAGTTTCATATTTACATTGTTGCTTTACATTTTTATCATCTTCAGAATTTCTATTTTCTTTGTCAGTATTAGATAAATTATCCCCTTTATTATAATAATCAAACGCTGATTTATAACCTTCATAATTTTTTTCACCTGAAAACTTATCGCTTTCATATTTACCATCTATAAACCCATCTTTGAAGTTAATTTGCAAAAGTTCTTGATTTGCATAAAATCCATAATAAACATTCTCTATTTTCGCAAGATTCAAATAATCAAGTGACTTATCTGCACCAGGAACTATTACCTGAACAAAATTTTGATAAGGAACTTTATATACAATTGAAACTGGAATATTTTGCTTATCTATTGAACAAATTCCTTTTATTAAATTAACTATTCCTTCGCTATTTTTTATAGCAATGTCTTTTTCTTCAACTCCTTGATTTTTAAAAACGCCTGCCCTATCGAGATTGGTTGATGACTGTTTTCCACTTTCTAAACTTAAACTACTCAGTCTTGTATAATAACTTTCAAAATATGTTTGCATAGAGTTTTTGTATGTCCCATCTCCATCTGTTTCTCCATAAGACCAACGACCATTATTTTTCTCAACGCTTTTAATACCACAATATTCATCACCTATTTCAACAACTGATAATATTTGTTTACCATTTAGACTCGTGCCGTTTCTAACAATGTTATTTTTTCCAGAACTGCTTTCAATACTTGTAACATTGTATCCTATATCATAAGCATAGACATTAGTTTTGCAAATGTCTGTCTGATATAGTGTTGCAGATTTTATTATTGTATTCTTATATCCGCCCAATGGCCCTTCCGTTATTTCAACTTCTTCAATCTGCAAATCATACTCTGTCACAGGGTCTGTTCCCAATGCTTCGATTGAACCTTCATTGAAGCAGTTGTTTACAATAGTTCCATCATCACTATTACTTGCGTCATTGGTAAACCCAACAAGTCCGCCTGCAAAAGAACATTGATGTGCTGAACCTCTTATCAACACCCCTGAAGAAGGCCTATCATCTTTTCCTGTAACATTTTTATTGCCTGATTTAACAATACCTGAGTTATAAGAATTATAAACTTTTAATTGTTTACTATTACTACCAACCAGTCCACCTGTTTTATAATCTGCAGATTTACCCTCAGTCTTTCCAGACACTGAACTTCTATAACCATTTATGACTGCATTAGCGTTGTATGAGTTATAAATATAAGTAGTTCCCGAGTTATTTCCTACCAGACCACCTGTAAAAATAAATACACATACTTCTCTTTCTATATTATTTATATTATCAGTTGTTTTGTTAACATCATTATTATTTGCAACCTCTATTGGTGCATAGTTTGATGAATAGTTAATTGTTAATTCGCTTTCTTTATCAACTTTACCTACAAGTCCACCAACTCGTAAATCAGCTGTAGCATCAACAGCGATATTAACCATATTTGTTACAGCAGTTAAGGTAGTTGAGCCAGTCGCAGTATTTGCCACAGCACCTAAATTGCCAGTTGCATTTCCAGTTATTCTTCCTGAAAGAGTAAGGTTTGAAACGGTTGTGCCGTTGAGTTCTGATACAAGAAGTGGTGCGGACAAATCTTTGACTGCGTCATTTGTGATACGTAAGTTGGTTACCATTCCACCTTCCAAACTTTCAAAAATTGTGTTTTGGAAGTTATGCAATGTGTGTCCATTTCCATCAAAGTTTTGTCTGATTTTATTATTATCTATCTTGATTGTAAAAGGATTCCATGATTCTATGCTTGTATTGGACAAATCAATATCATTAAGCAGAGTAAGCATTTTGATATTTGAATCTAAATTCTTGTCACTTATATTTTCAAATATTGATGCATTTGGTATGCCATATGCATAATTATTATTTTGGCTTTTTGTTGAAGTTACAGCGAGTGTGTCTTTAACTGACAAGCGTTTATAAGTATATCCATAGAGTTCTGCTGTATTTTTATTATCTGATAATTTTTCATTCCCAGTCTTTATTTCTAAAGTTTTTGTTCTATCAGAGTCAGTTTCATAACTAAACAACGAAGATGGTTTGAGATAGTTGAAGCCTGTGCGTGTTGGATATCCAAAGTTGAAATAATAATTTATACTCTTACTACCCCAATTATCACCCAAACATCCCTCAAGGTTCCCATAATTTATTTCACCATTCGTTTTACTGTTTATTGCATTTGTATCAAAGACAAAGTTTTCTCCAAATGTGTTGGATGCACAAATATCAAGTTTGTTTGAAATATCCGCAGTACCATCTGTATGGTCGTTCCAGTCGAGATAGGTGTAAGTGTATGAATTGTCAATTGAGATGTTTTCGCCACCTGCGAATGCGTGAAGGTTTGCGTCGATATAACTTGTGAGCGAACCACCACTGAAAGTGCCGTAAATGTTTTTGCTGGTAGTTTCATCTCCTTGACCAACTATTCCGGACATGTTTCCATAATTGTCTTCATTTTGGCCAGCGCGATAGAGGATGTCAGCGACGCTGTAACTGTCACTGATTGTGCCTCGAGTCATTTTTCCGACAATTCCACCGACTGTGGAAGTTCCTGAGCCTGCTAGTTCAATTTTTCCGTCTATGCCGACAGCGAAAATGTTTCCACCTTCCATTTGTCCAACAAGACCACCGACAATTTTTTTGTCTGAGGTATTTTCGCCGACAACCATGTTTTCAATATTGACAACAAGGTCAGAAATGTATGAATAGCCAGACATTTTGCTTATGAAATTGTCTTTAAAACCTTTAAGAACGATAGTGTTGGCATCGCCTATTATTGCAACGTTTGTAAGTTCGTAAGAGTGAGAAGAGTCAGACTGCCAATCAAATGTTGTAGAGCCACTGTTGTCTGAAGGGATATGATAATACTTAACTGAAGTATCTGATGAAAGTTTTGCTTTTTCAATTGTAGTTTCCATTGAAGTCAATGATTTTGGTTTAAGTTTTGAACCTTCTTCAACGTTATCGCCAAGCACACCTTTAATCACTGTTACAATATTACTGTCAGTGTTATATCCTAAATCAACTACACTAGTGTTCTCTTTCTTAATTCCATATCCATATCTGCCGTCATTGTTATATGCTGACATATAACCCATATCAATGCCTTGGTTATCGGTTGTGAGAGTAACGCCATGGTTATAGAAGTTTGAAGATACTTGAATATTTCCACTGTCGCTTTTTTCTTTAGCAACTTGCGTTCCAAACAAAGCATGAATGTTTGCATTATTATCTTTGGTTATGATATCACTGTTATGAGTTACTAAACTATAGTTAGAATTAATTTCAGCCTCTGTCAAATTTGTCGTATCGGTTTGACCAATAAGTCCACCAAAGAAGTATTCAGATATTGAAGTGATTTCTTTTGCAACAAAGACGTCGCCGTAGTTATAGTTGTTATGCATATCAATTCTGTTTACAGAAATATAACCTGCAGTTCCACCTATTTTTATGTCTGATGATTTATTTGAAAGTCTGATATCTCCACCGAATGAAAGCCAATCCAAAGTTGCAGAGCCGTTTGCTGAATTGTTTGTTGAGCCTTCATTCACAACTCTTCCAACAATACCACCGGCATTGATTGAAGATGTTGTGTCAAGAAGGATGTGACCGTCATATCTGCTGACATTGCTTCTGCTTGAAGTGAAATTCACATTTGATGCCGAACCAACAAATCCACCAACGTTGGCTATTGAGTTCGTTGTTTCTCCCGCTTTTGTTGAAGAAGAGGTTGTTTCCAAATTTGAAACATTGAAAGAATCAATAACTTTGATTCTGCCATTTCCGCTCATGCTTACTGTTTGCGCCTGACCAACCAGACCACCTGCATTGACTGTATCGGCCTTAAGCGAAATGATGTTAACTTGTTCGTTTGAAGCATTATCGAATTCTATAGCGCATTCTTTTTGAGTTTCAATGTTTACTATTGTGCCGTCGCCAACATATCCACCATAGTTGATTGAATTTGCTTCAATTGGATCTGTCGTGTATGAAAGATTTTCTTGGGCAAGTTTAAGAATATCTTTACTTAATTCTCCATTTGTCACATTATATGTTTTAAAGTTTTTGACACCAACTTGTCTTTCAGATTTTCCGACAAGTCCACCATAGTTTACTTCTTTCCAAACATTGTTATTTTTATTTAATATTGAAGTAATTTTGGTGTTAACACTTGCAGTGCTTTTTCCATCGTTTGAAATTGAAACTACTGAACCTGTGTTTTCGATGTAGCCAACAATTCCGCCATAATTAAGGGAAGTTGTTTTTGACTTACTTGGACTTGTAACTATAAGTTCACTATTGACAAAAACTGTATCAGTGTCAAAGTTTGCGTTTACACTCAAATTGACACTTGTGCCAAGTGTTCCAATCATGCCGCCAACATTTAAGGTTTTAAACAGATTCCCTGGAGCCGAGAACTTGAAGGTTGGAGT
Organism: uncultured Eubacteriales bacterium; assembly: GCA_948607205.1. Taxonomy (GTDB): domain Bacteria; phylum Bacillota; class Clostridia; order Christensenellales; family UBA1242; genus Caccovivens. Next base: position 52,992 of record CAPERS010000005.1, on the reverse strand, counting down.
TGTTGAGAGGCTTTGCAAAGCAATGCTGAATGCTTGTTTGTTGCCAGAATTATTTTTTTCAAATTCAGCACGACCAATCATTGAGCCAACTGAAACACTTTCAGCAATATTAACTGATGAACTATTGAAAGCAATAAAGGGATTATTTTTGTTAAAGTTTTCTACGTCAGCAACCTTAATTGAGTTCATTGAGAAATTCATTTGGCGAACGGCTGAAATTTGTCTTAGAACGCCAGCGAAAAGTCCAACATTTTTTGTTTCCAAAGAAACTGACAAGAAAGAGTCGTTGCTAAATGGTTTCGTGTCAGATTTGTCTGTGTCAGAATTGTCGATTAAAATTTCAGTGTTTGAAATATTTGAACTACTAATTTCAGGAGCGATAAGACCAACGTTTTCGCCAGTCAATTTCATTCCTGCATTTTTGAATTCAAATCTCACATTTGAGATAACCGCTTCAGTCATTGTTCCATTGGCAAATGCACCTGAAAAACTATTACCTGCTTTAAATATATTGTCACTTGTAACTTCTTCATTAACTTTCCTGTTTTCAAAACTTATCACAGTGTCTTTAAGAGTGAAGCCCGATGATGTGCTTTCAAAAAGCGGTCTGTCAAGAATAATCTTGACAAGTTCACCTGAAGAACTTGAAGTGTTTTTTAAACTTCTTATTGTGCCTGCGAAATTTTGAATTTGCTTAAAGGTTCCTAGAGTTTGGAAATATTCAATCATGTTAATATCGCCAATTTCTTGGTCGTTATCTTTATATTTTCTTCCTCTGACAACAACTTCAACATTACTGTTTTCTCTCATGGTTTTGATAACGGTGCCGATGTTGAACTGGTCGAGATAAATGAAATAGCCGAAAGCGTCAGTATATTTCAAGGTTGGGAAAAGAGTTGTGTCTTCATGAACCCAGTTATCTTTTGACCAGAAAGAATTGCTGAGGAAAGAGCCTTGAGTGAAAGACTTTCCTGTTTTGATGTCTGTATATTTTTCAGGTTCTTCTGTCTTTGTCAAGTATGAAAGTTTGTCTTTGTTTCCTTCTTCATCTTCTTTCACTTCTATAATCAATTCACTATCAACATTTGGAGCAAATTTTGGTGCAACATCAATTTTTTCCACTTGTTCGCCTTGACTGGCGTTTGTGAAGTAGCGATAAATTCTGCTGACTGTTGCGCCTTGAGATTGGGTTTCATTTCCTTCGTTATCAACTTCACTTGTTGTTTCAATCACAAGTGAAAGCCAAGGGCTGAGGTCTTCAACAATGTTTCCATCAGCGTCTGTATTTGGCAAATTTACCGCGTTTGATTTTTTAGCAAATTCACCGACAAAGGCATAGACATTGTTCGATGAGAAGATGTCATTATCCCTGTCAATATCCACAAAATTTTCGCCTGTTTGATAGTTATAAACTGAGAAGAAGTTGACAGAGTTGACAGCATGAAGTGCAACACCTGCCTTTTCTTTTGTATCACTGCATTCGTTAAGTTTGCCGATTATACCTCCAGCAGCAATTTTTCCACGAACATCACCGCTTGCGTATGATTGATTGATGATATACTTACTTTCATAACCTTGAACTGTGCCGTTTGTTGACTTATATGCTTGAACATTTTCATGAATGTCGATTTCTCCGATAAGACCACCTGCATAATTTGCTTCAAGGTCAACTGCGTTAAGGTTTGAATAAGAAAGGTTCATTGAACCGCTTCCAACATAGCCAACAAGTCCGCCCACTGCAATGCGGTTATATTCTCCGCTTATTGAACTGAACAAATCAATTGCGCCACGTTCAAGTGACTTATCAAAACTTTTGCCATTATAATATCTGCCCATGTTTGTTTGAATTGTTCTTTGAGTTTGTGCATCATGGGTTGCAACAAGTTGAGAAAGTGTGCCGAATGACTGACCAATGATTGCACCGGCATAATGTTTGATTGAAACGATATGAGTTTGATTGTCTGACATTGTTCCGTCAATGATAAGCTGTGCGTCTTTGACAGAAGTGTTGCATCCAGAAAGCCCGATAAGTCCGCCTGCAACACCTGCTTGAACAAATGTTGGACCCTCTGCTTTGATGCTTACAACATTGTAAGTCAAGAAATCTTTTGACTTGGTGAAGTCTGTTTCTGAATAATATGCGTCGTTGCCATTGCCTTCAAATATGTCCACAAAGCCGACTATACCACCTGCAAATGACATTTTTTCAACCTTTTTGATAAGGTTGTCAATTTCAGTTTGTCCGAGGTTTGAATAAAGGCTTGTTGTTATAGATTTAAATTCATTGCTGTTTCTAAGAGTTGCCAAACTTTCTGCATTAAGAGGTTCGGTGTTGTCGCTCACACGTCGGCTTGCAACCACCTTTGTGTTTTCTGTTGTAAGATTTTTGAGTGTGCTGTTTGCGAACGCAAAGCCGACAACGCCACCAACAAAGTTTGAGCCTTCAACTGAAGCATTATCATTAAATGATAGGTTGACATTGACAACGCTTGCGTCACGAACAAATCCTGCAAGAGCGCCAACTGCTGACGCTTTATTGTTGATAACTTTTGAGATTGTGAGGTTGAGATTCAAAATCATCGCTTCAAGTTCAATATTTCCACTGCTGTTTTTAACGCTTTCAATTGCACCGAAAAGACCATAAGCAAAAGTTTCGCGTTGTTGACTTCCTGCAAGGTTAATGTTTGAAATTGTGAAACCATTGCCATATATGATACCTGTGAGTGATTTTCTTGTTGAAGGAATGTCAATTCCATTCACTTGTTCTTCACTTGATGCAAGTTCATTGAAGTCAAGGTTTGAAACCAAGCGATAAACACCTTTAACTGCCTTCGCATCAACTTTTTCATTGATGCTTGAAGACTTGCTTACGCCTGTGACATCCAAAAATTCTTGTGGAGTTCTGATGATGATTGGATTATAAATCGAGCCATAAGACATATCTCTTATATCGCCGTCAAGCATGATTGTTGCATATGGAAGGATATATTTTTGTTCGTCTTTTTCGACATCTTCTTGATTTGACAGAACTTGATAGTATCTGTGTGAGAATGAAAGCATATCTGGCTCAACAAGTTTGATGCCTTCATTTAGTGTCATTCTCCAAATTGTGTTTGTGCTTGTTTCTCCGCCAATTGCAAAGCCATAGAAAGAGCCTTGTTTTGTTACATCGCGCAATTGACCTGCACCAGTTTTAAAACTTGATTCAGTTGGCTCGCCACTGTCACCAACTTCTGTGTAGGCTGGGTTATAATAATAACAGTTTTCATAACTTCCGTCGGTGTTCAAAAGATTTCCGTTTGAGTCAACGCCAGAGAAGTTCATTTGAGAGTAAGTTTGATTTTGAATTTGTGAAGATGAATAGCAGTTATATAAACTTCCTTTATTTATATAGATAAAGCCTGATGCGAGATAGGTTTCTTCTTGAACATCACTGTTTGCGATTCCGATGTTTGAATAACTGTCCTTTATTGTTGCGCTTTCTGATGTTTGATAAGCAAATCCGCTGACAACGCCCATTTTTGATTGAATCATCGAGCCCATTCTGCAGAATTTGTAAGAGTCGCGGTCATCGTTACTTTTAACGCCTTCCACATAAGAAGTAATAATTGAACTTGTGTTGTTTCCAACGAAGCCTGCTGTGTAGAATTGTGGTGCTTCTGATTGGTTGTTCATTGAAAGGTTTTTAACGCTTGATGCAGAAATATATCCTGAGTTGTCAAGCACAAAACCTGACATATTGCCTTGACCTTTGATATTGAAATATTCAAGTTGAACAATGTTTAAAGTATATCTTGGGTCGCCGTCATTAAGGTCAGAAGTATATTTATTTCCGATAAGATAAACGCTATCGCCTCCCACTTTGGAATTGGTGATACTTCCTGTGTTTCTGATTGCAAAGCCTGCAACTTGGCTTGACCAATTGCTTCCGTCAGTCAAGTATTGAGGTGATGAAGTTCCTGTTCCTTTGATGTAAGTGACATTCAAGCCATAAGTTCCAACAGGACTGATATCTTCACCTTCTTGACGCTCTGAGTTGAAAGCAACAACCGAGCAGTTTGTGATGATTCCAGCGTTGCTGATTGCAAAACCTGCAATTTCAAAACTTGAATAGTCATCAATGTCTGCAAGGATTTGTCTGCCTGCGTTATAGACATTGACAACGACATTCTTTAAAGTTGTGTTTGATGTTACATTATTAAATAGTGCAAGTTGAAGTGTGTTTTGAGAAGCGTTTTCTTTTTCTGTTTTGAAAGATTCAATGTTGATAACATGTCCGTTTCCATCAAGACTTGCGATATTTTCAGTGTTTAATGGTGAATAATTTTTAAGAGTTATATCATTTGCAAGGATATAGTTTTGCTCTTTGCCTTCAGCCATTTTCAAAAATTCTTGTTCATTTGTGACTCTTATAGGAAGGTCTTCATCTGAATATTCACTGACTGCGACATTGAACTCTTTAACAATTGGCAAGGTTTGACCTGCATAGTTAATATATGTTGTCATTCTCATTCTGACTGAACTGTTTTCGCTTGTTTCCTTAAGACCGGTTATCAGAAGTTGATTTTCTCTATAATTTCCACTTGCGTCAGCATTCATGCTGATTGTGAACAATCCATTAACCGAAGAAACAAAGGTATTAGATTCAGTGTTGAGAATACTTGACCATCCGCCAGTTTCTTCATTGAAATAGTCAATTCTTTGTGCGAGTGGTTTTTCTTGTGTGTGATTTGAGTTATAGTTTATGCTGTAATATGATTTGCCTTCGTTACCTTCAATATAAAGCCCAGAAGAAGAAAACTCATTTCTTTTTTGTTGAAGTTTTCTCACCGCTTCAATTTGAGCGCCGTCACTGAGGTCATAACTATATTCTTCTGGCATGAAAGTATAGTTAAACTTAAGCATTTTTCCAACGCCAACATATGCTTGCAATGTGTCTGAATCAGAACCTTCGAGTTTGATTGACTGAGGGTTTGTGTTGATTGCAAGGTCAACGATTGTCATTGTGTTATATGCAGTTTTTTGTTGAACTTCACCTTTTACGTTTGCAGAAAGCTTAACTGCATTGTTTCCGCCGATTGCTTCAGCATCGAGTTCAACAACAACATCAAATTCGATAAGTCTTCTGCCTGCAATGTCAGACTCAACCTCTCTTTGATTCACAACACGAATGCCTTTTGCATCCTCAATCATGATTGGATTTGTGCTTACTGTTTGGTCTGCGTCGAAATACAACTTACCTTTCGCTGTTTCGCCTTTTGCAACAAAAGAAAGTTCTCTTTGACCATTGACTGTGATGTTTGGCTCTTGCAGGTATGAAACTCTGATAAAACTCTTGACGCTTGTGATTGGATTGTCATTTTCATCGAAGAAAGTGATATCAAATGTGAGATTTGTGTTGTTGACATTGACTGATTGATTTATCCAAATGTTGAAGAACATGTTGCCAGTTTTTCTATCGTCAAGACTTGGAGTGACAATCATCACATTGCCAAAGTTTTCTACGCCACTTGTCACAGTGTTTTCATAGAACTCAGTCGCATTTTCATCATCAGCATTTTTTGCCACCATTTTCTTCATAACAACTGCGTTCAAAGTTTGTTCGCCAGTGTATGAAATTTTCAAGTGGTGATAGTTTGCAAACTGAGGATTGATATTGACTTTCAAAATTGAGTTATTTCCAGGTGCAAGAACTGACGATGCTTTGTTTTCGATATGGTAAATATCTTTGTTAACACCTTGAATGTTTGCAGAAGTTATATGCTCAACCTTATAGTTGTTGACATCGATATAATTGAAAGCTTGAGGCGATACCGTCAAATCAAAACTGTCACTGACAGTTTTTCCTAGTGAATAGAATGTCACATCGTATTTCTCTGCGTTTGAAACTGCCCACTTATAATTTTCATGAACTGAAATCTCAATCAAGAATTCAATTTCATATTTATTGCCTGAAATTTCTTTTCTGCTTAATCGTGAAACAGAAATTTTCAAGCGTTCATTTTCACCTTTTGAATATGATGCTGTGTAACTGCCATCTTCTTCTTGATAAATGTCAAGTGCGACATCTCCCAATCTGACAATAGGAGCAATTGTATCTTCCTCATTTGAAGTTGTGAGAACGGCTTTGATTGAACCTGTCACTGCCGGTGAAATGTCAACCTTATCAAGTGAATAGCGCAGGTCAAGAGCGCCTTGATATGTTGACAATTTAAAGTTATGACCAAACTCAGCGTTGATTGCACTTTGATATGATGAAAAATCATTATCATCTTCTCTTCCAGACAAGATTGGATTAACTTCAATTGACCTACCGCTTACAATATTATTTTCAGTGATTGTCAGAACGCGAGGAGTTGTTAAAATATATTCATTGTTTCTAAGGTTCACATTGTTTTCAACAAGATTGAACGCTTTCGCTGACGCACCAAGTCTGATTATATTTTTGTCAAATGTGTAAGTTATAGAGCGAGTTGCTCCTGTTTGCAAGTTATGAGTTTGACCTTTCAAAATTTCAACTGACTTTCCACCGAAGTTATATGAGGCTTTAAGTTTTGACAATGAATAAACAACTTCGATGTTTATATCTTTTTTCAATTGATAATTTTGTTTTGAAACAAGTGTGATAGTCGCGTTTCCAACGCCTGTGAAAACAATTTCATTTCCAATAATGTTTGCAACATAAGCATTGTCTGAAATTGCAACAATTCCAGAACTGTCACCAACAAATTCGTCAAGTGAAACTCTGTTATAGCCATCAAGTTCATTTTTCTCTTTTGCTGTCAAAGTCAAATCTTCAACTTTATAGAAAAATCCTATTGCACTATTTTGCGAAACACTTAAAGTTTTATAGAACCCATTAACTTCGTGAGTTTGTGGATTTAAATTTTCAATCTCGCCTTCTGTTAAAACTCTGTCTTGGAAAACATCTTTCAAATGCGCTTCCCCATTATTGACATAGGCTAAAAATCCTTCTTCGCCTGAAACTACAAAGTTTTCATTGTTTGCAATACTAGTGTCAAAATTTGAATCATTAATATGACGTATAAAACCGTCTTCGTCATAATAGTCAATTATTTCCTCATTTCCAGTTCCGTCTTCTTTTGCTTTTGAATATTTGACATATCCGTTTGTGAGTTTTATCGAACTATCATCATCATGATTTAACGCAACACCAACTGATGCAAAAGATAGAGTCAAAATTGAACTGTCGCCAGCAGAATAAACAAGTGCTTTTGAGTCACCATTTAAAACATTTTCGCTTGAATAGTTGTAAGCAAAAGAGCTTTCGATTCTGCCATTATTTGCGTAAGCAAGACCAGCAACCTTTTGTGCAGAAATTGTGTTTCGAACTGCGTTATTGAAGTTATAAAATTCAACTCTTGAAGATAAGATTGTTCCTTTGTTTGTTCCAACAAGTCCGCCTGCGATTGATAAATCAGAATCTTTATCGTTTGATGCAATATTAAGCCCAAGCACTGCACAATTTTCAATTGTTCCGCTTACGCCATTAAGTCCAACAAGTCCGCCTGCGCCATTATTGTCAACTAAAGCGTTAAGTGAACTGTAGATATAACCATTTTCATTAGTTGTCACGTCAACTGTCACATTTTGCATTGTTCCGTTGTTTGTTGTTGCCACAAAGCCAGAACTGCCATTAACTGTTCCTGCAAAAGTGATGTTGCGAATTGTTCCGTTATTGATTCCGATAATATTTGAGCCTTCAAAAACAATAGTTGTTTGAGGTGTTGCACCTTGAATTCCACCTTCGAAAGTTCCTAATGTCTTTATTTTTACAGCAGTATCTTGACTTATGGTCACATTGTTCATAAAAGTATAGAACTTCTTTGGATTGAAAGAACTGAGTTGAGATTCGCTATAAATTCTGTAAGCGGTGTCAAAACTTTCGCCGTCTGCAATCGTCACTGGGATTTCAACAATAATGTTTGAAAGTTTAATTTCTTCTTTGTTGTTATTGATAAAGAAATAATTTTTAATATTTTCAAATTCCTTGCCAATATCTGCAAGCATGATTGACTTTTTGTGATTGTCATAGACTTTGTTGCCGTCATCACCAGTATCAAATCCGTCATAGAAATAAATTCTTTCATTGTTGATTGCATCTTTTGGCAAGATATAGATTTTGCCTGTTCTGCCCGTTTGAGCGTTCAAAGTGACAACATCACTTCCAGAGTCCACTTGTGAAAACTTGACAAAACTGTTGTCGATGTTTCCTGATTCATTGACTGCGATAAATTTAAGGTCTTTGTTTCTTGCATTTGTTGGTGAAACTGAGGTCACGATGATTTGTGAATTGTCGCCATTGTCGCTAAGGTCGAAATAAATTCCGTCCTCGTTAAAACTTTCCCAAGTCACACGTTCAATTCTGTCAGCGTTTTTGACAGTTATGTCAATGCTGTTTTCAAGTGCGATATATGCGTTTTTGTTTTCATCTTTATAGACATAAGCGATTGACAAGTTTTTGTTGAATGCAGTTTGACCATTTGTGCTTATGCCGCGCACAACAAAACTCATGTATGAATCAAATATTGTGATGTTATCAATGCTGAAATTGCCAAAATTTATTGAAGCACCATTATTTGTGAAATGTAAATTCTTATTTTCATCATCTTTCGCATTTGGGTCATATTCAAAAATAAAGTTTGTTGGCTCTTTGTAAGTCACTCCATTTTGAGCAAAGTTTATTATCACAGTTTTTTCAGTTGATTGGTCATCTTCACTAACTGAGTTTTCAGCATAAACCTCAACGCTGGAAACGTTTGGTTTGAGAGTTGCTGGGGCAACAAAACTTTCAACTTTGACGACACGATAGAAAGTCACATCTTCGATTCCGTCTTCACCGATTGACTTGCCTTTGAATTTGATAAGGATATAAGTCGTTCCAGTTGCATGAGAAGAGAGTGTGTTTCCAAGTGAATTTATTGATACGACATTGCTTTCTCTTGACGCATTTTCAAAGTTAGCGATAAGATTTTGATAATCTTCTTGCGAAAGTTCGTTTTCTTTTTCTTCATCAACGAAACGAAACTCTGCACTTTCAAGCACGCTTGAAACACTGCCATTGCCAAGATTTACAGAGTTTGTTTGAAGAGCAAATGGCAAAGTTGCTCCATTTTTGAGCATTATAAAACTCAATGAATTTGATTTGTTTGGAAGAGCTGTTCCGTTTGCGTCAAAGAGATTGCCTTCGTTTCTGTGACCTACGACTGCGTTATATGAAGTCAGGTTATCAATTTTGAGATAGGCGTCTGTCAAAGGAAGAAGAACATTAAGGTCAAATGCATCACTTGAAATGCCGTTTGTGTGAACGATTCTATATTCGCCATTGCGAGTTTGACCAAGACCGCTTGAAAGCAGGTCAAAAGAAACTCTGAACTGAACATAAGGCTCACCTTTATAGTTAACGCCTTCGTCTAAACTGCTTCCTGTTTGAACAAGCACAGGGCTGTCCACAAAAGCATTGCTGTATACAACTGACAGACCAGTCAATGAAGTTTGTCCAAAAACTTTGAATTCTTTTGAGAGAGTTTTCTCTGCACCATAAGCGCTTGAAAAATAGATATTCTTTTGATTTTTATCTTCAAAAACAAGTGATGTTGGCGCTCTTTGAAGGTTAAGTTCAACTGAGGTTTTAACTTTTTTGTTGTCTTCTGAATTGAAAGTCAAAGTTGACAAAAGTGATTCTGGAATATCATTTACAGCACGAATGTAAACTTGCTTTGACGAAATGCTGATTGATTTGAAAATAACTTTGATATTTGTCACGTCTGACTTATTCTCACCATGTCCGAAATTGAGAACTCTGGCATAGCCGTCTTCGTCGATATAGTGCATTTCAATTGGCGCAGGCTTTCCGACATAAGAGAGGTCGTTAACTTGAAGTTCAAGGTTGTATTGACCAGTGTAACCTTGCACAGTCGTTGGCAAAAGCGCAACTTCAAATTCTTGACCGAGAGATTTATCGAGTGAATATGAATTATAAATGCTTTGAGTTGCTTTAATTTCAAATCCATTTTCGTCAAAAATTTTGATTTTGTCTATTTTTTCATAAGAGCCAATTTCAAAGAAGTCGGTTGACACTGAATAAGCAAATTCTTTATGACCAATTTTGAAAGACGCGTTTGCTGTTATATTTGCATTGTCTTTGCCTTCTGCTATGAAATAACGCACACCACTTTCTTGATTTGAGTCACTAAGAATAGAAATTTGACCAACGTCAGCATTTGTGTTTTTATATGAAATGACCGGCTCAATTGAATATTTTTCACAATCAGCAAAAATTATGCGAATGTATGCCGTTTTGTTGTCAGGGTCGGCTTCTCTGTTTGAAGTCAAGAGAATTTTTTCTTTGACAATATCACCGTTTTCATTTTGCGAGAAAATGTTGGTGTAGTCCATTGTTCTATTAAATGCAAAAGCAAGATTAACCGAACTTGTGTCAATCTTGTCAAGAATTGTTAAAGTTATATCTTCGCTGATGTCAGGATTGAAAATTGAAGTGGCAGTGAGAGTCAACTTTGGCTCACTCACTCCTGCTTTATAATTTTCGTCGATTGAAAGAACATTGCCATCAAGAGTTATGTATTGGTCTTCTTCTTTCAACTTCCAAGAAATATCTTTTCTTGAAGTGTTAAGAGTGGTTTCAAAATCAATAAGTTCATTTGCATTAAGTGTGCGCTGTCCTCCACGAATTGCATAAAGTTGACTTTGACCGTTTGTGTAAACTTTTTCACTCATGCCTGTAACTTCGCCATGAACAAAAACAGTTATCGTTTCTTTAACAGTTTGGTCAAGAGTTGTGACAGTGACTGTTGCTGTGCCTTCCATATCTCCAGCAATCAAACTGATGATGTTTTGATTTGAGGAAGAATTATATTCAACGCTTGCAGAAACAATACTGTTCTGACTTGACGAAACACTGACTTTGCCGTTGTCAACGCCGTTAACCACACATGTGACAAAAACAGGCTCAATGTTATCTTCATCAAGCACAACGATTTCTTTGTAAGTCTGGTCGATAGACAATGAAACTTTGCTCTCGCCACAAGAGGCAAGAATAATTCCACCGCATATCATGAATATGCTCAAAAGTCCAACAAAAAACTTTTTCATTTTTCCTCCTTGTTTAATATCTCTCATTTTGCACGATATTAAACATAAAATGTCGAATTTATTATAAAAGATTCGAACCTTATAAAAAGTATACAAATCCTAGCAAAAATTGTCAAATTAATTGAGATAAAATATATATATTTTAATATTTAATTAATTATTTTTTTACATTTATTTTGAGTTTTAATTTTTATTAAATTTTTAATATTTTATTAATTAAAAAATAATTTAAAAATATTTGTTAATTTATTTAAAAATTAAACGCGTTTTACTGTTTTTTTATCACTTTTTTATTAATTTTTGCAAAAAACAATAAAAATTAATGTATTTTAAGCAAAATTTTAATTATAATTTATTTTTAAATTAATTTTGTTAAAATTTGATTTTATTTTGATTTTATTTTAAATTAATTATTTTGATAAATAAATTAATTTTATTTTTTTTCAATATTTAAAAAACAATTAAAAAATAAAATAAAAAAAATAATTTAATGTTTTTTAATATATTTTTAATAAAAAATTGCATTTATTTTAACTTTTTGATATAATTTCAATGAAAAGGAAAATTATGCAAAAAGTTTTAAGTGTTTTAAGAAAGGCTTGCGAAAAGTATAACTTGATAGAAGAAGGCGATAAAATTTGCGTTGGGCTGTCTGGAGGAAAAGACAGTTTGACACTATTGAGCGCGCTCAAAGCCTATCAAAGATTTTGTCCAAAAAAGTTTGAACTTGTCGCTGTGAGCGTTGACCTAACGAACGGAAAGACCGATTATTCAAAGTTGTCTGACTTTTGCGAGAAACTCGAAGTTGAATTTTATATTGAACAATCCAATGTTTTTGAAGTTGTTTTTGAAATAAAAAAAGAAAAAAATCCTTGTTCGCTTTGCGCAAACATGAGAAGAGGACTTTTAAACAGCAAAGCCAAATCACTTGGTTGCAACAAAGTTGCGCTTGGTCATCACAAAGATGACTTTATTGAAACTTTTGTGATGAGTTTGTTTTTCGAAGGCAGACTTTCGTCATTCAAGCCAAAAAGTTATCTTTCAAGAATTGACCTTCATTCCATTCGCCCTCTCATATTCTGTGAAGAAAAAGATATTGAAAGGGTTTCAAAAGATTATCCAATTGTCAAAAACATTTGCCCTGCTGACAAACATACCGAACGAGAAAATGCGAAAAACTTTTTGACAAATCTTGAACAAAAATATCCTGGCGCAAAAGATAAACTTTTCAACGCGCTTATTCACACTGAAAGATACAACCTGCTCGATAAGGAATGATAAAATAATTTTTAGAAAACATTTCAAAAATGAATAAATTATCAGTTAAAATTGCTTAAAATATTGAAAAAAATATATTTTTTTAAAGGTTTTAATAAAAAAAATAAAGTCAATAAGATGTTTTAAATATCTTAAAAAAGGAGAGTAAAAAATGGTTACACTTATAATTTTAGACGGATTCGGACTTAGAAAAGAAAAAAATGGTAATGCTATATATTCTGCAGGAACACCAAACCTTGACAAGTTATTAAAAAAATATCCACACACAACTCTTGAAGCGAGCGGATCAAGAGTTGGGCTGCCAGAAGGTCAAATGGGAAATTCAGAAGTTGGGCATTTGACGCTTGGAGGCGGAAGAGTCATTCTTCAAGACTTAATGAAAATTGACGATGACGTTAAAACAGGTCAATTTGGGAAGAATCCTGCACTTATAAAAGCGTTAAAGCATGCAGAAGGAAAAAATCTTCATATAATGGGCTTGCTTTCTGACGGCGGAATTCACTCCAATATAAGTCACCTGTTTGCAATTTTAGATTATGCAAAAGATTATCAAATAAAAAACATTTTCATTCATGCTTTTATGGATGGCAGAGATACTGGAATCAAAGACGGCATCAAATTTATAGAAAAACTCAATGCGAAAATTGAAAATACCAATGCGAAAATTGCATCAGTTTCAGGTCGAGTTTTTGCAATGGACAGAGAAAAGCGCTTTGAAAGAGTTGAAAAAGCATACAAAACCTTTGTTTTTGGTGAAAATTTGCAAAATTTAACTGCAAAAGAATATATTTTGAAAAGTTATGAAAATGGAGTTTATGACGAGTTTATTGAACCTGCATTAATTGAAAAAGAAGGCGTGATAAAGGACGGCGACAGTGTTATCTTTTTCAACTATCGCTCTGACAGAGCAATTGAAATGACAAGAGCAATCACCGATAAGCAATTTAAAGAGTTTAAAACAAAGCAATTCAACAATCTTCTTTTCTCGCCAATGAAGGAATATTCTGTCGATTTCACCTCACTCAACACACTTTATCCGCCAGAAGAGATTGAAGATAATCTTTCGGCGATAATTTCACAAAACAACCTAAAACAATTTCATATTGCTGAAACCACAAAATACGCGCACGTCACATTCTTCTTTAATGGAGGCATTGAAAAGCCATACAAGAATGAAGAAAGGGTTTTGATTGACAGCATTGACGTTCAAGACTTTTCAGATTATCCAAAAATGCGCGCAATTGAAATAACAGAAAAAACTTTGGACGCAATAGCATCAGCAAAATATGATTTTATTTTAGTGAATTATTCAAACCCAGACATGATTGGCCACACCGGAAATTTCAATGCAACCAAAGAAGCCATCGCTTGTGTTGAAAAGCAGGCCTATGCTCTTGCGCTTGCAACACTTATGGCAGGTGGAGAATGCATTATCACTGCTGACCATGGAAATGCCGAACTTATGTTTGACGAAAAAGGCAACAAAATAACAACACATACAACAAATCCCGTTCCATGCATTTTTGTCAGCGAGAAACGAAAAGTTAAACTTTTAAAGAATGGCTCAATTGCAAATATCGCGCCAACAATATTAAAAATGCTTGATATCGAAATCCCAAAAACCATGACAAAACCGCTGTTCTAAAACAAATAATTTTCAGTTTTTCATCAAAAAACAGGCAAATTTGCCTGTTTTTTGATGAATTTTACTTTTTTAATGTGATATTTTATAAATTAATTATATTATCGACAGAACTGTTTGGAGCCAAACTCTCTTTTTCAATTTCTCTTTCAGCATGTTTTATTACTGCTAACACATGCTTAACAGAAGTTTCATTTTTGTTTTTTTGAATATAATCTTCTATAGGCTTTTTTAGAGTTTTATTAAATTGCGACATAATTATTAAATCACGAAGAGAGCAACCTTTGAAATCTTTTATTTTATGTGTTTTATATAAATTTAAAATTTGTGTAAATCTTGTCAATTTTTTATTAATATTCTCCTCTTCATGTGGAACATGAATAATTCCTTGATTTTCTTTATTTTCAATATATTTAAAATTGACATCTTCGAATTTTGCCAAAAGTTTTAAAACATATTGAGCTTTCTCTCCAAACAGTTTCTCAGCTTTTTTATTCATTCCAAGTTGGCGATAATCATAACTTATATATGAAAAGCACATATCAAAATCAATTTGCCTATCTGAATATATATGTCTTGCAATATTATATAGCGCTTTATTTTCTTTAATTTGACCTTCCGAAAAATTTTTGTCTTTGTTAAAAGCATCAATATCACGAACATCTTCAAAAAGCATAATTTTATTTAAAAGATTGTTTATCCTTACAAGCTTTCGTGACACATAAGAACGGCTAATACCCAATTTTTTACCAATTTCCAATTGTCTAAGGTTATTCCCACGCATTTGAATCAATTTATAGTCACTTTTACTGAATATAATGGGCAAACATTCAACAATTCTTTTGCTGTTTAATGAAGATAAAGCGTTTTCTTCAATAGGTCTGACTTGTTTATTTTCAAGCACTTCAATTAAACTCATTTCATCATCGTTTCTTGTGAACTTGAGTTTTTCTAAACTTTCAACTTGTTTTCGATTTTTTTCTTTTCTGATAACCATTTTTACAGTATTTTCAAGACATATTCCTGCAAATGTTGAAAATTTGACTCTTGTTTCGTCATATGTCAATATACATTTATAAAGTTTATCTAGCATTTCAGAAGCCACGTCATCCTCTGGTATGTTTAAACTTTTCAAAGTTGGCTGAAACTTTTTGCTTATAAAAATAACAAGGCCCCAGTTTCTTTGGATGGCCTCTTGCATTAATGTTTGGTCTTTACCATTGCTGGCTTTAAATTGTTCTCGTGCGGCAACGATGAGTTTTGAATTTTCTTCACTGTTTAATTTAGGTTTTGAATTCATTTTATTATTCCCCTTCTTTTTCTGCAACCTTTATCATGAAACTCAATCAGATTGAGGTTGGACTGCAAAGTGGATAAAAAAAGTTTGATGGAACAAATTGTTTCATCATCAAACTTTTCGCTCATCGCTATTGCCAGACTGCCCGCCAAAGCCACCAGTTCTTTGGCACTGAAATCAAAAATGCACTTTTCCATATAATTTTATATGCAAAGTCACCATTATTTGATAACACCTATTTAATGCTTTAAACAAAACTCTTTTTGAGTTAAATTTTATTTTTAATTTTTTATTTGACAATTAGCCTATTTTTCTTTATGATGAATATATGAATGAATTCGACGAACAGGTTTATAAAATTGTCATTGGTGTGCCTAAAGGAAAAGTTACAACTTATGGAAAAATTGCAACCGCACTCGGAAACCGTCATCTCGCAAGACGCGTTGGACGCGCTTTACACCAAAATCCATATAAAAACATAGTTCCATGTCACCGAGTTGTCTTTTCTGACGGCAGTCTTTCACCTTCATTTGCCTTTGGAGGCAGGGATATGCAAAAGACTATGCTAGAGCGAGAAGGCGTAACCTTTATCAAAACTTATCAAGTGTGTTCTGAAAATATTATAACTCCAACATAGATTGTTGTCAATAGACAATCTCAAATTATAAGAAAACCCTCACTTCGTTCGTGTTGTTCTTGCGTCCCTAAAGAAAACCCTCACTTCGTTCGTGTTGTTCTTGCGTCCCTAAACAGAAAAAATCAAGGTTTTACGCCTTGACTTTTATTCTTTCTTTAACTTCTTTTTCACCCAAAACTTTGATTATTTCAAAAAGAGTTGGAGAGTTTTTGCGACCAGTTATCGCAATGCGAACAAACTCGCATGCCTTGGCAACATTGCCCTTATACGCTTCTGGATTTGCCTTATATGCTTTATTATCAGTCGCATAACCAAGTTGTCCCGCAACCTCTTTGACAAGGTTGAACCATTCTTCATTTGACGATGGAAAAATAAATGCTTGCTCGTATGCCTCCATAAACTCATTGAACTTTTCTCTGTCTTGCTCGCAAACTTCATCGAGGTTAGGCTTTTTTAACATATAAGAAAAATATTCTTCAATCATGCTCATATTGAAAATATCTTTTCGTGGTTTTTCACATTCTCTGTCAATTTTAAGCATTGAAACAGCAAAATTTTTGTTTGCAACCAAATATTCAGCAAGAAATTTGTTATATTCCTCTGCCCAAGCAAGCCAATTTTGATAGAGTTCTTCTCCGCTTAACCTGCTTATCAGGTTTTTTGAAATGTCATTGAGTTTGACCAGGTCAAAAATTGGCGAAACGGCTGTGATATCATTTATGCCAAATTTAAATTCGCACCAATCTTTCTCAGGATTGTTTGCCCGCCACATTTCAAAGCCTGAATTGATGATATTAAGAAGATATTCAAGCACTGAGCGAGTGAGATAACCTTTTTCAAAATAGAAACGCATATCAGCTTCTGGGTCATAGCGTTTTGAGATTTTGCGTTTGTTTCCGTTGTCGCCAATCTTGCAGATAAGCGGATTATGGCAATATGTTGTTGGCTTAAAGCCAAGAGCATCAAAGAGTTCAATATGCATTGGAGTTGAGCCAATATAGTCTTCGCCACGCACCACGATTGTTGTGCCCATGAGAGTGTCGTCTATTGCATGCGCAAAAGCATATGGCGGAATGCCATCGTTTTTCAAAATAACAAAATCTTTAGCGTTTGCTTTAGCTTCGATTTCGCCTTTGATGAGGTCATAGAATTTCACACGTTCTTTACCAGTGTTTTTGGTTTTAAGTCTGATTGCAAAAGGCTCACCATTATCAATATGTGCTTTAACTTCTTCATAACTTAAATCGCGGCATGGGTCATATTCTTTTTCGTCATCCTCCTGAAATTTGTTTTCGCGAAGTTTGAGGACGTCCTCTTTGCCCTCTGTCTTTTTGCAAAAACATGGAAATGCCTTGCCCTCTGCAACAAGTTTTTTTGCAAAGACCTTATATATTTCAGTGCGTTGGCTTTGAACATAAGGTCCATAAGCGCCAATATCTTTACCCTCCAATGTTTGATATTCGTCAAACTTGATGCCAAATTTGTTTAAAATTTCAAACACAACTTCCTTTGCTTGTTCTTTTTCGCGCTTGGAATCAGTGTCTTCAACACGCAGAAAAAACACGCCATCGCTTACACGCGTGAGATTATAACTTATAAACATCTGAAAAAAGTTGCCGATATGCATATAGCCTGTTGGGCTTGGCGCAAAACGAGAAACAACTTGACTTTCTTTCAAGTTTCTCTTTGGATAGCGTGCAAAAATTTCCTCAGGTGTGGTTGTCACTTCTGGATAAAGCAAATTAGCAATTTTTTTATAGTCCATAATTTCTCCTAATTATTTAAATAAACAAATTTTGTTTCATGATATTATGACACAAAAAAACGCAAATGTCAAAACATATTGCGTATTTTGAAGCCAATAGCTCTTAACTGTTTTTATGTTTTTTAAGCACCAAATGCACTTAAATAATAACGCTTTTGATATTATTTGTGTAACCTTTAAGAATGATTGAGAAATAGTCTTCTATTGCGTGAACATGAATATCTTCATAATTTTTCAAGTCTTTAATATTATCAATGTTGAATTTTTCATCGCCACTGTAAGAAAGCATGAAGTTATAGAAAGAAAACTCATTTGTTGCTCTTGTCATAATTTCTCTATCATTTTTGATTAAGCCATTAACTTTCAAAAGGTTATCAACTTTTGAATTGTAAGCAACAGTTGTTCCGCCAGAAGAGCCAGATGAAAGCACTTTCAATTCTGTTGGCACGCAGATTTCCTTAACAAAACTTTCGAAGTCATTGTTTGCGTTTTCAATTATTTCCACGCTTTCAGAAAGGTTTGAAGATTTGCTGTTTTTAAGAAGAAGAGTATAATAATCTTGACCAACAAAAAGTGAAAAATAATCTCTGATTTCAACTGAATCTTGAACTTCGAGTTTGCTCTTTGTTACTTTACCAGTGTAGAAAGATAAAACTTCTTCTTCAACATTGGCAAGTGAAAGTGCAACTTTATATGTTGTGCCAACAATATCTGTTGTTTTATAGCGATATTCTTGAAGTTCGCCTTGATAGATTATTTCATGACCTGACGCGTTTGGAAAGGTTTTAAGTCTTTGATATTGCAAGTTGAGTTTGTTATATTCGCTTTGCATTGCGTCAATGTCTGTTTTCAATTGATTGATTGCTTGTCTATCTTCGTTTGTGAGGTCTTTTTTTGCTTCAACATCTTTAAGAATGTTATAATGTGAAGAAATATAATTCATAGGAAGGGCAAAAAGTGCTTGATATGTTTTATCTTCAGTCAAGTTGAAAGAAGACAAAATGAATTCTGATGACAAGTTATAAACGTTGCCAGTTCTGAAAAGTTTACTGTTATCAGAGTCACTTGAAGAATTTGCTTTCATTTCTTCCACTAAAGAATCCATTTTTTTGAAAGCGCTTTGGTCATCTTGAGAGCCACCGCAAGCAACTAGTGCAAAACCTGAACAAACCATTATTCCAGCCATTGCAATTTTAAAAAAATTTCTTTTTTTCATGCTCTGCACCCTCCATTAAGAAAAGTTTTTACTGTATCAAGAAGGCCTTGCGTATCTTGAGAAATTCCTGCAAAACCATAATCGGCCTTAATGCTTTTTATCACATCGCCCAAGTTTGCTTTGTAAAGTTCTTTAAACGATTTGATTTTGGTCATGTCACTTTGCAAAGATGAAGAATATTCAACAGAAGATATGATTGTTTTGTTATTCAAATATTTTTCAACAAAGTTTTCAAATTTTTCAATTTTAACTCCGCCCGCAAATGTGCTTGTTGTTGCATTGTCACGCACATCAACATTGACCATGTATTGATAGTCTTCAATGATATAGTCAAGAAAGTAGTTAACTGAATCAAGAACGTCATAGGTGAATTGATTTTGTCTTACACCTTTTGGAAGGCTGTTTTGATACACAGCGCTCATTCCTTCGATTGCTGTTGAATATTCATTCAAATAAACAACAAATTCCCTTCTATAATCACGCCAAGCAGTTCTTAAGTTGCTGATTGAGCCAGCCTCAATTTTTTCTTCAATTTCACCAAGCATGTTATTCATGCGATTTTTGCTATCATTTGCTCTGTCAATTCCGTTGACAATCTTGCCATAGTTATCTTGGAAAGTTCCGTCGCTTTCTGCATACAGAAGGCTATCTTTATAAAACAGAACAACATCGTGCATTGTTTCTGAGATTGTTTTTGCAAAATTTGCCTCGCCTCTATAAGAAGGAACAACATCAAGTTTATCAACAAATGAGTTATACAAGGTTTTCTCATTTTCTGATTGAAGAAACATTGTGCTTTCATTTTGATAAATTTTTTCAATTGCCTTGTCTGTCTTCTTTGGCAAGAACACAACAACCATTGTCACTGTTATTGCCACAAGCACCAAAATTGAAAGCGCAACAAGCCATTTTTTGTTAAACATTTTTCTTTCAGTCATTTTCCCTCCTATTCATCATCGCCAAAAACATCATTGTCAATTTTCTCAACTGGTGTTTCTGTCACATCTTTGCTTTGAACTCTTTGAGTTTCACGCACATTGACACGTTCATCAAGGTTAACAAATGTGGTATACTCGCCTATCCAGCGAAGTTTAACCGTTCCTGTTCGACCATTTCTATGCTTTGAAACGATAAGTTCAATTGTTCCTGGCTCGTCCTCTTGCGGAACGTCGTTATATTTCTCAGGATTATACAAGAACAAAATTATGTCTGCGTCCTGCTCAATCGCACCAGAATCACGAAGATCTGAAGGAACAGGTCTATGGTCGCCTTGTCGCTGTTCAACAGAACGAGAAAGCTGGCTAAGTGCGATGACCGGAACATTAAGTTCTTTCGCTGCAATTTTGAGATTTCTTGAAATTTCAGAAACTTCGTTTTGTCTGCTTTCAACTCTTGACTTTCCAGATGACATAAGTTGGATATAGTCAACCATAATTATGTCAAGACCTTCCTTGGCTTTAAGTTGACGACACTTTGATATAAGCGAAGATGGGGTTGTCATTGATGAGTCGTCTATATATATTGAACTTTGTTCAAGCTGTTTTGTTGCTGACCAAATGCGATTCCATTCTTCTGGCCCCATTGTTCCGTTAAGCGCTTTCGCCATACTGACTTTTGCAAGCGAACAGATTGCCCTTTGCATAAGTTGAGCTCTTGACATTTCAAGTGAGAACACTGCGCATTTTTTGCCATGTTTAATGGCAGAATTTACAATAATATTCATTGCAAAAGAGGTTTTTCCAACACCTGGACGCGCTGCAAGAAGAACAAGGTCACTGTTTTGAAGACCATTTGTCATGGCGTCATATTCTTTAAAGCCTGTTGGAATTCCTCTAAGCGAAGTTGGGTCATTTGCGATTGTGTCGAACTTGTCGATAACCTGTTTGATTGCACCACCCGGCTTGCCGACATGTTCAAGTGAAGATGAGCCTTGTTTATCAGCGATATCAAAAACCGACTTTTCAGCAAAGTTCAAAACTTCTTGTTTATCTTCTGCCGAATAGGCTTTTTCGATTATTTCCTGTCCGCTTTTAATAAGTTTTCTTTTGATTGAGTCTGCTTTGACAATGTCGAGGTAGAACTTATAGTTAACAGCCGAAGGAACTGAGTTTGAAAGAATGGTTATGTATTCAAGTCCACCAACCTTTTCTAAGGTTCCGCTTTTTTCAAGGTTATCGGCGAGAGTTACGAAGTCAACTGGGATATTTTTTGTGTAAACCGCTTGCATTGCTTTGAAGATATTTTGATGAGATTCAGAATAAAAATCCACAGGGTCAATAAGAGCAAGAATATCTGCTTGGATTTGAACGTCAATCAAAACACAGCCAAGCAGTGCCTGCTCAGCTTCCAAGTTATGTGGCATAATCTTAAATTCGCTCATTCTATCCTCCCATTGCGGATTATCCGCTTATTATCTATAAACTTTGTTCCAAATACATTTCTCATTCGGTCAAGTGCATCATGCACTGTGCCTCAGGCACTTTTTATACGCACTATGCGCTTTCAGTCTATAATCTGTATTCATTAATATACTTCGTTCGGTCAAGCATTGCATTGATTGCATTTTAAAATCTGTTAACAGCATTCAATGCTTTATGAAAGGGTCTTTGGTTTCTTCATCTTTCATGCGCTCTTCCTTTCTTTTATCAATTTTAGCACAAATAAACAAAAATAACAAGTAGAAAATGCAGGCTAAAACGATAATAATGAAACCGTTAAGAATTGGCGAGATGCCTGTGCGCATAAGAAGATAACAAACAATAAGAGCAAAGACAAAGAAAGATATCAAAAATATCATAAGTCTTTTGTAATTCTTTCTTAAATCTCTGCTCTGTTTTGGGTTCAAATTAAATTTCTCCTCTCATGATTTTTCCGCGTTCACGGATGCGCATATTGTGGTCGAGGATAATCTTTCTGATGCGCATACTTTTTGGAGTCACTTCCAAAATTTCGTCGTCAGCCAAGAATTCAATTGCGTCTTCAAGGCTCATTCTTTTTGGTGGAGTGAGTCTGAGTGCTTCGTCAGCGCCAGAAGAACGGCAGTTTGAAAGGTGCTTTCTTTTGCAGACATTGACAACAATGTCGTCACCTTTTGGGTTTTGACCAACAACCATTCCAGCATAAACCGGCACGCCAGCGCCGATAAAGAGGTCACCGCGCTCTTGCGCATTGAAAAGACCATAAACGATTGACTCTCCACTTTCGTGTGCGATAAGTGAGCCAAATTCACGGCGATTGATTTCGCCCTTCCATGGCTGATATTCTTCAAAAACTGAGTTTATAACGCCTTCGCCTTTTGTGTCAGTGAGAAGTTCACTTTTGAAACCGAAAAGTCCACGTGATGGAATAAGAAACTCCATTTTCATACGACTTCCGTGAGGCGTCATGCCAAGGAGTTCGCCTTTTCTAACGCCCATTTTTTGCATAACAACGCCTGTGCAGTTTTCAGGAACGTCAAGGAAAAGCCTGTCAATTGGCTCACATTTTTTGCCGTCAATTTCTTTGATGAGAACTTTTGGCATGCTCACTTGGAATTCATAGCCATCTCTTCTCATGTTTTCGATAAGGATTGAAAGGTGCATTTCTCCACGACCGCACACCTTGAATTTTTCAGCAGTTTCGCCGTCACTAACTTTAAGTGACAAGTCTTTCACCGCTTCTTTATAGAGTCTTTCACGAATGTGACGAGAAGTCACAAACTTGCCTTCCTTGCCAGCGAATGGACTGTCATTAACCATAAAAGTCATCTCAACAGAAGGTTCTGCAATCTTGACAAACTCGATTGGCTCAACTTGTTCAGCGTCACAGATTGTGTCGCCAATGTTGACATTTTCAAGACCTGCAATGCAGACAATTTCGCCAACAGTTGCACTTTCAACAGGAACTTTTTTAAGACCTTCAAACACAAACAAACTCACAATTTTTGAGCGAAATTTTTTGCTCTCATCGTGGAAGTTGCAAAGAGTTACGCTTTGACCAACTTTAAGTGTTCCGCGATTAATTTTTCCGACAGCAAGTTTGCCGACATATTCGTTATGTTCAGCAGAAGACACAAGCACTTGTGCTTTGCCATTATCTTCGCCTTGTGGCGCTGGAATATGTGCAAGGATAGTTTCAAAAAGTGGACTCATATCTGTGCCAACAGTGTTTTTGTCAGTTGAAGCAATTCCATTTCTTGCAGATGCAAAAACGAATGGAGAGTTGAGTTGCTCTTCATCAGCATCGAGGTCAAGGAAAAGTTCAAGCACTTCGTCAATAACTTCGTTTATACGTGCGTCCGGTCTATCAATCTTGTTGACAACCACAACAACTTTAAGTCCAAGTCCGAGCGCTCTTTCAAGCACGAAACGAGTTTGAGGCATTGGACCTTCATAGGCATCAACAACAAGAAGAACGCCGTCAACCATTTTGAGCACACGTTCAACTTCACCACCGAAGTCAGCGTGTCCTGGTGTGTCGACAACATTGATTTTTACGCCGTTATACATGCATGAGCAGTTTTTTGAAAGGATAGTGATTCCTCTTTCTCTTTCGATAGCGTTACTATCCATAACTCTATCTTCGACCGCTTGGTTATCGCGGAAAACGCTACCTTGTTTGAGTAGTGCGTCAACGAGGCTTGTTTTACCATGGTCTACATGGGCAATAATTGCAATATTTCTGATTTTTTCGTTTGTCATTTCTTTCTTCCTTTTTAACTAAAACATTTTACCACATTATCTTCAAAAATACAAGTGCTTTAAGCACTTATTATCTAAAAATTTTATCTAAATATTTGCTTTATTTGGTCGGTCCGGTGTCTTAGACACTTTTTGTCTAAAATTTTTCCTAAATAAAAATCGTGTTCGGTCAAGCAAGTGCATAATGCACTTTTTATGCGCATTATGCGCTTTTTTTCTATAATTTTTTCCTGAATATTAACCATGTTAGGTCAAGCATGTTCATCTGGCACAAAAAAAGCAACAGTGGCGTTGCTTTTTTATCAGTCAAAGAAAATCTTGTTAGGTTTAACTTTTGGTGTTTGGATTTTGTCGCCTATTTCTTTTTTCTCTTCAGGTTTCTCTTTTTCAAAACCTTTAAATATTCCCCTTTTGCACTATTACAAAAAGTGAATTAGATTTTGATAAATAAAGTGCTATCCTATTTGCGTCGTTATACCCCTATATTTCGGGGTAACGTTATAAAAAAACATGCTATTTTTTATAAAAAGGAGGAAAAAATGTTAGAGGAACAAAGGAACGATTGCAAATTTTTTAAACAGCACTTTATTTATCGACCTGATATGCAGATGTTTTCAGATTAAATTGCGGTCACTGCTTGCGCTCACAAGTTAGAAAAAGTTGCACTAAGTGTAAGTTCTATACACCTGAGAAAAAGACTGATTTCATAGACGCGTCTATGTCTTGGAAAATGAATACTATCATAAGACTTTCAAATCAGATACTAGAACTTATTGATTCAAAAAATATCACTAAAAATTAGTGATATTTTTATTAATTACGGCATAAACACAAAAAACAGCGAAGATTTACGCTGTTTTTCTATACCGTTATTGTGTAATCAATCTTGATTGAGAAGTTGTCATCGTTGAATTCATATGTTGAAGAAAAGTTCTCGCCCTCGATTGTGATTGTGCCTATGGATACTGCATCATTGAAATACCCTTTAACAATTTCAAAGTCATACATCTCTTCTTCAATAAATGAAATTGTGTAAGAAACAAATTCGTTTTCTTTAATGACGCTTGTTTCAATGACACTTACTCCCATTTCAATACTTGTCATCATATACAAAAAGTCAACAAGGCGAACTATCTCATTCTCAATTTCAACATAGAAAGTTGAAAAGTCAGGTCCTTCAGGTTCAGTAGGTTCAACTGGTTCAGTAGGAAGTTCTGGCTCTTCTGGTATTTCTGGTTCCTCTGGGATTTCGGGTTCAGTTGGCTTTTCTGTATCATCAGGAATTTCAGGAGTTTCTGGCTCCTCAGGAAGTTCAGGTTTTGTTGTGTCATTGTCATCTGGAAGGTTTGGTTCATCTGGTATTATTATTGAATTGTCATTGTCACCACTTGGATTTTTATTTGGGTCGTCGTAACCCTCACTGTTTCCCGGCAAAAAGGAATCTGGATTGTCACGGAAGTATAGCCCTGTTCCAATGCCTACACCAGTTAAAATGATTACGGCAAGCATGATGCAAGCGAAAATTTTCCCTTTCATAACCAATAAGACCCTTTTCTTTTTGACATAATATTACAAAATTCGACAAAACAAATTGTAAAAGTTTTCAACCCCAAAAGTCAAATGAATTAGCAACATTTTTTAAAAACAATTTAATATTTTTTGGATTTTTATCGAAAAACCTAAGAAGTTATGTATTTTATGCCAAAGTTTGACTTGTTTTGTCATAGATAAATAATATTTTAATTTTGTCAAATTCTAACAATCGGAGGATTTGAAACATGAAAAAACATTTAATACCAACAATTGTATCGTTGCTTGCAGTGCCTGCGCTTATTGCAGTTCCGCTCGTAACGACACCAGTGCAAACAGAAGCACTTGCAGAGGATGAGAATTTTTGCATAAGCATAATTGGCAAAGCACAAACAGAGGTTTCGCCTGACTATGCGGATGTGACTTTGACAATTGAGAACCTTGACTCTGATGTTTCAAGCGCCAAAGATAAGACTTTTGCTATTTTTGACAAAGCTGTTGAATCTTTGACTGGGAACGGAGTTTTGCGTGAGAATATTATAGTTGAAGGCTATTCATCTCATCCGAACTATGATTATACGTGCGGAAAAAGTTTGATTGGATATTATTCCAACCTTACTTTCACTTACAAAACTGATGACATTGCACAGATTAAAACCACTATCGATGGCGTGACTGAAGTTGGCGTGACAAATGTGCAAAGCATAAAATATGGAATTTCCAACGAAGAAGAACTATATAACACAACACTTTCAAACGCGATTGAAAATGCCAAAGCAAAAGCTAAAAAAGTTTTTGGGCATGAATCAATTCAAATAATTGGCTTGGAAGAGGAAAGCGTTTATTATTCTTCAAGTTTGTATCGCTATTATGACAGCAGTCTTGAAAGTCAAGATATGGTTGGCAAAGTGACAATTCAGGCAAGAGCACGTGTTAAGTTTGCAACTTTGTAGGAATGTTGAACTAACAATTTTTCTTGAATCAACGCCAATTTAATTATTTTTGAAACTCATTTTAGCTGTTTTTGCTGAATGTTGAAATAAAGTTTGTTTATTTTATTAAGTTATGTTATCATATAAAGGTAAAGTTTCAACTTTTAACATAAAATAAATAAGCCTTAGGAGGAAATTATGGCAGTTAAAATTATCATTGATTCAGCAAGTGACATTGACCAAAAAGAAGCAGAAAGACTTGGCGTCAATTTCATTCCAATGCAAGTGCAAATCGCGGACAAAGAATATCTTGACGGACTCGACCTTTCTCATGAAGAGTTTTGGAAAATTTTGCCAACTTGCAATGAGCTTCCAAAGACCACGCAAATCAATCCTTACCGCTTTGAAGAAGAATTTGAGAAAGTTGTTTCTGCTGGAGATGAAGCGGTTGTGATAACAATCTCTTCTTTCCTTTCTGGAACATACAGAAGTGCAGTTCAAGCGTCTGAAAAATTTGAAGGAAAAATCTTTGTGGTTGACAGCCTGAACGCCAGTCTTGGCGAAAAGGTGCTTTGCAGATATGCTCTCAAACTTGCAAATCAAAATCTCTCAGCAAAAGAGATTTTTGAAAAACTTGAAAAGAAAAAGTCAAAAATAACCTTCCTCGCCATGCTTGACACACTCAAATATCTCAAAAAAGGCGGTCGCATTTCGGCAGTCACTGCAATCGCTGGTGAAATGCTTTCAATCAAGCCAATCATAGAATTCATTGGCGGTGAAATCAAAAATATCAGCAAGGCAATCGGCGCAAAGAAAGCACTTGCAACACTTGCAGGCATTGCATCAAAGCGCAACATTGACCACGATATGCCATTTGGAATTGTGTATTCAGGAACTGATGACACAATGATGAACAGCTTTATCGAAAAGAACGCTGAACTTTGGAAAGGCGAAACTGACAAACTTGAACCATATCTTCTTGGAAGCACAATCGGCACACATATTGGGCCAAACGGACTTGGAATTGCATTCTTTGAAAAAGAGTAATTAAAAACTATTTTAAAAAAGACAGAAAACTCTCTGTCTTTTTTTTGCATATCAAAAAATGTAATTTATTTCTTTAAATTTCAAAATTCACTTGACAAATCCCCCCGATTATACTTATATTTGAACTGAAATAAACGCACGAAATGCATTTGTATCCGCTAAACTCTATTATATTAACAAATATAACTGAATTCGGCAGAACGCAACTATGCACATTAGGAGGGAAAATGAAAGAAATTAGTGTTATTACAGGTGCTTCAAAAGGACTGGGAAAAGAACTCGCTTTTCTTTTTGCACAAAAAACAAACTTATGTTTAATTGCACGCAACCAAACAGAATTGGAGAAAGTTAAGAAAGATATATCCAAAACAACAAACAATCAAGTTATGGCTTTTGCTGGCGACATCAGCAATGAAAATTTTGTTAAGACAGTGTTTGACAAGCTGAAACAAAACAAGTTTAAAATAGGAATGCTTATTAACAATGCTGGCGTTGGAAGATTTTGCAAAGTCACAGAAAACACTCGAAAGATTATTGATGAAGTTCTGTCAGCATCTTTGATTGGCACAATTTTAATTACTTCAAACGCTTTGCCTTTAATGAAAGAAGATGGAACTATTGCAACAGTTATGAGCACTGCTGGCATACAGGGAAATGCAAATGAAACTGCATATTGCGCAGGTAAATGGGGCGCACGAGGATTTATGGAAGCGCTTAAAAAAGAAATGTCAAACACCAAATTGAAATTGATAAACATTTTTCCAGGCGGAATTGATACTACTTTTTGGACAGAAAACCGACACTATGTTTCAAAGGAAAAGTCAAACACTTTTATGAATCCAAAAGAGCTCGCCCAAGTTATTTTTGAAAACATCTCCGATAAGAATACTCTTTGTGTTAAAGAATTAATCATCGAACGATTGAAATAAAATTAAAAGCCTATCTACAAAAGTAGCTTTTTTTGATTTATGGTTTTGTTACAAATTTATTAATAATTTTCATAAAAACAGTTGACAATGGCTGTGATATTATGTATAATTCATAATGCGTTAACTAAGAGAACTTGTTGAAACATATCCCTCTTTAACAACAAGATAAGTTTGCGCAATATATAGAGATGTAGCTCAGCTGGTTAGAGCACCACCCTGATAAGGTGGGGGTCGGTGGTTCGAGTCCACTCATCTCTACCAGAGATTCACTCATTTTGAGTGGATTTTTTTATCCTGCCCCACCTTGTGGCACGAAGTGACACGCAAAGTGAAACTTTGCATCAGGGTGTTCCTGCGCAGCGAACAAAGTCAGTGCTAAGGTTCTGCCGTAAGGCAGGTTCTTCTAAGGTGGGGGTCGGTGTCGGAGCTGTCGAGAAAGTGTGCGTGCTCGGCCATGCTACGCATAACGAGTCCACTCATCTCTACCAGAGGAGTCACTCTATCCGAGTGATTTTTTTGTTTTTATTATACTCACCTTTTGTCGCTTAGCGCTATTTCAAATTTATGATTAAATTTGAACAATAAAATATTTCGGACATGATAAATAAATCTAAACAAGAGAAATAAAGCGTAAGAATACTCACTTATTGTGTAAAATCAACCAAAAAAAATAAAAAATCCAAAAAATATTAAATTGTTTTTAAAAAATATTGCTAATTCATTTGACTTTTGGGGTTGAAAACTTTTACAATTTGTCTTGTCGAATTTTGTAATATTATGTCAAAAAGAAAAAGGGTTTTATTGGTTATGAAAGGGAAAATTTTTGCTTGCATCATGCTTGCCATAATCATTTTAACAGGTGTTGGCATTGGAACAGGGCTATACTTCCGTGACAATCCAGATTCCTTTTTGCCGGGAAACAGTGAGGGTTACGACGACCCAAATAAAAATCCAAGTGGTGACGACGATAATTCAATTGTAATTCCAGATGAACCAAACCTTCCAGATGATAATGACACAACAAAACCAGAACTTCCAGAGCAACCTGAAGTTCCTGATGATGCAGAAAAACCAACTGAACCCGAACTGCCAACTGAACCTGAAAAACCTGAAGAGCCAGAAGTTCCTACTGAACCAACAGAGCCAGTTGAACCTGAAGGACCTGACTTTTCAACTTTCTATATTGAAATTGAGAATGAAATTTTGTCACTTAAAGACTTTTTCTTTATGATGACTTGTGTCGAAGTTGAGACGTTATATGATAAAGATATTGAAAATGTAACTTACACACTAACATTTAACATCGAAGAACTTGAAATGTATGGCTATGACTTTGAATATGTCAAAGAGATATTCAACGAGGCAATAAACACAGAAATCATCACAATCGAGGGAGAGAACTTCTCTTCAACTTATGAATTCAACGATGACACTTTCTCAATCAAAATTGACTACACGATATTAGTATGAAAAAACAGCGAAGACATTCGCTGTTTTTTGTGTTTATGCTACGTTATTGCGAAATTTAAAGTGCTTTGAAATATTATTAAATTTATTGAATTGTCTTTATTTTTCAAATAAAAAAGCAAAATTTTGGTATTTTTTTCTTTTTTGCTATTGCGGAAAATATTTTTTTGTTGTATAATCTATCTTTGTATTGAACTTAGCGCATTTTGTGCGCTAAATGTATGGAGAATGTGATATGGAAAGAATTGAAGAGTTTATCAAAGAAAACAAAATGTTTAAAGCTGGCGATTGTGTTGGTGTTGGCGTAAGTGGCGGAAGCGACTCAATGGCACTTCTCAACTATCTCGCTGAGAACCAAAACAAGTTTGACATTGAAGTGGTTGCCATTCATGTCGACCATGGCATAAGAGAAAATTCATATATGGACTCAGACCTTGTGCGTGCCAAAGCGAGAGAACTTGGCGTGAGGTTCTATAAATTCCGCATTGACGCGCCAAAACTTGCCAAAGAAAGAGGCGTTTCTCTTGAAACTGCTGCAAGAGATGGTCGCTATGGCGTTTTCAAGGCGCTTATCAAAAAAGGACTTGTTGACAAGATTGCACTCGCACATCATATGCAAGACCAAGCCGAAACAATCCTTATGCACATCTTCCGTGGCTCTGGCGTTTCAGGCGCAAAAGGAATGGAACCAATTCGCGACGGAATTTACATTCGCCCAATGCTGACAACAAGCAAAGAAGAGATTATGGAATACATCGCCCTCAACCGAATTGACTATAACGATGACTACACAAATGACGATAATTCATACAACCGCAACTTTGTTCGCAATGTGCTTATGAAAGAGGTGACAAAGCGCTGGCCAAAAGCAGTTGAAAGCATAAACAATTTCGCTCAGGCAATCAAGGAAGATGATGAATACATAAACGCTCACACTTATGCTGACGCTGTCATGATTGACGGCAAGATTGCCCGCATCCCAACTTCATATTTCCTTTACGAAAATCCAGTTGTAGTGCGTATGCTTTTCAAAACTTTCAAGCGTATTGGAATCACTTATGATATCGAAAGAAAGCACATTATGGCAATCAAAGACCTTGCCGTCAATGGTGCAAACGGCAAAAGAATCTATCTGCCTTTTGAGGCGTATGCAGTGAAAGAATATGACTATCTCACAATCGCCAACCGCCACGAAGAAGAAACAACCCTTGACCAACCTTTCAAGTGTGGTGAGTTTGAAGTTAAAGGCTTTGGCAAAGTGATTGTCAGACGCGTCAAAGATTTCACACCACGCGAAAATGTGCTGATTCTTGACTATCGCAAAGTGCCAAAAGATGCAACTTGGAGATTTCGTCAAGACGGAGATATGTTTGAAAAGTTTGGTGGCGGAAGCAAAAAACTTAAAAGTTATCTGATTGACAAGAAAATTCCTCAGCGCCAACGCGGAACTCTTCCAGTTCTTGCAAGCGGAAATGAAGTTTATGCTATTGCAGGTGTTGAAATTTCAGATAAGGTAAAAATTGAAAATGTCCCAACCGCATATTCAATCGAGGTTGTGAAATAAAAGATTAATTTTAACAGAAAGAAAAAATAGCAGAATTTCTGCTATTTTTTAATAGCAACCTTATTAAATATTTTACTACTATTCTTTATCAAACAATTTGATAATGAAATTTAAAATATTTAAAATGCGAGAAAGTTGTTGATGAATTGAAATTTCAGTTTCTTCTGAACTTTTTGCTTGCACAACAAAATCAGAACAACAATCACAATTCTTTTTAAACTTTTTGCAATGGCCACTGTTTGTAGTAAAAAAACTTTTTAAATTTTTATTATAATAATAATGTTGAACATAATTTTCGCAATTATTATTTAATATTTTTGTTTGTTTCATAATCTTTCCTTTTAAGACTTGGCAAACATTCTTGCTGTCTTAATTATTTTAACATACAATTTGATCTTAACATTTACCTATTGTGTATACATTTTTAAAAAATTTCAGCAAGAAACAAAAAAAGTGTAAACATAAATCGTATTAAAAAAAGCCACCTATGTTTAGGTGGTTTTTTCTAACTTTCAAAAATTTTCACAACGAGGACTGTCATATCGTCAACTGCATAGCCATTATTGTTCGCGAGTGCTTTTTCGATAATCTTATCAGCAAACTCTTGTGGGTTTGAAGTTTTGATTGTGAGGATGAAGTCTTTAAACTCACCGTCAGAGCCATAGCTGTCACTGATTCCGTCACTGCAAATGATAATGAAATCTTGACCATTAATGACAATCTTTTGTGTCTGCGCTTTTGCCTCTTGAAGCACGCCAACTGGAAGCGCTCCACCTTCGATAATTTTGCACTCATCCTCGCCACGAATATATGAAGACGGCGCGCCCATTTTGACAATGTCTGCAATTCCGTTTTTAAGGTCGACTACGCAGATGTCAATGGTTGAGAAGATGTCGTCTTTTTCAAGATTGAGTAGGCGGTTGACTGAGGAGAGGATTATATCATTGTCAAAGCCTGCTTTATAGAAGTTTTCAATCAGACCTATTGCCGTTTCACTTTTTTCACTGGCTTTTTCGCCACTGCCCATACCGTCGCAGAGCGCGAACATAAACCTATCACCGTCAAGCCGTATCACGCTGTGCGTGTCACCAGAGGCTGACGTGCCAGTCTTTGCCTGACTTGCCACGCCAAAGATTGCGTCATAGCGCGGAGATGTTTTGAGGTTGACATTGACAAGACCTGCGCGCGTTGACGGATAGACCTCATAGGCTGACATTTTGTTTCCGCAGACTTTGGAAACGACTTGATTGAGTTTTGGTCTTGACGCGTCTTCACTGCGAACAACGAGGCTTGCCATAACTGTTCGCGCGTCTTTATCATAAACCACCGCGTCAGTGCAGATGATATTGTTGTATGCCAGTTCGTCGATGATTTTGTTTTCTTGTGATGAATTGAATGACACAAGGCTGTCAACTTCGCCAGCAAGCGATTTCATGATTTGAGCCATGCCACCAAGTTGGTCGGATATGAGAAGCTTTGAATTGTCAATGTTGCCAACAAGGTTTGCATAGTTTTTGTATTGTTTTGTCAGGGTATTAATTTCACTTATCAAATTGTTTACTCGTCCACAGCGAGATGTTAGGTAACTTGGAAAGTCGAGAAGAGTTATTCTTCCGCGCTCCATGGCAATGGTTATAAGCTCAGAAAACATTTTTTTCGTGTCGGCTGAGAATGTTCTGTGGCAGTGCTTGTATTCAGGACAGTTTTTGCATATTCCATCACGCACCTCTTCAAACAAAAGGCTGGTCACTTCTTCCGCGCTCATTTCTTCCTTGATAAGTTTTTTAAAGACACCATTCATCTCGTAAAAAACTTCGGACAAGTTGTTAAGCCTTCGATATAAAACTTCACGGTTGCGATTGACCATATTTTTGACAGCCAACCTATCAGAACCAGAAGAAAGAAGAACAGCAAGGTTGTCATACCACTTCTTTGGCAGGAAGAGGAAGATGAGCGCACCGAGCAGAAGAGGTGCAACTTCAAGGATGCCAAAGGTTAAATACAGTCTGAAATAGAACCCAATCACAACTTCGGCAACAATGATTGCAACGAAAGGATAAATCCTTTTCATTGATTTAAACGCCACAATTGACAACGCCCACAGCATGAAAGGTGCGATATACAGTGGATTGTTTGAGGCGACCAGTGTGCCCAGACCCATGACGCCTGCAATCAGCGTTGTATAGGATGTTTTGGAGGTGTAGGAAATTGAAAGAAGAGCAAACGCCACAAAGAGTTTTAAGAAAGAAAAGCCGAAAAGCGAAAAGCCTGAAAGTCCGTTGCTTATTGCCATAAGAACAACGCCACCGCAGACGAGTTCAAGGCTTGTGAGTTTATAGGCAAAGCCACGAATGATGATTGGCTCGAAGATTGTGATTGACGCATAGAGAAAAAGCACTGCAATCACCACATCTGAAACGATGATTGCTGGATGCACTCCACCAAGCACTGAAAAGACTATTGCTGAAACTTGACTGAGAACGGCATATATTCCAAGTTCCCACTTTTTCATATTCTTTTTGGTGACGATATGTATGTAATATGGCAGTGCCAGCATAACGCACACAACCACCGCATTTATTGCGCTTTCAAAGGTGCAAGACTTGGCGATGGCAGATATGATATATGCCGGACAAATAAGCCAAACTTTTTGATTTGCCCAAGCAAGAGCGAAAAGCATTGCATAGGCAAAAGGATAAACATGTCCGCCCACACTTGCAAACTGCAAAACGAAAAAGAGTGCGCAAAAAAGCACGAACATCAAAAGGTGATAGACTTTGTTATTAATTCTCATATCTTTTCTCCAATTTTAGATATAAAAATTATACAATTTTAAAAAAAATCAGCCTAAAAGAAATTTGTCCCTTTATGCTGAAAATATCATAATTTTATCATAATGATAGTAGAAAAACATTATTGATTTTTTGCCTCGTCAAAAATATCCAAAACTTTACTCACCGTTTTTTCAAGGTCGATGTTTTCAATGACATAGTCATACTCGTGCAAATGCTCTCTTTCCATTTGCGCACGCGACATGCGCACATTTGCCCTTTCTTCGCTTTCTCCTCTGCCGATAAGTCTTGATTTAATAACTTCATCAGGCGCATCAAGAAAGATTGAAAGACATCTGCCTTTGCCATTCATATAGTTTTTGAGCCTAACATTTCCATAGACGTCAATGTCGCGCACATAGAAAATCTTCTCATTTTTTATCGCTTCTTCAAGGCTTTTGTATAGAATGCCATAAAAGTTTCCGTGCACCTCTTGCGTTTCAAAAAATTCTTCATTTTTTTGACGCTTTAAAAACTCATCTTTGCTCATAAAAATGTATGGCTCGCCATCTTTTTCAAATGGTCTCCTTTCGCGTGTTGTGCCAGAATTGAAAAACTTGACATTGTCTCGCCTATTCATAATTTCACTGATAACAGTGTTTTTGCCAACACCGCTGACGCCTGAAATTATCACTAACATAAACTTCCTCCGTATGTTCTTGATTATACTCGAAATTTTATCACAAGTCCAGCAAAATTAAACTTTTTCAGTTTGACTCGTTCATGGAGAAATAATCAATAAGCCCAACGAGAATGGAATAGCACATCTTTCTTTGATATTCCTTATCGCAGAGCAATCTCTCTTCTTCTGCATTAGATAAAAACCCACATTCAACCAGCACTCCTGCTTTTTCATGACAGTTGAGAACATAATAATCGCCAACACTCACCGTCTTTCTTGCTGACTCAAAATCGCGACAAAGTGAAGTCTGAATGCTTTTGGCAAGACTAAAACCCTTTTCATTGCCAGCACCATAAAAAACATATGCTCCATGCGCAGATGACAAAGCAAAACTGTTCATGTGAATGCTGATAACAGCATCCGCACCGCTTTTGTCAATGATTTCCTTTCGCTTTTCCATTTCACTTCGCTTTTTGTTTGTTGCAGTTGGCGAGTATAATCCGTTCATATCACTCCTCGTCATGACAACTCCAAAACCAAAACTTTGACACATCTCACGAAGAGTTTGAGCAAATTCAAGATTGAGCCGACTTTCTGTGACACCAGTTACCTTTCCTTCTGCGCCCCCATCACGACCACCATGCCCTGCATCAATACACACCGAAAACTCTGGCTTTGGATAACTTGCAGGTCTTGACAAATACAGCGCCAGCACTGCACCTGCAATAAGCAAAATCGATAATAATCCGGCAACAATTGCCTTTTTCTTGATTGTTAGAAATTTTATTTTCATCATGATATTTTATTTGACAAACTCGGCAATTATCACAAGATTTTGGCAGTAAAACTTGAAAATATAAATTTTTGAATGGTATTCTCTTTGCGTAACCAAAAAACAAAAAAAGGAGATTACAATGATAAAAAACGAACAATTAAGTTCGCTTTTTTCTAATGACGACAACAAATTCGACTCTGATGATGAAAAGCGAAAAAAAAAACAAAAACTTGTAAGAAATGAGTTTGAAAAATGTGGAAAATATGGAATGCCACTTATTAAGAAACAAAATATAGATATAGATAAAATTGAATTGTTAAGTTATCTTAAAACAAAAAAAGAAGATAATGACAATAAATCTAAAACTATTCATTTTTTTACTTATGATTGGAATTTTGAAAATGTATATGAAAAACCAGAAATTGCGCTTGAAAAACTTGACCAATATTATGCATTATTAACCCCAGAATTTAGCACCTATAAAGATATGCCACTTGCTAAGCAAATTGATAGTGTTTTCAAAAATCGTTGGTGCGGTGCTTTTTGGCAAAAACAAGGTATGTTAGTAATTCCCACAATCTCTTGGGGTTCCTATGATTGTTTTGATTTCTTTTGTGATGGTGTGGAAAAAGGTTCTGTTGTTGCAGTTTCGACATATACAAGAGAGGATAATAAAAAAGGCTTTATGGAAGGCTATGAAATCATGATGAAAAAAATCAAACCAAGTGCAATAATTTGCTATGGCACACCTTTTTCAGAAATGAAGGGCAATATAAAATCAATAGACCCATTTAATAGTGAAGAATTAATAAAAAAAATAGGATTTGAAGAGTTTACAAGAAAATATTTCGCTGGTGAACTTTATCCAGAAGTCTAGGAGCAAAACATGGAAGAATTAAAACTAACAATAAGCATGCTCCCAAAAGGCGCTTGGAACAATGATTTTAGTAAGACTTTATCTAAGAAAGATTGGAACAAACTTCGTGAAGTTGCATTAAAAAGAGCCAATGGAAGATGTGAAATTTGTGGAAATAAAACGGAAGAACTTGATGTTCATGAAGAATGGGATTTTGATATAAAAAAGGAAACACAAACTTTAAAAAATATTATTGCCATTTGTTCACGTTGTCATGGCGTTAAACATTTTAAAAATTCAGTCCGGCTTGGATTTGGCGAAGAAGCACAAGAGCATTTTATAAAAGTGAATAACTGCTCAGAAATGCAGTTCGCTTCTCACCTCAACAAGTCTTTAATCAATTATGAAGAAAGAAATAAAGTTCTACGTTGGAAAATTATTGCCCGCTTAGAAAATTTTGGTGGAAATGATATCGAAATAAAACAAAACAATATTCCACTAATAAAAAATCCTTATGAAAATGTTGGTTGGAATGAACTTTCATTCGAAGATACGAAAAGTTTATTCGAAATAAAAAGAAATAACAACTTAATAGGCGCGCCAAAAATTGTTTCAATTGAAGTTGATAATTATCAAGGAACATTACAAGTAAAATCTTTGTTCGTCGACAAAATTGAATGGTTTTTGGATGAAATAAAGATAGAAACAAAATATCACACCGCAGGACTGTTCAAAACAGACTTTAAAGTAAAAAATTTGGTTGGAAAACAATTAAAATTCAAACTTACAGGAATTGGTGGAAAAACAACCTCAAAACCGTTTGAACTTTTGCCACAGGAGGTGCTATAATGGGAATGTGTAAACCAAGTGGTGGTATTAAGCAAATATTTGGAAAAGTAGGACGAAATATCCCAGGTTCATATGGAAACCCAAATACAAGGACAGATATGTATGATATTGATAATCCAAATGAATTAATACAACAAAGATGGTATGGACCAAATGGTGAAAACCTCTGGGATAGAGACTGGAAGCATAAAAACGAAAATCCCAAAAAACCACATAAATATCCTCACGACCACTATTGGGATTGGTCTAAAAAAGATTCTAGACCTCTTTATATAGGTCCGAATAACGAAGATACTAATTCATCATATTGTTAAAAGGAGTAAAAATGACGAATAAAAATATATATGATAACATTTTTAAAAAGAGATGTGCAGTTTGCGGTCATAGATATATGGCAGACATCTATGACCAAGGCGAATGTTCTAATTGCGGCTGGTATAATGGAAAAATGTATAGCGAATTTCCAGATAAAGTTATATATTCGAATTTAATTTCTTTAAATAGGGCTAAGCAACTTTATAAAGAAAAGAAACCTTTTGAGCCTAATATAGACGAATTTATTGAAGCCTTATTTTGTTACAGCGAAATGCGGTTTGAATATAAGGGAACTTATTATGGAGTTGTTTTAACTTCAAATAATGATAAGAAAAATGTAATTGAAATGTTTGAAGCCAACACGACAAATTCTCAAACCTTTGAAACAAAAAATGATTTTAAAGAAAAAGCAAAAATAGGCAATGCTTTTTTGAAAGATATTTGGAATGAAACAACAGATAGATATTGGATGTAATAAATAAAAATTTCACTTTATTAAAAGCATATCAACTGAGGTATGCTTTTTTCTATGGCAAATTTAATATTAAAGTTTTAACAAACAAATTCAGTTGACAAAAGTTTGTCAATTTTTTATACTTGCTTTTATGAAAGATAAAACAATTTATATATTTTTAGATTGGAGCATGACAATCAACGAACTCGTGAAAAACGGCAAAATCTCAAAAGACAATTTCAAAAAATTTGCAAGTGCAATCGATAAACTTGAAAAAAGAAATTCGGCAAAAGTCAAACTGATGATCGTTTCTGGAACAAACGAATTTCAAGCCAAAACAAGATTTAACATTCTTTCAAACGCTTTTTGCGAGATAGGAAGAGAAGATATCTTAGTTGGTTTTGCATATGAATATGGTGCATTTACGCTTGACAAGTCAAACTGCATTCACAAAAATTTCAATCATCCTCTCACAAAAGCACAATGGCAGAAATTAAAACTTGCAACTGAAAAATTTGGTTATGAAATGAACAAACTTTACCAAAGCTATTTCAATATCGAGTTCGAGCAGTTCGATGAAAAGTCTTTCAGTTTTCTTGATTATTGCAAAAACAACATGACTGAACTTGACTTTGAAGTTTATGATGACAAATATGGTCACGGAATTGACATAAAAAATTTCTTATTAAACAAAGGCAGATTCATTGAACTGTTTTTGAAAAAGCATGTTAAAGAACAGCCACACATGGTTATCGTTGGTGGTGACAGCCAGCAAGACATCAAAATGTTTCCTCAAAGTCTGAATTGCGAAAAGTATTTCATTGGATTTTACAACGAAAAATATGAAAACCTGTCAAACTCAATTTTAAGCAAGAAATCCAACATTGCTGGGATTGTGGACTGTCTTGAAAAAATCAGCAAGCGCAAAGTGACCTGCTATGCTTATGACAATACTATTGCAAAACAATAAAACTAAATTAAAAAAATTGACAAAACTTTGGTTGATTTATTATATTGAAAATAAGGAGGAAAAATGGGAAAGATTATTGCAGCATTTGCTGGCGTTGGAAAGTCATACGTTGGAAAAAATTATACAAACGTGTTGGACCTTGAATCGACATATTTCAAGTGGCTTGAAAATGGCGTTGCAGGCATGACCGAAGAAGAAAGAAAGGGCAACAAAAATCGTGTTCTCAACCCTGCTTGGCCTCAAAACTATATTGATGAAATTTTGACGCAAAAAGACAAGTATGACATTGTCCTTATACAGTTAAGCCATCCGCGACTTAAAAATCAAGAGATTTTTCAATTCTTTGATGAGCATGGAATTGAATACATGATTGCTCGTCCAAATCTATCTGGTTGGAAATGGATTGAAAAAAGGCTTTATGACAGGGGTAACACTGCCGAATTTGTCAGCCAAGTGAAAGACAATTTTTCAGTTTTTATCGAGGAGTTTTCAAAACCAAAATACAAACAACTTATCATTCCAGACGGAAAGTTTTTGCTTGATGCGCTCAAAGCATATAATCTGTTATAGGTGAAAATATGAAAAAATTTTTAAAAAACTGGAACTGGTTCGAAATTGTATTTTTGGCTTTAAGTTTGATTGGACTGAGTCTTTGTTTCGCATTCACGCCAGACCGCAACTGGTTTTCATATGTTGTTTCACTCGTTGGCGTAGTGTCAGTTATGACCGTTGCAAAAGGACTCGTTTTTGCGCCTTTTATCAATATCGCTTACAACATAATCTATTCAATCATATCAGTTCTTCAGCATTATTATGGTGAGGCGATAATATATATCGGACTGATGATTCCTATCGCAGTCGCATCAATCGTGTCTTGGCTTAGAAACAAAAATAAAGAAAACACCAGCACTGTTCAGGTGAACAAAATTAAAGGTATTGAATATCTTTATCTTTTTATTGGCGCAATCTGTGCAACTGTGGCATTCTATTTTCTTTTACGTGCGCTTAACACCAGTGAACTTATAATAAGCACCCTTTCACTTATCACATCTGTCGTTGCGTCATATCTCATACTTCGCCGTTGCAGTTACTATGCTCTTGCATTTGTTGCAAACGACATAATTCTCATTGTGCTGTGGACGATGGTTGTGATAAATTCAGGAATTGCATTCTTGCCAACCGCATTATCTTTTGGAATCTTTCTTATCAATGATATCTACGGCTTTATTCACTGGAAAATTCAAGAAAGAAAGCAAAACATTGGCAATAAAAATCAAACTGGCGAAAAGGTATTAATCGAAAACAATAAAGAGGAAAACTGAGGAGAAATATGAAACTTATAATACAAGATTATAACAAAATTTTTTGGGATTTTGTCAACAATTTTGACACTGAAAATTCAAATATACTTCGTAAAATTATTCACAGTTTCGATGTTGCAACCACATCTTTCAAAATTGCATGCAAACTTGGTTTATGCGAAAAGGATAGGCATTTCGCATATCTCGTTGGACTCTTGCATGACATTGGGAGATTCAAACAGTGGGAAGAATTTCAAACTTATGACGACAATAAAAGCGTTGACCATGGCGATAAATCTTTTGAAATTTTATCTGGCTGGGACTATAAAAAATTATACTTAAGCAAAAAGAGATTCGAGGTTTTAAAAACTTGCGCCAAATTTCACAACAAGCCATACACTGAAAACGATAAAGATTGCCTTTTGTTTGTTGAACTTATCAAAAATGCCGACACTTTTTCAAACATCATAACAACTGCAAATGGCGCACAGCCAATTCTCGTTGACAAGGATGGCGTGACTGAACAGATATATCAAGACTTTATTGATTTCAAACCACTTACTTGGTTCACACCGATAACAAAACTTGATAGGTGCTTGATTCGCATTTCAGGTTGCTATAACCTCACCTACAATTTCTTACGCGAAGAGGTTTTAAATAACAACTATATCGACATTATGTTCGAAACCTTTTCACAATATCTAAACAAAAAAGATAAACAATTTTTCAAAAATGCAGTTGTTGACTTGAAGAAAAAATATATAGAACTGCTTTAAACCTAATAAACGAAAACTTTATTCTCTTTAAAAAAGTCAACTACGCCAAATTTTTTGGCGTTTTTATACTTATCCACATTTTATCCACAGCAATTAGGCAGAAATCCACAAATTCAAGCGAATTATCCACATTCAAGCGCCAAGTTATCCACATTTCAAGGACAGTTATCCACACAGCTTTAAGTTTTTTTAGAAAAATACTACCTTTTTAGAATTAAAAATTGCTTGACAAAACTGCCAAAAAAATTGATAATAAAAATATGAAATTTCTTTTATGCGCTGTTCTATCTTTATTGACTTTTATGTCGCCAACTTCTTCTGGCGAAACTTTATCGGTTATTTCAACCGTCTGCACGCTTTATCAGACTGCTGATTTTTCTTCAATAGTGACAGACACCGACGGAAAACCAGTTGTCTTTCACCATGGTGACAAACTGACATTTATTGAAGAAAAAGGT
Source organism: uncultured Eubacteriales bacterium (assembly GCA_948607205.1). Lineage (GTDB taxonomy): Bacteria > Bacillota > Clostridia > Christensenellales > UBA1242 > Caccovivens. The sequence goes on along the minus strand of CAPERS010000005.1, from coordinate 11,669 downwards.
GACTTTTTCAAAGTCGAAAACGAAGAAAGTGAAGGATATGTTTTCAAATTTTATGTCACATCAAACAAAAGCGGTCAAGATGTTTATCCAGTGTTCAACGGAACAGTTATTGCAACTGAGAGCAAAATTTTTAATGTTGACGGCACAGAATCTGGGCATAAAGTTAAACAAGGTCAAGAGATTTTTATCTATGGTGGTTTTGACGGAAAAGAGAAGATGACAGCAATATCATTTGTGCTAGACAACGGCTCACTTTTCTATGGACTTATTGCGACCAAAGACATCAAAGCATATGGTATCAGCAGTGCACTTATCACCGCGATAACAATCATCATTGCCCTTGTCACAATCATATTGGCAGTTGTTTTTATCAAGAAAAGCAAGACAAAAAAATCAAAAAGTGGTGAAATGAAATAAAAATATGGCAGTGAATGTTGAAAACAAGAAACATCCTTTGTAAAATGTTGGCAAAGGAGTTTTTTTATGCAAAATTTAGATATGATTGCAAGCGCAATAGAGCAAATTGAAAAGGAGATTTGGCATTTAGTCAAAAAGCAATTGCCAAAACTTAAAGAGGAAATTTTGGCGAGCGTTGGAGGAAGTGACATTGTCAAAAAACTTAGCGAACTTGCTGACAAAGTCAAAGACACCCACAACAATATCCTCACTGTTTTTGAAAGACTTAATGATGTTGAATCACTTGCTAACTCGAACAGTTATTATATTGACAAACTGACAAGTGATATGAAAAAAATTTCTTTATCGCTGGAACAGATGACTCTCGACATTGACAGCCTGAAATATTTTGTTGACGAAAACACAACTATGCTTTCAACACATACTCAAGAAATTGAGACATTGAAGGATAACAAAGATACAATATATAACACTCTGAATGAACAGTTTGAGATGTTTAAATCAATTGAAAATTCTATAGCCAACACTAATAAAGCAGTTTTAGAAAATGAAAGAAATATATATAAGAATCTTGACAATATCGAAACGCTTTCAACAACTCTTGAATCGACGCGTTCAAGCATGACCAATATAGCCCTTACTGCCAACACAAACAGTGAGGCAATTGTCTCCCTAGAAAATTCATATTCGACACTTTCAAACACTCTCGATTCAACTCGTGCAAGCATGACCGCAATAAATCAAAATGTCAAAGTTCTTTCAGATTCCGTTGACGCCATGAGTTCAAAGTTCAGCACAATTGAAAATGCATTCAACGACGTCAAAGACATTCCTTCAGAGTTCGCCTCCCTTCAAACCACAGTCAACTCATTTCAAAGCCAAATTGATTCCACCAAGTCAAGTTTGACGGCAATCAATTTGAAAGTCAACAGTTACTCATCAAGCATTGAAACAATAACAACTCAGAACACTGCCAATGCAACAAGAATGGCTGAGATTGAAAAGAAACTTTCATCCTTGACAACGTCTGTTAACAATCTTGTTAGCTATGACCTTCTGTATGACAAAGACAGCACTGACGCAAACATCAACCACGGCTTCACAGATGGCATTGGTGGAACTGACACATTGCCATTTAATTTTGCCGATTACAGTTATCTTCGCCTTTATGCCGTTGTCAACGGTGTTCAAGGACTTATTGATATGCCTCTTGAAAACCGCCTTAGAACAGACTACACAATCGTAACGTCCAACATGACTTGTTCTACCATTGCATTTTTCAAAGTTTCAGTCGTTCCAAAGATTTCAAAAGTTCAACCTTCTTACACTGGAATTTACACCTACGACACCGCCACCTCATCATTCAAACAAACCTTTCGCGGAATGGACCGAACCAAGTCATATATCCACCGCATAGAAGCATACAGAAAATAAGTTTTGTAAATTATATCACTTTAATTATCGTTTCTTGTAAATATAAAAACTTAGCATTTTTGTTGCTAAGTTTTTTAAAATTAATAACCTTTATTATAAACTTTTCAAGTGCTTAAAAAGATATTCCGCCACAGACAAAAGCATAAATCATGAGCGCTATTGCAAAAAGATAGAAAAACACAGAGAGCGCAGCATTAAATTTTTGCCATGGTGAACCAATTTTGATATCTTGACATGTCACATTGCTTGAAAAAGCCATGCCGAGCAGATAGGAAATGTTGATAACAGAAAACCATTGGTCAGCAATACCAAGAAAGTATAGCACAACCAAAACTATGGCAATCATGCTGGCAATCATGCCCATAACGCGTGACCTGTTAAGTTTTTTCTTTAAATAACTTGAATATGCACCCATGCTTTCCTCACTTTTAAATTATTGTAACCATTTTTTTAACAAATGTCAAACATATTAAAACTTTGGTATGAAAGTTTGGTCGGCGCAACCTTCGCTTTGATAAAACCCTTGCGTTAGCCCAAGTTTTTCAGCGTGCGCCAGCACTGACTTAAATTCAAGCCGATTGAGTTTTCTGTTTTTCTCACCTCTTCCAGTTGGTGTGAACTGTTGCATAAGACTTATAACTGGCTTTCCGCATTCGGCTAGGAAATCTAAAACTTTAAAACTGTCTTTAACCTCATCCGGCAAAACCAAATGCCTGACAATAACGCCTTGTTTCATTATATTGTTTTCGATAATGTTAGGCTTGGCATTAATAGCAAACTTGACAGCTTCTGAGGCGACAGAAAAATAGTCCTCCGCCTTTGCCAGCCTTTTGGAAAGTTCTGCCGAAAAGAATTTGAGGTCAAAGAGAAAGACATCGACGCAAGGCAAAAGTTTTTGAAGCGTTTGTGTTCGCTCATAACCACTTGTGTTCCAAACAACAGGAACAGGTGGCTTGAAAATTGAAAGAGCCTCATAAAGTGCTGACGAAAAATGTGTCGGCGTGATAAAATCAACAGTGTCAAACTTTGAATAGTCAAAACTTTGAAGCAGTTTTGCAAACTCAGATAGCGAGAATTCATCACCCTTGCTGATATGCGAAATTTCATAATTTTGACAAAACTCACATCTCAAAGAGCAACCTGAAAAAAAGATTGCAAGCGTGCCTTTTTGTCCGCTCACATATGGCTCTTCCCACATAAAATTTTCAATTATCTTTGCAACACGAATTTTGCTTTTTTCACCGCAAAAACCTTTTGCACTCTCACGGTCAACACCACACATTCGTGGGCAGTCATAACACCTCATCTTGCCTCTTTCTAATATAATAGGAAATTTATTTTTTGAGTTTAACTTCACAGAATTATTATTGTTATTCCTGGATTTGCCTTATTCAAATCTTCATCACCAAAAATTGTCTTGTCGCGACTGAGCGCATCGAGCGCGTCTTTGTCAAAGATATTCCACTTGTCACCTGAAATATAGTTTTTTATTTTGCTACCTTTTTTGAGCAATCTTAATCTTTTTCTAAGTTCCAACAAAATAGCTCCACCCTTGCCGTGCGAACCATAACCGTGCAAAACCTTGATTGCAACCGTGCCGTCAAACTTTGCTCTTTCGATTTCAATTTCAACAAGCGCAAGCGCATAGTCAACAGTCGGCGAGAACTCTTTTAAATTAACAATTTTCAGCATGGCTATATTTTAACATAAAATTTGAAATAAGCAAAATGTTATTAATCAAAATTGAACTAATCGATATTTCTATTTTTTTTAAAAGCGGTATCGAAAAGTTCGGCTGGACATAATCCAAGACCAATTGATAAACTTATAATAGTATCAAATTGAACATCTTTCCTTTTTCCGTTCAAAATATCACAAACCGTTTTATATGATAATTTAGAATTATTTGCAAGTGTCTTTCCATCAATTCCTCCTTTTTCCATAAATTCTTTCACATTTTTCACAAAGATTTCCATGTTTGTCATTTGTTCCTCCTTACTCGCAAAAACCTTAGCAAGATTTTTTTATTTGTTAAATGAATAGTTATTTTTATATAAAAACTCATCTAACAATTTAACCATAACAATAATCATTACTGATTTCTTAAAAATCGTAGTTGTTAGGGTAAAATAAAATAAAAAAAACTAAGTAATTTGCCATAACTATATTTTACAAATTCATATAATTTAAAAATTATTTTCAAAGGAGGTGTCCGTTTTAAAAATAAAAAACTTCATTTTGCATAAAACCTTTGCTTTTTAACACACTATTTTGTAAAATGGAGGTTGAGAAATGAAATTTCTTTTTTTATTGATGGCAGTTCCTGTTATGTTTGTTGCTCAGGCAGGTGTCATGCCAGATGTTTTCAGTGAGGCTAATGTGGTTCAATTCTATAAAGACGGTGAAGAATTTTTTGTTAGTGAAAGTGACCAGACTCGCTTTGACGAGATTTTTGTTGAGGCAATTTCAGGCTCTCGTCAAATGCCAGCGTTTGCTGTGGCAATTCACAAGTTGACAATGGAAGATTTCAAAGAGGGTTATTGGGTCAAGTTTGACTATGGCAAAACTGTATCAGCAAGTGGAATGGACTTTGACCAACTTCTTATTCACATTCAGCCAAACTCTTATGGCGTGAATGTTATTCGTGGCAACAATGGCAAATTTGACGGCAGATGCTATTATCTTGACCTTGACAACACTTTTGACGAGATTTATGATTTCTTGACAGACGTTGAACATGTGGAAAAAGACAAGATTGAAGTTGAAATTGAAAAAAGCGAAGAAAAGCAAACTGAAATAAAAGAAAACGAAGAAGATAATGAACCACAACCAGACAAAGACATTTCAGGCTCTGGAAATGATGGCGACAAAGAAAGTCAACAAGATGAAAACACAACTAATGCACAAGAAAGAGTGAAAGAGCAAAATTCAGATAAAAACGAAAAAGCAATTGATGACGCTCAAAAAGAAAGTCAAACTTTGGCAAGCGAAAGCAAAATTCCTTCAGTAAACAATGAACGCAAAGAAGAAAACAAAGTGATAAACCAAGAAGCAATTGAGAGTGCAGGCACTCAAACTGAAATAAAGAAAAGTGAAGTTGAAACAGCAATGACAGAAACATCAGACAAACGAAATGAAATGCCTGACCAAATTTCAGAAGAAACTGAAATGACAGAAGAAATTGAAACTGAAACTAAGTCAACCGAAAAGTTTGAAACTCAAAATGAACAAACTGAAAAAGTGACAGCCAGTTCAAAACTCATTGAAATGGTTTCTCAGTGGGAAGATTAGACTTTTAAAAATATAAAAAACTTATTGTGATTTGTTAAATTTTTATATTACTTATTAAAAGCGAAAATGCAATATGTAAAAAAAGAAGGATATGATATCCTTCTTTTTTTGTTAAAGTTTTTCACACGAGATTTACATTGTCTCTTTCTCTTGCTCTAAATTTATAACTTTCTTCTTTCTTGCAGTTTCAATATTATAATTATAATATCTAACTTTACTAAAAAATGTTGCAGGAGCTTCATTCCAAAACCGAACCTCTTTATCGATAGTTTTTGCAACCTCTTTTTTATAGAATATATGAGGCAGACACAAATTTTTAGGCATCACCCATCTATCTTCTCTTTTTGAATGACTCAAAGCACGACTAAACTTTTTGCTTGGCATTTTGAAAACTCTTTGATGTTGTGGAATTTTAATTAAGCCAAACTCTTCCTCTTTTAAATGCAATTCACACGCTCCAATCACTCTGTTTAGAGCACGTATTCGATTAGTGATTTCATCAGAAGAATTACTTAAATCTAATTTTATACGAAGACATTTCTTAAAGTCTTCTATTAGTTCATCTGGGTCAAACTTTTCTTTTTGTTTAAGATATTTCTTTTCAGTGATTATCTTTTTAATAGCTTTAGAAGGTTCTATTAAAGTGTCTTTTAGCAAAGTTATTGTCGTTCCAATTGAAAATTCCATAAAAAGAAATATCGCAGCCATTGGTCCAAGAAGAGGCGGACAAAGCATTACGGCCTCCATCATGTCAGGCACACTCTCGTCTATAAATTCTTCTAAAAATTCTTTTGTTTTAGGTGCAATGTAGTCTTTCTTGTTATAATATTCATAATCCCAGGTAAACTTACGTTCTGCCATATGCATTTCAGAAAGGCAATAACTGCTCTTCTTGCCATATTTTTGCAGAAATTTTTCACTTTCTGTTAAAAGTTCCTCAAGCAAAACCTTTTCATTTTTTAAGTAGGCTAACTTCTCTTGTATTTGTGTGGTTGTCAATTTTTTTAAATTTTCAACATCATTTAAACATGCATGGATAAAGTCTTTAAAAAAGAATCTTGGCACATTATCACTTTCTTCTTCACAGTAACCAATATTTTTTGACAGAGAATGTATACTTACTTGGCTTGAATAAATGGTTTCAAGTTCTAACATCTTCAAAAATTTAGATAAATCTCCAGTGTATAATAAACCACCACCTAAAGTGTTTTCTTCTAGCTTATCTTCAAAATATTGATGTTTTTCATCAAATTCTTTTAAAACTGGTTCCAGTCTTGTATATACCCAGTCGGCTATAGGTTCAGCCCTTAACGAATAGTTTAAAAGTTTTTCGTAGAATTGTTGTTTTTTAATCAATGCATCTTTTGTATATTTCTGACTATAGTAATACAAATTTACAAGTTCTTGTTTTTCTTCATCAGAAATCAAACCTTTAAAGCATTCTAAACCTTCTTGAACGCAATATGGAAGTTTTTCTATTTCTATGTTTTTCTTCATAATCACTCCATTTTTAAAAGTATATCATAATTAAAGATAGATGTCAATATTAGATTTTAATTGCAAAACTGTTTTTTCTTTCATATTTATTTGGAGAGAGAATAAATTTGTGTTATACTGAATGTGCAAATTTAAAAGGAGAAAAAAAGTGAAAAACAAAGTTGAAATAAAAGAAATAAATGCTTGGGAAGGTTTTAAAGGCGAGACTTGGAAAAATTCCATCAACGTCAGCGACTTCATTCTTGCAAACTATACTGAATATAAAGGCGGGGATGATTTCTTGGCACCTATCACCGACAAAACACAAAAGGTTTGGGACAAGTGCATGAAACTCCTTGCACTTGAACGCAAGAAAGGCCTTCTTGACGTTGAACTCAAAGCAGTGTCTGGAATCAACACTTTCAAAGCAGGATACATTGACAGGAAGAACGAAGTTGTGTTCGGTCTTCAAACTGACAAACCACTCAAAAGAATTGTCAATCCTTTCGGCGGAATCAGAACTGCAAAGCAAGCGCTTGAAGCATACGGAAAACACATGGACAAGAGAATTGAAGACATCTTCACTTCTGGCACAAGAAAAACACACAATGATGGTGTTTTTGATGCTTACACTCCTGACATTCGTGCAGCGCGTTCGGCTGGTCTTTTGACTGGTCTTCCAGATGCTTATGGCAGAGGAAGAATCATTGGTGACTATCGCAGAGTTGCCCTTTACGGAATTGACAAACTTATTGAACAGAAAAAAGCTGACATGCTTTTGCCAAGTATGCTTGATGTGACAACTGAGGAAGGCATCCGTCACAGAGAGGAAGTTTCTGAGCAAATCAGAGCGCTCGGCGCAATCAAAGATATGGCAAAAGGCTATGGATTTGACATTTCAAAACCTGCAAAGAATGCAAAAGAGGCTGTTCAATGGTTATACTTTGGTTACCTTGCATCAGTTAAGGAAAACAACGGCGCGGCAATGAGTTTGGGCAGAACTTCAACTTTCCTTGACATCTATATTGAAAGAGATTTGAAATCTGGCGCACTTACTGAAATTGAAGCACAAGAACTTATCGACCAATTCATCATCAAACTTCGTCTTGTTCGTCACCTCAGAACACCTGACTATGACGAAATCTTTGCCGGCGACCCAACTTGGGTTACTGAAAGTATTGGCGGAATGGCTGACGACAAAAAGAGCCTCGTAACAAAGAACTCTTTCCGTTATCTCCACACACTTATCAATCTTGACTCATCACCAGAGCCAAACCTCACAGTGCTTTGGTCAACAAAATTGCCTGAAAAATTCAAAGCATACTGCGCAAAAATTTCAATTCTCACCGACTCTATTCAATATGAAAGTGATGATGTTATGCGCCCAATGTATGGCAACGACTATGCAATCGCATGTTGCGTTTCAGCAATGAAAGTTGGCAAACAAATGCAATTCTTCGGCGCAAGATGCAACCTTGCAAAAACTCTTCTTTATTCTATCAACGAAGGTCACGATGAAAAGAGTGGCAAACTTGTTGTCAAAGGCGTTGCAAAAATGCCAGGCAAAGTGCTTGACTATGAAAAAGTTAAAAAATCATACTTTACAACACTTGATAAAGTTGCCAAAACTTATGTTGACGCAATGAACATTATCCACTATATGCACGACAAATACGCATACGAAGCAGGACAAATGGCACTTCATGACACAGTTGTTGACAGACTTATGGCTTTCGGAATGGCAGGTCTTTCAGTTGCAGCCGACTCACTCTCTGCAATCAAATATGCAAAGGTTTCTCCAATCCGCAACGAGAACGGAATTGCTGTTGACTTCACAATCGAAGGCGACTATCCAAAATATGGCAATGATGACGACAGAGTTGACCAAATTGCTGTTGAAATCGTTAAACACTTCATTGAAAGCCTCAGAAAGAACAAACTCTACCGTGGAGCAAAACACACACTCTCTGCTCTCACAATCACATCAAACGTTATGTATGGCAAGAAGACAGGAAACACTCCTGACGGAAGAAAAGCTGGCACACCATTCGCACCAGGTGCTAACCCAATGCATGGACGTGACTGCTCAGGCGCTCTTGCTTCACTCAACTCAGTTGCAAAAATTCCATACTGCGACTGCTGTGAAGACGGCGTTTCAAACACATTCTCAATCGTGCCACAAGCACTTGGAAAGGACGAGAAAGGCAGAATTAAAAACCTTGTTTCAATCCTTGACGGATATTTCACACAAGGCGCTCAACACATCAATGTCAATGTCCTCAATCGTGAGAAACTTATTGACGCAATGAACAACCCTGACAAATATCCAACTCTGACAATCAGAGTTTCTGGCTATGCAGTAAACTTCAACAAACTTAGTCGTGCTCACCAAGAGGAAGTTATTTCAAGAACTTTCCATGAGCGCATCGGATGCTAATGCCTTAGGCATTTACTATCAATAGATTGAATTCAAATTCAAACTTAATCCGATCTGGTGTCTTAGACACGTTTTATCAATAAATTGAATTCAAATTCAAACTTAATCCGATCTAGTGTCTTAGACACATTTTATCAACAGATTGAAATCAAAACTAAACTTTATTCGATCTGGTGTCTTAGACCCCTACCATCTCGAAGTTTGTTTCAGATAAAATCAATTAAGGAAGACTATGACAAAAGGTAACATTTCAAGCATAGAAACAATGGGACTTGTCGACGGACCTGGAATAAGGTTCGTCGTCTTTTTCCAAGGCTGTCGACTCAGATGCCAATATTGCCACAATCCAGAAACTTGGAAAATCGGCAAAGGTGCAATAGAAATGTCTGCTGAGGAACTTCTTGACCAGATAAAGAAATATTCCAACTATTTCGGCTCAGACGGTGGAGTTACCTTTTCGGGTGGCGAGCCACTTCTTCAACCCGACTTTTTGATTGAAATTCTGTCACTTTGCAAAAACGAAGGCATACACACATGTCTTGACACTGCTGGCGTTGGACTTGGAGTGAAAGAAGGAAGATATCAAGAAATCCTTTCCCTTGTCGACCTTGTCATGCTTGACATAAAAGCAGTCGTGAATGAAGAGTATCGTGAACTTGTTGGCATGGAAAACAAAACCTATCTTGAGTTTCTTGGACTTTGCCAAAAAATGAACAAAAAGATGTGGCTCAGGCAGGTTATTGTTCCCGGAATCAATGACGACGAAAAACATGTTCTCTTGCTTAAAGAAATGGTAAGTCGCCTTAAAAACATTGAAAAGATTGAACTCTTGCCCTATCATTCCATGGGCGAGGCTAAATACAAAAATCTTGGCATTCCTTATCGTCTTTCTGGCGTTCCCGCAATGGAGGAAGACAAATGCAAAAAACTTGAAGCGTTGTTGAAATAAACTTGATAAACTTTATAATATTTTTCTTAAAATTAAATAACTACAAAAAAAGAACTTAAAGCCACCAGAACACGAAGTCCTGCCTTAAGTTCTTTTTTAATTTATACTATTTTAATTTAACTGTAAAGAAGATTTTTTTTAATTTATCACCTCTTCACTAAACACAAGCCGTATTGACACTTTGAAACTATACTGAACAAATTCAAGTGTCAAAAAACCATCCTTTTTGCCACTAAGAACAATCTTGCCAAATTCCAAAGAATAACTTATGCCTTCAGTCACCGATATTGTTGGATTGGAAGCATTGATAATGACATCGCCATTCTCGTCATATAACCTATATGAAAAACTTGCAGGTGAAGAATAAATAAGTGTGAGTCCTTTGCTTTGACAATGTTGTAAGGAATAAAACTCAAAACGGAAATTCTTTTCGCGCACAGTTATAATTGCTTGCGTTGAAACTGTTTGGTCTTTGAAAGTTGCGGTCACAATAAGCACAGTCTTTCCAACGGCCAATCCGCGAACTTGACCATTTTCAATTGTGGCAATTGTTGTGTCTTCAATTTCATAAACCAGCCTTGCAGTCGGCATATTGACAGTGACGTCAATCGGCGCGATTTCATTGATATCCACAATCACATCTTGACAAGAAAGAGTTAAACTGATTGGCCTTTCATTTTTAGGCAACAAAAAAACCAGCAAGAGTGCAACCACACTCAAAGCCAACAAAACCGCTATTAAAACCATCAGCCAGTGCTTTTTTGTCATTTGTGTTTTCTTCCATCTCTATATTAATCTAAAAATGTCGAAAAATCAATTGTTTAGACAAAATAAGGCAAAAAAACAACCAATTTAGTTATATTTTTATATAGTGAAAATATTTTTTTAAAAAAAATTAACTACAATTGGAGTTCTTAACTTTATTTTGCGATAATGGCAAAACTAGCGAAGGTCTGAATATTATAAATAAAAATCCAAACCATTTTGTCTGAAATTCGCCTAAATTATTTTTAACGATTAAACGATAGACGAGTGGGTAAAGTTAAATAAAACCGAAACTCTATCACTTACTCATTTAATAACTTTATCGTTGAACAAAATTAAAATATACAACCTCTTTAAGCACCGACAAGCCACCAACGGAGTGCGATTTCGCTTGGTTGGTAGTGCGAGAAACAGGCGGTAAGGTCGCAGAATTTTCTTAATAAAAAAATTCAGACCAATTAGCCTGAATTCTCGCACTTGGTAGCAGCAACTGGGATCGAACCAGTGACCTCATGAGTATGAATCATGCGCTCTAGCCAGCTGAGCTATGCTGCCAAAGAGGGATGAACCTTAACGGTTCGCTTGTTATTATATAATAAACGCGGAAAAATGTCAATAAAATTTTAAATATTTTTAAGGATTATTTTATTGCAAACTGCTTTCCTCAAATTCCTCGTTATACTTTTTTTCAATCTTTTTCAATCCTTTCGAACTGATATACTTCCTATTACCTTTTAAATAATGCGCAATTGGATGTTTTTTTCTTGCAAACAAATCACCTTCAAGGTTTGTATCGTCCACACTAAAGAAAGCCTTAGTATTATTATGATTTACTAATTTAAATCTCTTGTCCCACGAAAATTTCGAATTTTTTAATTTTGCAACTCTCCAACCTTTAAG
>CAPERS010000004.1 GCA_948607205.1 uncultured Eubacteriales bacterium | reverse complement strand
TTCATGACAACGGCACGTTTACATTATATGAAAGAATTTCAACAGATGCAGGAATGAGACCTGCTTGTATGCCAATATACGACAAGAAATCTGACCTACTTAAAACTTTGCACTATGAAAGTATGACTTCTTTAGTCTTTTTAACGAGCAACGAGCGTGGCAATGTGACAAACCCTACTGATGTTTATGTCACTACCGAAGCTCCAATCGTTGAAGATAATGGAATAAAATATATTTGGTTAAATCAAGAGGATTGCGAAAAAAGTCGGTCTAAAGTCATGATTATCTGCACAGTAGAATATGTTGCCGCTGCTGAAATCGGCAAAAGTCCAACTGAACAACCAAGCCGATTTGCAGTAATGACAGCCCCAACAAAATGGGCAGAAAAACATATGTCAGAAAGTTTAAAGAACAGTTTGGTTAAAGTTGATATAAGTAATGATATTACAGTTCCAATTTTTGAAAACACCCAAGACAATTCCAATGATGAATATAACCTTCAATAAAAATTGATAAATAAAGAGAAGCTTAATTCTTCTCTTTTTTATTTTGAGAAATAGTTATTTTATGATATAATTAAATTATGGGAAATATTAAAACCATTGATCTTTGGACAGAGGCATTTGCAAACCATTATGAATGTTTTAATGGCGCGTTTATTGACGGATTTGAAAATAATGTTTCATCCCCCTATAATAAATACAAAATTGTCAAAAATTGCAACTGCATAATTTCAAACAACTGGAATTTAGCAATCGGAAACAAGCATCACGCAATTATTTTTTATCAAAACACACAGCCTGTCAGACTTGTTGTTTGTTGCCATGACACAGATGTTGATAAGTTAATTAAAAATGCCACTCAGCAAAAAATTGGCAACCAAACCCTATCACAAATTTTTAAGCAACACAACATTCAACATAGCGAAATTGATTTGAAGGAAAAACCCATTTACAATGAGTATAACTCTTATAAAGAAATTGACACAGGCTCTTGCGACAGATTCAGTCTTATGAAAAGTATGCTCAGCGGGAATTACACCGAAGACGACACAAAATTGGGGCATTTTGACAGCACAACATATTTCTATATTCAAGACCTTTCAGTGACCTACAACCTGACAACTGACAGAGAAAGTTTTGAGATTGATCACGAAGGCGGATTTTTAAACGACCTCAAAACTCGAATAATAATCCTGCAAAAGAAATTCAGCGGAAATTAAATCAAAAAAAACAAATCAATATTAGATTTGTTTTTTTATATATACTAACTTTATAATCCTGCTTGGGAATTGTCATCGTTGGCAACTCCTTTATTTGCTTTTTCTTTCTTAACTTCGTCAAAGATTGCTTGTGCGTCATATGGAGTATATCCCCAATACGCATTTTGTGGAGGGACTTTGCCTTTAAACATACTCTTTTTTGTTCCTTCGCAGAATTCTTTCGCATCTTCATGAGTGAACACTGGCATTTCGTCCATTTGACAAGCTCCACTATAAACTGCTTTATCAATTAGGTCACTGCCGTAACATTTTGAATTAAGCATGTCAATTAGGTCATTTGAACTTATTGTTCCAACAAACCTTTCAGCTCGTGTTGAATCAATTATATCATACCAAACCGCCAATTGAACGCCACGAATGTTGGCATCAAGAAAGCTTTGGCAATATTTATGAAAGTCTGTATTGTATTCTCTTTCTTCTTTCTCAATAACTTCCTGATAAGCAAGTCTTGAAGCCAAACGCGTGTAAGCCTTTGGATTACCTTCTGCCATAACTTCAAGCAATTGCCAAGTCGAATAAGTATTAGCATCAGGAATTGGCTTTCTTCTTTGTTTGCCATTTTTTGTTCCTTTAAACATAAAACACCTCTCTTATGTTCAAATATTATCACAGTTTTTCACTCTTGTCAATACTCAAATTCAAAATCATATTTCCTTCTAATAAAATTCATATTAAAATATTTTTTTTTAACCAAATAAAATTTCGACTTCTTATGTTTCGCTTGGCGAATTTACTGTGTTTTTAATGTATTTTTCAAACAATCTATCCCTAAATTGAATTAATTGAATTTGAGGTATTTACATAATCATAGTTTTGTGCTAGAATTAAACTAGGAGCAAAAAATGCCAATAGAAAAAATTAACGAAAAGACAGAACAACTTTTGAATAAATTTTTGGAAGAAAACATTTATCCGCGAGTGCTTGACAAGGATAATCTTTTGGCTGTCATCGCTTACGGCTCTTCCTTGACTGGCTACGCTTCAAAAAATTCAGACATTGATTTGATGATTATTTTAAATGAAAGTGTCAAAACAACAAGAGGCGTCAAAATTTTCAAAAGTCAAAAAATTGAATATTTCATTAAGTCGTTAGAAAAGTTTATGACTGAGTCAGACTATTACGCTTTTTCAAATTGTCCTTCTCGTGTGGCTCTGGCTCAAAATGCCTATTTCTTATATGATAGACACGACCTCATCAAAAACTTTTTGAATTCAGAAATAGAATACTATAACGAAAATAGACAGAGGCCTTATGAAAACAACCTTCTTAAAATTGTTCAAATCGAAAACAGAATTGCGAGTCTGCAAAATATATTCGAGCGTAACGGAAAAGAGTTCAATATGGTTTACTATAATATTTTGGAAATGATAAGAAGTCTTCATATGAAAAATAGCGACGAGGCCGATGTACCTTTTGCTAAGGCTTATCGTGTTTACACTGAGCCCGAATACTATGACAAATACATTTCAAATAAGGCGTCAAATCCTTTGCCTGACAAAGATTTCGTTGCACTTTATTGCAAGTGTGTGGAAGAGGCAAACAGCAAAGAAGAGATGCTAAATAATTTATTGAATTTATACAATTATGAAAAACAAAATTATAACATTGACCCAGAAAATTATGAACTCAACTTGAATTAAAAAAATTGATAATTTATGATAATTTGTGGCTATTATGCGTTGCATTATACAATATATTGTGCTAGTATGCAAAGTTTTTGATAAAAAAAAGGAGAACTTAAACATTGTTCTCTTTTTCTTTTTATTCAACTCCATTCCTCTCATGGCAGTGAAGATAAATTGTTTGATAGTTTTGAGAATACTCTTGCACAATATTTGAAAGCGCCTGTCTTTTTTCTTCGTCAAGATTGACAAAAGGGTCATCAAGAAGAATGAAAGGTTTTTCTTTCAAATAGATTGTGTCAAGAAGAGCAAGACGTTGACAGATTGAAATTGCGTCGCGATAGCCTTGACTGAGATACTCAAATTCCTTTTCACCGCTTGGTGAATTTTCAGTTATTGCCATATTTATATCAATGGAAATCTTGCCTTTCTTTTCACCAGCGACAGCATCAAAAACTTTGCTGAATGCTTCTTTAATTGGCTTTGCAAAACGCGCGGAAACATTTTCTTGCGCTTTCAAAAGCATATCTTTTGTTTTATATAAAATATCCTCTGCCCTCGTCATTTCAACTTTATTTTTCAGCATGCTCTCATAGTCATCTTGAAGTTTTTCATAGTTTTCGTAGTTCCTCTCAATTTCGCGTTGAAGTGAAAGAAACTTTTGTTCATTGACAACTTTTTCACGGTCAATCTTGGCACGTTCATCCTTCAAGTTTTCAAATTCTTCTTCGTCAAAGCTTGGTATTTCAAATTCTTCAAGTTGAGTTTTTAAGTTTTCAATTTGCTCTTTCAAAGATTGAATTTGATTTGCAAAGTTATTATTCTCCTCTCCATTTTTCATTTTGTCAGAAGGCAAATCAAGGTTTTCTTTGTTTTTTCTTTTGAGATTTTTAATAAAATAGAACTCGACTGTTGTGTCAATTATCAAGATGATGACCGACAAAGCAAGCGCAAGCGTGAAAGAAAAGGTGTTTGAAAGTCCAAGACCGATGAGGATTCCGACCAAGACTAAGGCAACTATTGGCGTTATTATTGAGCCAAAAAGACTAACCTTATTTTTACCCTGCACTGCCGAATTTCTTGCTTGAATAATATTCTCTTGCGAACTGTTTTCTTGATTCTCATTATTTTTCAATTCAACAAGTGCGGTCATTGTTTCTTGCAAGCTCAACAATTTATCTTTGGTTGACTGTTTATCTTGTTGCGCACTGCGGAACTTTTCTTGCTTTGCTCGCAACGACTTGATTAAGTCAGACTTCTCAGTTAAACTAGATTGAAGTTTTTCAACCTCTTTTTCAAGTTCTTCACTCTCTTGTTTTTGAACTTTTATCAGTCTTTCACAATCGTTTATCGCCCTTTTGGTTCTGTCTATGTCTGTTTGTTTAGGCTTATTTTGTTTTATTTCACGAAGGTGAAGTGAAATAACTTTTTGTGCACTCGCAAGGTTTTCAAGGTCATTCTCAAACTTGTTCAATCCTGTCATATTCACACGCATTTCATCAGTCATTCCGCTTGCAAAATTGCTTTGAGGAAAGAATGCTGTGATTTCAAATGTTTCAACACCGACGCCAAAAAGTTCTTGACCGATATCTTTTGAATAATCTTTGCTTTTAAGCCCAGTCGCCAAGTCAACAAGTTCAAAAGTGTCACCCTCTGGCGTATCCGCAAAAGTGCGTGTCACGCGATAAGTTTTGTCCTCCACTTCAAAAACGACATAACCGCCATATATGCCACTTTGCCAAGGTTTAAACTTGCTTCGCTCGCTGTTGTAAGCACGATTGTTACCCTTTTTTGCCATGCCATAAAAGATCGCTTTCAAAAAGATAGACAATGTGCTTTTTCCCCATCCGTTTTGACGACAAATTTCAGTCAAGTTGGCATCAAACTGCATGTCAAGACCAGAAAGTTTTCCAAAATTTTCAATATGCAACGATTTTATTTTCATACTGACAAATCATCTCCTCTTAACGCTTCGATTCCAATTCGGCAAATCAAATTTTTATCCTCTTCAGTCAGCGAGTCATCCTCTTCAACAAGTCTTAAAAATTCAGACTTGAAGGAGAGTTTTTCTTCTTTAATTTTATTTAAATCAATCTTAAATTTGGTGTTATCGACAAGTTCAAAATAGAAGAATTTATTTTCGAACTCACCTGCAAGTTCAGTCATAAACTTTTCACAATCTTCACTTATTGAGCCTGTCAAAACAACTCTCACAAGGTTATTCTGTTCGATTTTGACAAGTTCTTGACGCATCTTATTGCATATTTCATCGAACTTTTCAATTCCTGAAATGTCGATTGTGCAAATGGCAAAGTTACGTTTTGAAAATGGCACAAAACGATGTGTTGCATGATGGTCTTCAACTTCAATTTCAACAAAACCTTTTTCTCCGCATTCATCAAAGCCATGCGAAAAAAGCGAACCGCAATAGACAAACTTGCCATATTCGCCCAAGTTGCCAGATTCAAAAGAGTGAATATGCCCAAGCGCCAGATAGTCAATCCCTACACTTTCGAAAGGACGCAAATTTATTCCGTCGTTTGAAGAAGAATTGAAAATATCGCCATGCAAGAGATGAAAATGAAACTTATTGTTTTTATATATTGGAACAATCAAATTCTCACTTCCCTGTTGCCCAGAAACAGAAAAATCTTCAAATTCATAGCATTGCAATTCATCGTCAAATATGATAAAATTTTCTGGAACTTTTCCGGTTATAAACTCCTCGTCATGATTGCCACGAAGATAAAAGGTTTTAATTTTTGACTTTTCAACTATATCAAAAAAACTCCTCATCAACTTTTGAGAAAAAGTTTTGCCATCAAAAAGGTCACCTGAAATAAAAATCGCCTCGCAATCAATTGATTTCGCATAATCAAAAAGCCTTGCAACTTGATGCATTTCCTCTTCACGCAAGATGTTCGCTTTCAAAGTGGAAAGTTTCTTGAATTTTGCACCGAGGTGCAAATCGCTTGTATGAATAAATTTCATAATCTTCTCCGTTTTTTTATTATATCACAAAAAGAAGCAATCACAAAATAAAAGCCTTTCTAAAAATGAAAGACTTTTATATATTTTCTTAACTGAACAGAGGCAAAAGTTTTCCTCTCACTTGACCATTTGTCTGAATGAGAACTGAACTTGCTGTTCCTGTGTAACCATGAACACCAAATGGCATTTTATATTCCTTTGAGTCGATAAATTCAAATGAAACTTTATCGTTGAGCGTTTCAACATACTTGCCGTCAGTTGTTTTGACTTCAAGCAAGAATTTATATCCACTTCGAATGCTTAAATTGACATTGCCAGTGTTTGAAAGAATTGAAGTATGCGAACGAATTTCACTTGTGAAAGTCACGTTTATTTCGCCGTTATTGCTTTCGAAGTTGTGAATTACGCCTGATTTTTCATCAGCGACATAGGCTTCAATAATTCCGCTGTCAGTTGAAATCCAAGACCTGTCATTTATTCCTTTCATAGCGCCGACTTTGGCTTTTCCGCCGTTAAGGTCTATATTGATATATCCGTCAACTTGACCAATTTCAATTTTTGCATTATTTCCATGTGGAATGCTGACATCTCCACCGACTTTTTTGATGTTAAACGATGGCGCTTCAATGAAATCTTTTGTGTTATTTGCTGAGAAATGGCCTGAAAGTTCGTTAATATTAACATTTCCGTTTGTTGTTACAACAGAAATTGTTCCTAAAAATTTATCACAATTGAAAGTTCCGTTGCCAATGTTGACGTTGAGAAGTTCTTCTTTATCTGCTGTCCAAGCATAGCCTGTCATTGTCACAGTGGAAATATTAATTTTTCCGTTTGAAGTTGAAATCTTGTTTGTTCCGTTATTGCCCATGATTGTCAGTCCAACTTCACTTGAAATTGAGCCAGAACCTGTTACAAGGTTGATATTTGAAAATCTTGAAGTGATATATTTATTAAATTTAATTGAGCCAGAACCTGTTCTGATGTCGATATTGCTTGGCGCAATTGTGTTATAAGCGGTCATTTCTTCCTTATCACTGCTTGAAAGACCAAGGCTTACATTTCCGCTGTCAGTTGAGATTGTCAGTTTTGTTGTGAGAAGTTGATTATAGTTTATACTTTTTTCATCTTCCTTATCACCTATTTCACTTGGAACGAGAATGTTCACTTCAACATTGTTAGAAAAGTGCAAAAAACCTTCTGGTTCAGTGACATTGATTGTCAAGATGCCGTTCATTTTGTCAAGAATAAGTTCACGAGTGAAAACCGTATTTTGTTCCGACCTTGCAAAGCCGATACTGTTATTTACAAACTCAATTGTATCCTTATCAACATTGCTTTTCAAAACATTGACAGATGCTTTTTTAGCGTTAACACGAATTTCATTTAAACTCGAGAAATTGATATCTTCTTTCGCGGTGGTTTGAACGACCTGTTCGCTTTCACTGAAAGAGAAATATTTAAAGCCCAAAACATCTTTTTGTGGTGAAAAAAGCATAAATGTCAATATACCCAAAAAAACAGCAACAATCAAAAGGATAAACATAAGCAAATAGAACGCAAATCCTTTTTTGACCTTATCTCCTGCCATAAGACCTCCTATAAAAATTTTATATTTTTTCTTTTTATATTCTAGCACACTTTTAAAAAATTTGCAAGCCTAAATTAATCACGCTTGCAAATTTTACAAATAAATCTTTAAATTTTAGTCTATCACCGCTTTAATTCTTCTTATTCCACTTGAGGAAGACTCTTCTTTAAGAATTTTGAAGTGATGAAGTTCGCTTGTGTTTTCAGCGTGAGGTCCGCCACAAATTTCTTTGCTCACTGTGCCAATTGTGTAAACCTTCACTTCTTCGCCATATTTGTTTGAGAAAGTGCCATGCGCTCCGCTCTTCCTTGCCTCTTCAAGA
This sequence comes from uncultured Eubacteriales bacterium, assembly GCA_948607205.1. Taxonomy (GTDB): domain Bacteria; phylum Bacillota; class Clostridia; order Christensenellales; family UBA1242; genus Caccovivens. Next base: position 89,288 of record CAPERS010000004.1, on the reverse strand, counting down.
GTCATAACTTCACATTTAACGTCGATAGCCTTTGCTATGGCATCATTGACAAAGTTTTCAAGAGTTTTAAGTTCCTCTTCTGTCATTTTGTGGTCGAGGTTGAAATCGAATCTCAATCTTTCAGGCGTGATATTTGAGCCTTTTTGAACAACATCTTTTCCAAACATTTTTTGAAGTCCTGCAAGCATGAGATGTGTTGCAGTGTGAAGACGTGCACTTTGTTTTGAAGTGTCTGCCAGTCCGCCCTTAAACTGACCAGCAGAAGCCTGACGAGATTTCTCTTGATGCTCCTCAAATGCTTTCAAGAAACCTTGCTCATCAACAGCATAACCTCTTTCACTTGCAAGTTCACGAGTGAGTTCGAACGGAAAGCCGAATGTGTCGTAAAGTCTGAAGCAAGCCTTGCCAGAAAGGATATTTTCAACAACTTCGCCTGCTTTTGCAAATTGTTTATGTCTTTCAATTCCGTTTATAACCTTTTCAAATTCACGGTGACCTTCTTCGATTGCCTTAGAAAATTTTTCAACCTCTTTTTCAAGTTCAAGTTTAATTTTTTCGCCGTTTGATTTGATATCTTGATAGTCCTGTCCATATTCTTCGATATAAACATTTGCGATGTCAGCAAAATATTTACAGTCAAGACCGATATTTCTTGCGCAGTTAACTGAGCGACGGATAAATCTTCTCAGAACATAACCTTGCCCAACGTTTGATGGAGCAACTCCACGCTCGTCACCAAGAATAAAAGTTGCAGAACGAAGGTGGTCGGTTATAATGCGATAAGAACGTTTTGCGCTTTCAGACGAGGTATAACTTTTTTCAGCCTTTGAGCCAATAAAGTCAATAACTTTTTTGAGACAACCTGAATCATAGACACTTTCTTGACCGTTAAGGACAGCAACTGTTCTTTCAAGTCCCATTCCCGTGTCGATGTTTGGTCTGTCCAGTTTAACAGCCTTATCTCCTGCATTTTTAACCAGATATTGCATAAAAACATCGTTCCAGATTTCAAGATATTTTCCGCAATCACAAGCAGGCGAGCAGTTTTCACAGCATGGTTCTTTGCCTGTGTCATAGAACATTTCAGTGTCAGGCCCACAAGGACCAACTCCGCCACCAAGCGCCCACCAATTGTTTTTGGCAGGAAGGAAGAATACTTTTTCAATTCCGCAATCTTTCCATGCCTTGTATGCCTCTTCATCACGAGGTGCAACCTCATCACCCTCAAATACAGTGACTGCAAGGCGCTCTTTTGGAATGGCGAGATAGTCTTTGCTTGTCAAAAACTGATATGAGAGTTTTATCATTTCAGTTTTGTCGCAATTTCCAAGCGTCCAGTTGCCGAGCATTTCAAAAAGCGTAAGGTGGCTGTTGTCACCAACTTCGTCAATATCGTTTGTTCTGATGCAACGTTGAACATCAAAAATCTTATCGCCTGCAGGATGAGTTTCACCGAGAAGATATGGCACAAGCGGATGCATTCCAGCAGTTGTGAAGAGAACTGTTGGGTCATTTTCAGGAATAATTGAATAACCGGGAATTTTTTTGAACCCATGTTCTTCAAAAAATTTGAACCAAAGTTGTTTTAATTGTCTATCTGTTTTCATTTTTTTCTCCATAAATCTTTTTTATTTTAGCATTTTTTTGTTGCAAAAACAAGCAAAACGCCGAGAATTTTTCAAATCAATATTTCGTCCATTTGAGATAAAGACCGCCTGCTGACATTGTCACGCCTGCTTTGGAGCGATCGCCATTTTCGAGCGCTTCTTTGACAGATTGCAAGCTCAGTTTTCCTCTGCCGACATCAACAAGCGTGCCTACAATAATTCGAACCATATTGTAAAGAAATCCACTGCCTTCGATATCAAAATAGTAAAGTTCGTCTTCTTTGATTATTTTGATTGAATATATTGTTCTTTCAAAATCATTTGTGCAGGTTGCTGAAGAGCAAAAGCCTTGAAAATTATGCCTTCCTTCAAGAAGAAGCGCGCAGTCAAACATTTTTTGGTCATCAAGCGGATATTTTACACAGCCCATTCTGCTTGCCATAAATGGATTCTTGGTTTTTCCGTTATAGACGATATAGCGGTAGCACTTGCTTTTTATTGAAAACCTTGCGTGAAAGTTTTCGTCCACCTCTTCGACTTTGGTTATTGCTATATCCCCCGGCAACAGACTGTTTAACACTTCTGCAAGTTTAGACGTAGGGATAGCGACTGGCAGGTCGAAGTGCGCAGTCTGTGCAAGCGCGTGCACGCCCGCGTCGGTGCGGCCGCTTGCGTAGACTTCGCAGTGCTCACCACAAAGGATTTCAATGGCCTTTTCGACTTCACCTTGAACAGTTCTCACATCATCAGATTGTTTTTGCCAACCAAAAAAGTTCGTTCCATCATAAGAAATTGTCAACAAAATTCTTTTCATAATGTTATTATATAAAATCTGAGCAATTTTTTCAAGCAAAAAGCCACTTTAATTTGACTAAAAAAGCAAAAAAATATATACTATGTTTGTGAAATTTTTCTTAAAGAGGTCCATATGAAAAACATTATAACCGATGGTGCAAAAATTGTAGGCGAAGTTGCTTTCAATTTCAGCGAAGTTATACCAATCTTTCCAATCACTCCTTCAACGCCAATGGCAGAGCAATCTTCTTTGCTTAGCGCAAAAGGCAGAAAAAACATTTTAGGCGAAGAAGTTAAAACAATTGAAATGCAATCTGAGGCAGGCGTCAGCGGAACACTTCATGGCGCTCTTCTTTCTGGTGCATCGGCTTGCACCTTCACATCAAGCCAAGGTCTTCTTCTGATGATTCCAAACATGTTCAAAATGGCTGGCGAAAATTTGCCTGTTGTTATTCATGTTTCTGCCAGGAGTGTTGCAACACATGCACTTAATATCTTCTGTGACCATTCAGATGTTATGTCAACAAGAATGACTGGTTTCAACATGATTGTCTCGTCATCACCACAAGAAGCACAGGACATGGCATTCATCTCTCACGCAGTCAGCCTCAGTGGCGGTGGCTCAACAATGCACTTCTTTGACGGATTTCGAACTTCACATGAAATTCAAAAAATCCTTCCGATTGATAAAGACGTTTATTCACCTTTTATCGACAAAATCAGAGCAAATAAAAACAAATATGAAAACGACACAAATCAATATGGAACAGCACAAAATCCAGATGTATTTTTCCAAGGCAGAGAAAACACAACTGAGCGTCATTTGGACGGCTTGAAGGAAATAATTTCTTCAAATTTTGATTATTTCTATAAAAACACAAACAGAAAATATAGTTTCTTTGAATATTATGGGCACAAAGACGCTGAAAACATTATCGTTGCAATGGGCTCTTCTTGCAACACAATCGAGGAATATATTGATGCAAACGCCGATAAGAAAATCGGTCTTATAAAAGTGAGAGTTTATAGACCATTCTATAGCGAAGAGTTTATCAAATCACTTCCTTCAACATGCAAAAATATCTGCGTGCTTGAACGCGTTAAAGAAGTTGGCTCACTCAATCCACTCACTCTTGATGTTATCGCATCGCTTTCTCAAAATGAGAAAAAAGTTAAGGTCATAAGTGGACGTTATGGACTCGGCGGAAAGGACTTTACTCCTGCTTGCGTGAATGCAGTTTATGAAAATTTAAACAATCAAAAAATTGACAATTTTGCAGTTGGGATTTTTTCAAATGATAACAAAATAAAAGTTCTTGATGTTCCGAATTATCAAATCAAAAATAATTGCACTCAAATAAAGATTTTTGGGCTAGGCTCTGACGGCTCTGTTTCAGCATCAAAATCAACAATTCAAATTTTGGGCGAACAGACAGAGAAGTTTGTTCAAGGATATTTTGAATACGATTCAAAAAAATCAGGCAGTTTGACAATTTCGCATTTAAGACTGAGTGACAAAGCAATCAAGAGTTCATATCTTCTTCAAGAAGCCGATTTGATTTCAATCAACAATTTTTCATTTGTTCATAGATATGATTGCCTTGAAGGTCTTAAACATGGTGGAACAGTCTTGATAAATTCAATCTTTTCTGCCCAAGAAATTGGCAAAGTTTTGCCAAAGAAATATGTTAAAATACTTCAAGAAAAAAATGCAAAACTTTTTGTTATCAACGGGCACAAAATTGCAAAGGAATGTGGGCTTGGCGAAAAAATCAATATCGTTATGCAAACTGCCCTTTTCAAAGTTAGCCAAATTCTTAGCACTGATAGTTTTGTGGAAGAGATGAAAAAATCAATCACAAAAATATTTTCAAGAAAAGGCGAAAGCGTGATAAATAAAAACATCAACGCAATGGAAATGTCTTTAAGCAGTGCGGAAGAAGTTGACGTTTCATCACTTATCGGCAAAGAATACCCTGCTCCAAGAGAGAAGGATGATGAGTTTTATAACAACATCATGAAGCCAATCGCATCAATGCAAGGCAATTTGATTCCTGCTGAACTTATTGATGAAAAAGCGCCTATCGGCACTTCTAAGTTTGAAAAGCGTGGCATCGCAAGCAACTTGCCAAAATGGATAAAAGAAAACTGCATTCAATGCGGTCAATGCGTTTTGGCATGCCCTCATTCAGCGCTTCGAGCAATTCTGACAGAAGAAAAGGCTGAAAATTTTGCGAACGCACTTGGCATAAAAGATGCGCTTTTCAAAATTCAACTTTCTCCAGAAGATTGCACAGGCTGTGGAGTTTGTTCAAAAACCTGTCCTGCCCTTAAAAAAGCGCTCGAAATGGTGGACGCAAGCGAAATTCTCGAGCAAGAGAAAGAGAACTATGCAAAATCGCTGTCAATTAAACAGAAAAAGCAAACATTATTCTCTACCGACTTTGCAAAGGGCTTGCAGTTTGAAAGACCATATTTTGAATTTCCGGGCGCTTGCGCTGGCTGTGGTGAAACTCCATATATAAAACTTGCTTCAACGCTTTTTAAAGACAAAATGGTCATTGCAAATGCGACAGGCTGTTCGAGCATATATTCAGGAACATTTGGCGCTTGTCCATTTGTGAAAGATGAAAATGGAAACGGAATCAAATGGGCAAACAGCCTTTTTGAAGACAATGCAGAGTTTGGGCTTGGAATGAAACTTGGCAACGATTTCACAAAAAACAAAGATAAGTCAACTTGGATTATCGGCGGTGATGGCTGGGCTTATGACATAGGCTTTGGCGGACTTGACCACATTCTTGCAAGTGGTGAAAATGTCAACATCTTGGTGCTTGACAATGAAACATATTCAAACACTGGTGGTCAAGCAAGCAAGTCAACACCAATGGGTTCAAATGTTAAACTTGCAGAGAACTCAAAACGCACACATAAGAAAAATCTTGGTCAAATTGCACTGAGTTACAAAAATGTCTATGTTGCACAAGTTGCAATTGGTGCGAACATGAACCAGTGCATCAAAGCATTTAAAGAAGCCGAAAAATATGATGGCGTTTCGTTAATTATTGCCTATTCAACCTGCGTAAATCAAGGCTTTGACCTTTCAAATCTGACCAGTGAAATGAAAAAAGCGGTCGAATGCGGATATTTCCCACTCTATCGCTATAACCCACAAGAGCACAAACTCTATCTTGACAGTGGGCTCAATGAAGATGGTTATTTTGATTTCCTTAAAGGCGAAAGACGCTATCAAATCACAGTTGAAAACTTTGGCAATGAACTGCTTGAAAAACAAAAACAAGATGCTGTTGAAAGATATAAACTGCTTAAAGACCAATCAGATAACTAAAAATTTTGATATAAAAAAGTTCAGAAAGATTCTGAACTTTTTTGGTTTTTATGAGATTAAATTTTTATTTTTTATTTTTTTTTAAATTTATTTAATTACAGAAAATAAAAAGAAAATGCATTTTAAATTAATAGAAAAACCTATTCAAAAAATGGTCAACTTTGCGTTCATAAGTGATTGGGTCAGTTTGATAACTTTTTGCATGGGTTGCATCTTCACAAATGTAGACTTCTTTTCTGGTTTCCGGCACTGTTTCAGACAATGAAAAAATCATTTCGGTTGGCACAAAGTTATCTTTTCCACCATGAATGAAAAGCACTGGCAGGCTTGACTTTTTCAGTTGTTTTATTGCATCGCCCTCTTTCATGTCAAAATTTTTTGAACGTTTGCAATAACTATTGAAAATTTTCATAAGAAATGTTGGTGGTAAAAGTGTTGCTTTGTGATATACGTAAGAAAATTGTTTATACACATTGTCAAAGCCACAATCTTCGATTGCACAGACCACGTTTGAAGGCAATTTTTCACCGAGAGTCATGCAGACTGCACTTGCGCCCATTGAAACACCAAACAACAATATTTTTGCATCCCTTTTTCTTTCAAGCAAAAACTCAATCCATTTGCAAATATCTTTTCTGTCAAGCCAGCCCATGCCGACCATATCCCCTTCACTTTTGCCGTGTCCACGACATTCTATTGCAAGCACGCTGAAACCACGTTTGGTCAGAAATTGAGCATAGTCAGACATTTCTTTCCAATAACTTCCATAGCCATGAACAAGCAACGCAATATTGCATGAATTTTTGTCAATAAAATGACCATAAAGTTTCAATTCGTCGTTTTCAATGCTTACTTCTTCAGGCTTTTGTTTGTCCCACCAAGAATAATCTTCAATCTGGCGCTTACTTTTTCTTTTCTTGCGTCTTGATTTTTTCAAGCCTTCTTTGATTGTTCCTTTGCGCGCTAGCGAAACTTTGAAACAAATGAGACCAATCATCAAATAGCCAAAAAGCCAAATCAAAATAAGTGACATAACAGCAAGGATAACAATTGAAAGGATAACCATATTTCTCCCCTTTCTTAAATGTTATTCTTTTTTTATGTCAGATATGTTAATAAGTTAAAAAGAAGGTCCTGAATATTTCTTTTATTTTTTTTGCAATTTTTTTTGATTTGTCCGCAATATTTTTGAGTTATAAAAATCGCAAAACACATAATGAAAGCAAAATGCACAGGATGCACATAAAACATAGGACGCACCAAAAAGTGCATAATGCACAAAAAAAAGTGCAAATTGCACTTTTATTCTACGATTGCTTTTATGCTTTCGCCAGTTCCGGCGTCCTGATATGTGAGCCAATAGCCAAAACCTTCGCGTCTGCCACTATCAAGCGGAAACCAGACAGGATAGCCTGACAATTCCCTTGGCGGATTTTTTTGATAAATGCCCGGAACACCATAGCAGACATATTTAAGTTTGTCTTCTTCATAAATAAGCCCAAAAACATAATAGTCATTACCTTCATCAAGTTCAACTTTGACCCATTTTGAATTTGGAATTAGTTCTTGCAGATAGTCTTCTTCTTTATTTTCAGCAAAAAGTTTTTCGACTTGGTCTTTTATTTTGCTATAAAAATTTTCTTGCATATTTTCGTTATCAAGTTCAATTGTTTCACTTTCGCCAAATGATTTTATTGTTGCACTATGCGCGAGATAAAACTGTTTGTATTTGCAGTTTTTGCACATATCACAATTGCCATTTTCACTTTCATCAAGTTCTTCTTGTTGTATTTTTGAAAATTCTTGCTCGATAACTTTATCAATTTCTTTTTTCTCGTCTTCTTCAAAATCAACGCCATAGTCATCAAGAACTTCTTCCACTTCTTTCATTGAGTTTGTGCCTTTGATTGAGTCGATGACACTGGCAAAAATTTCTTCTTGATTTGTTTGACCTTCGCTTGTGCCATAAAGAATTGGTGACGGTTCGCCATCCACAAAATTGACGATTGCGCATGAAAACTTTGCTGGAATTTTTGAAAGTTCTGTTGAAAACGAAAAAAGCATTGACGCTGTCTTTGTAAGTCCTGCCTTTGTCACTCTGCCCTCATCATAAATCCCAAGGCTTATTATTCCTCTTGGCTCGGTTGAAAAATTGTATAACCTCACACGTCCGTTAAGCATGTGTCCATCACATTCCATTGACAAAACTGCTTTTTGTTTGGAACTGGACTTACCTGTCAAAACAATTGACTTTTTAGACAACATAAAAATCACCCCTATATATTAAGTATACAGCAGGTGATTTTTTTGTGCCACAAAATTATTGTTGCATAAGCCATTTTCTTGTCAAATTTTGTTTATTTATTTTTTTCAAGTTGCCTTACAATTCTGCGAGCAATTTCCTTAGCGTTAAAGCCTGCTTTAGAATAGACCTCTTCGCCCTTTCCGCTGGACATATAGCCATTGACGCCAACAAACAAATCTTCCTCGCGAAGATACTTATGCCAAACATTATCATTGGACGCTTCAATAGCCACTCTCAATTTCGCCTCTTTTTGAAGGATTTTATTTTTATACAAACTTGACTGCTCTTCAAAGATTTCAAGACAAGGCATTGAAACAACGCTCACGTCAAACTTCTTTTCAAGTTCTTTAGCAACTGATTGAGCAAGCGGAACTTCACTTCCTGTTGCATAGATAACAACTTGCGCATTCTTTTTTGCTTTCGTAACAATGTATCCGCCTTGGGAAGCATCTTTGAAAGATGTGTTATATGCAAGCGGAATTGGCTGTCTTGACAAAATGATTGCACATGGACCTTGAGCATAGATAGCATATTTGTAAGCGCTTATAAGTTCATTTGCGTCGCAAGGTCGGAAAACTTTAAGTCCATTTATAAGCCTAAGTTGACCAATTTGTTCAATAGGCTGATGTGTTGGGCCATCTTCGCCAACATAGACACTGTCATGTGTAAAAATATACAGCACATTAAGTTTCATCATGTCAGCCATGCGTATGGCTGGAAGCATATAGTTTGAGAACGCAAGAAATGTTGCACAGTATGGCATAAAGTCTTCATATAATGAAAGACCGTTGCAAATGCCTGCCATTGCGTGTTCACGAACACCGAATGAAATGTTTCTTCCTCGTTTGTTTTGCGCTTGGTATCTTCCAACATTTTCAAGATTAGTTTTGGTTGAAATTCCAACATCGGCACTTCCGCCAACAACCTGCAAAAGTTTTTCGCTTATTTCTGAAAGAATTGCACTGTTAAAATCACGACCACTCATGCCTTCATATTTGTAAGCATTTTTTGCAATCTTATCCATATCGACTTTTTTGCGGTCAAAATATGAGATGAATTGCTTATAAAGGTCAGGATTTGAATTGGAATAAACTGCAAGGTCTTGATTCCACTTTTCGTGATTAAGTTTGCCACGCCTTGTTGAAGCCATACAATAATCTCTGACATCGCTTGGAATATAGAACTTTTCAAACACGCCAAGTTTTTCATTGAATTCTTTCAATTCTTTTTCATTAAGTGCACCGCTATGAATGAGTGACGTGCCCTCTTTGGCAGTTCCAACACCGATTGTTGTTTTGAAAATTATTATCACAGGCTTGTCCGATTTCTTTGCCATGCCAATTGCACGCGAACAAGCAGAAAGGTCATTCCCTTTGTTTACTTTTATAACATTAAAGCCCATTGCTTTGAATTTTTTTGCAATGTTTTCTCTGTTGCTGATTGCAAGACTGCCGTCAATTGTCACATCATTGCTGTCATAAAGAATGATAAATTTTTTAAGATTCATGGTTCCTGCAAACGAGCATGCTTCCATTGCGACGCCTTCCATAAGGTCACCATCACTGGCAACACAATATGTGAAATTGTCAATGATTGGAAAGCCAACCGAATTAAACCTTTCAGCAAGCAGGCTTTGACCAAGCGCCATTCCAACAGCGTTTGCCACGCCTTGACCAAGTGGACCTGTTGAAACTTCAACGCCGTCTGTGACATTGTATTCCGGATGACCGGGAGTTCTTGAAGAAACTTTGCGATATGCTTTTAAATCTTGCAAAGTGACATCAAAGCCGAAAAGTGAAAGCAGTGTGTAATAAACAGGACATGCATGACCGGCAGACAAAACCAGTCTATCACGATTCATAAAGTCTGTGTCAGACACATCAAAATTGTAGTGGTCTTTAAAAAGCGCAAGCATAAAAGATGACATTCCCAGAGAAGCACCCATATGCCCTGAGCCTGCGTTTGAAATGATTTGCGCTGTTAAAGACTTAACATAATTTAAAGTTTTATCACTAATTTTCATAACATTCTCCTAAAACTTCAATGGTTTTTTTGACTGCATGCTTAACATTTTTGCTTTTAAGCGTGCAAACTTTGTCACAATTTTTTTCAAGAAATTCATCGTGGGAAAGAAATGCAAGTCTGTTTATCACATCTTTTTCACCGATATCTTTTTGAGGAAGTTTCAAATAGCACACAAGATTTTTTGAAAACAATCTTTTGTTGTTTTTGAACAAATCATAGTCACAACTGAGAATTATGTTTTCAAAATCAAGTGCCCTTTTAAGAGCAACACCTTCACGCTCTTTGAGATAATCAATCCCACAATTTTTAAGAATTGTTCCGCTGTCAATTAAGTCATATTCAACCAATTCTTTGCAATCAGCAAAATGAATATCAAGCATAGACGCAATAATTTGCGAAACATTCTTGACAAAGCATGAATCCAAAGAGATTAAAACAATGTTTAGAATTTTATCTTTCATAACTATATCATACCATAAAATTGAAGAATACCAAACTTTTTTGACAACAAAATTCGATGTTAAACAAATATTCTGCAATTTTTTGTCCTAAAATAAAATTAATTTAAACCTTTAAAAACATGCTTATTTTATCTTTTTTTTGATTTTTTTACAGTTTTTATCGCTTTTTTCACATTTTTTACATTAATTTCTTCAAGTTTTTCGATTTTTCCACTCTTGTTAACTTTTATTCCCCAAGTCAACATCAATAAAATCATTCCAGCGGCTAGTGCGATTGTTATATCATAATGAGGAGTGTTGTGCGATAGAATTATGACTTTACCTTTCTCGTCAACCGACAAAACAATTGTTCCAAGTTCAATGGTTGTCAGCACCTCAGCACCAACATTTTGAAGCCTGTTCAAAACTGTTTGCGTTGGATGACCATAGGAGTTTTTCTTACCCGCTGAAACAATTGCATACTCTGGCAAAACTTCATTCAAAAACTTGGCGCTTGAAGAAGTGCTTGAACCATGATGACCGACTTTATAAACATCAGCTTTTAAATATTCACCATATTTTGAAACCGCCTCGTTTTCAATTTTGCTTTCAGCATCACCTGTGAAAAGAAATTTTGCACCATTATATTCCAACATGATAAGCGGACTATAGTTATTATTTTCGAGACTTGGACTGACTGACAATGGCGTCAGAAACTCCACTTCATAATCTGCACCTAAAATCTTTTGACCTGACTGAGTGAAAAACATTTCGCAGTTTGGCTCATTATAAACAGCCTCAATTGCCTTTGAATATGTCGCCGAATCTGAAACTGCATAGTTGTTATTGTTGACAAAGCCCTCTTGATTTACCTCAAACTTTGAGTATTGCATAGGTCTATAAACATTGTTAACTTGAAATGAACTTAAAACTTTTTCGCCACCGCCTATATGGTCAGAGTCTTGATGAGTGAAAATGAGATAATCAATTGCCTCAATTTCATGACTTTTAAAAACCTCGTTCAAATAACTCACCAGTCCCTCGGATTCACTTTTTTCTCCGCAATCAATGAGCATGGTTTTGCCGTCAGGAAAATATATGAGCGTTGAGTCACCCTGTCCGACATCAATGAAATGCACTTCAAAGTTTTGAGAATAGACTGTTTCTTTTGGCGAATATTTTTTAAATATCGTCAAGCCTCCGCCCAAGAAAAAGGCAATGAATGTGACAATCACAATTATTGCCGAAATACCCATTCTTATAAAGACTTCTTCAGTTTTCATTTCATATTTCTTTCGTCTTTTTGCCATAGTTTATCTTTTGTGTTCCTGTTTCTGTTTTGAGTTTATATAAATTAAGCCCTACGTTAATTAGTCTACGAACTTTACTTCACTTTTGATTTTAGGAAGTTTTTTCTTTTTTGCATGGTTAAACAGTGCAACAATTTTTGGCATTGCATCAATTGTCGCCTTATAGCCCTCTTCAATCATTTCGTCGATACCTTCAGCTTTGTTGGCTTTGAAGCGTTTTGTTTCTGGTGCAACAACCACATCGGAATAAACATATCCGCGCACAGCATTGCTTTTCATAAGTATTCGGATTGAACACATAACAACGTCCAAAAACTTACTGCTTTCAGTGCCATAAGTTCGGGACTTATTAACGTCAACACTGACAACATAGTCACAGCCATAGTGCCTTGGAATGTCGGCTGGGATTGTGTTTTGAAGTCCGCCATCACATAGAAGCATATTATCAAACACAACGGGATAAAAAACAGCAGGCACAGCACAACTTCCGCATATTGCTTTTGCAAGATTGCCTTTTGAGAGGCACACCTCCTTTGTCGACTTTATGTCAACCGCAACAGCCGAGTATGGAATTGGCAAATCTTCAATGTTGATGTCGCCAAGTTTATCTTTAATGATTTCTTCAAGACCATCAAGTCGAGAAGGCGTGAGCGGAATAACATTCTTTCTGATATCTTTGACTCTGAAAGAAGTGGCAACTTCATACATATCTTTGAAGGTGAAACCGGCGCTGTAAAATGCACCGACCAAACTGCCTGCACTTGTGCCAGCAACATAATCGAACTTTATCCCAAATTCTTCAAACGCTTTGATTGCGCCAAGATGCGTGAAGCCTCTCGCGCCACCACCGCCAAAAACTATGCCAACTTTAACTTTCCTTTTGCCAAACATAACTTTTCTCCTAAATTTAATTATACCAATTTTTACCCAAAAAACAAACTAAACTCACTTTTTTAATCAAATTTTTGTAATACATTATCAAAACACAACAAAAGATAAAAAAATAATGCAAAATGACTTGATTTTTGAATTAAAATTTGATAATATATTATCAGTTGGTTGCAAAGCGACTAACTAAAAAACTTTTATTAAAATTATGGCTTCTTGGTCAAGAGGTTAAGACGCCGCCCTCTCACGGCGGAATCAGGGGTTCGATTCCCCTAGAAGCTACCACCTTATTTGAAACAGAGAATTTCTCTGTTTTTTCTTAGCTTTCTTGAAAATCAGAAATTATTAGTCTGATTTTTTTATTTAAAAATTTCTGAGAGCTTAACGTCTGTTTCTCGCGTCACCGACCAAGCGAAACCTCACTGCGTTGGCGGTTTGTCGGTGCTTTAAGAGGAGATATAAAATAAATTTTATTATTGACAAAACAAAACTTTTGTGATATCATAAATTCAAGGAGAGATTATGAAACAAGAATTAATTTTTAAAGATTTACATTTTGATGGAAAAAATTGGAGCGATGAATCACTTCGCATAATGGAAGATATGCTTGCGGTTTATGATTCCGGACACACAATTATAATATGTCATCCAAATATAGTTTTTTTAAACAAACCAATAAGTTCTGACAATAGAGACTTCTCCAACATAGATTGGTTAGAACTGACAAGTAATATATCATACAACAATGACAATAGTTATGTTAGCATTTATCCTGAGATTGAAAACTCTTGGAAATATATACATAGAAGATTCAAATCTGAGCTTTTTAAAAATAATAAGGTTCAATCACCTAGACATTTAGTTGTAATTGAACTAGATCGCAATGGTGGAAGATTGGTCAGAGGTATTTTCAGAGCTGACGAAGAATCGATAAAAGTTGCCGAAAATCCTTTATATACAGAATATAAGCCAAATTCAATTTTTGATAAAAGGCTTAGATGGACTGCGGATAAAGAAATCTCATTGACAGAATATGTAAATTCTAAAATAACAAACCAAATATATGAGAACCAGTGATATAAACTTAATTATGAGTTAAGATAATGATTTAAAAACTTATCAAAATAAAATCAATACCAACACAAATGAAGAAGACTTGGTCTAAAAAACTTCCCTACGGGAAGTTTTTTAAATTTCAAAAGTTTGATAGATTTCTGGAATTATAAAATTGATGTTCTCTTTATTTAAATATGATTTGATATAGTCTTTATCATACATAACTCTTCCAGTGTCTTGATGAGCAACAATGAGAAGTTTTGCGCCAACATCTTGCATGGTTTGGGTTGCTCCCCAAAGATTCATTGATGCATCAAATGCAGTGACATCGGCAAAAACTGCATCCGCCTTATAGTTATTTTCAAAACGAACAGTGTCGCTTGTGACATATAGTCTTGTTTTTCCGTCGTCAATAATAAAACCAACGTTTTCAATAATTTCACCAGCTTTTGAAATGTAGCCATGCACGGCTTTGACAACCTCAATCTTTATCTCACCGATGCTTATCACGTCACCCGCTTTCACAATATTTATTGAAAGTTCAGGAAAAGTATTCGCAACTTCACTTGTGCTGTAAATTGGCACATTTAAATTTTTAATAGCAGTTGGATGAATGTGATCACCATGTTTGTGAGTCACAAAAATCGCATCAACTTTTTTCCAATCCTGCACAAATTTTTCATCAAACTTTACTGTGCTTGGGTCTATCAAGATTTTCTTACCTTGACTTTCAATAATACAACAACTTTGTGGAAATTTTGTTATTTTCATTTTTTCTCCTTTTCGAAAATAAAGAAAAATATTTTTTTACTTTAAAACTTCGGCTATATAATTCTTATATTCAATGTCGTGTGCGCAAAATTCGTCTGAATAAAAAAGTTTTATAAACTCGTCGTATGTTAGCCATTCAACTTTTTCAACTTCCTCTTCTTGAAGTTTGACGTCTTTTATAGCAAAATCTTTCTTTAAAAGATATATTTGCGCAAGTTCCCAGCCACGAGGATTAAACCACTCTTTAAGAAAAATGTAATCTTCTTCTCTTGTTTCAATTCCGAGTTCTTCACGTGTTTCTCTTACGCAACCTTCAAGACAAGTTTCGCCAGCATCAACATGGCCAGCAGACGGCATATCCCATTTGCCAGCGCCTTTCTTTTTGAATTTAGAGCGTTTCTGAACTAAAATCCCCCCCCCGCTATTCTTTATCCAAATCCAGACAGGCTTATGATAACATCCAGGATTTTCGCTGTGACAAAAAGAACGTGACTTAACACCCAGGAATTTGCCGTTCTTGTCAAAGGTATCCAGCATTTCTTCCATAGTTCCTCCTTAAAAATAATATATCATACAGATAGCGAAAATGCAAATCAAATTTCAATAACTTGGTTACATTCTGGAATATTTAGTTTGTTTGAATAATTTTCAGCAATGAAATCGGTTTGATGAACATTGTAAAACTTTTTCTTCTTGTATTTTTTCTTTAAATCAAGCGCTTCTTGCACTGACAAATGGCTTTTATTCTTTTCAACAGAAGCTGTGTCCAAGAAAATCACATCACTTTTTTCGATTATTTCAGTGAGTCCGTCACACATGATTGAATCGCCAGAAAAGCCGATGGTCTTTTCACAGTCGTCAAACTTGAAGATGTAACCAAAACTGATTGACACATTATGCTCAACTTTCACCGCTTTGACTTTAAAGCCATCAAGTGCGAGTTCTTCTCCGCCTTTGAGTTCAACAATATCAAAAAATTTCACGACATCTTTTTTGTTAAACTTTGGATGTTCAAGAACTCTATAAAGAATAACAAGCCTTTTTAGAAGAGTTTTTGGCCCAATCACAACAACCTTATCTTTATTATTGCGATGCTTTATCCAGTCATAAACAAGATGTAAATCGGCGAAGTGATCGGAATGAAAATGAGTGATAAAGATGTATTTAATCTTTTCATAATCAATATATTTCAACATAAATTTTGTGGATGACTGAGGCGTATCCACAATAATTTCGTCATTTATAATATAATTGCTGTTTGGTCTTGAAAACCATGTGCAACTGTTTCCAACAACTCTAACTTTCATAATTTTTCAACCTTTTAAACAAGTCTTTTAATATAATATCTTGGTTCCAACTTGTTGCAATAACCGCTTTGTTTTTGCTCCTTTTATACAAAACACAAGTGCTGTTAAGCTTAATGCCAGTTTCGCTTTCAATAAATGGCACAGGATTTGACAGATAAAAAGGAATGATAATATCAAAAAATGATTTATGTTTGCAATTAAACAATTTATAGATACTTTTTGTGTCTTCGTAAAGCAATTTCATGAGGTTATTGTTTTTCGTGTAAGGCTTGATATCTTCCAGCGTCAATGACAAATTTGTAAAATCAGATGCAGGGAATATTGTTTTATCTTTAATGCTTTCCAGCACTTTTTTGGTTGAATAAAAATCGCCAGTCATATTGGTTTCAGGAAGAAGTTTATTAATGCCAGAAAAGCCCATCAGCGAATAAAGTTTGATTTTATCGGCAACTTTGGGGTCAATTTCGAGAGCATGAGCAAGGTTAGTCATTGCGCCTATTGCAATAAAAATCACCTTTTCATTTTCATGGCAGATTCTTATGATATTTTTAACCGCATCACTAACATTTTTATCCCATGAGCCAAACGCTTTGATCATAGTGTCGCCTTTGTAAATTTTATTCACAAGATCTGGACGAATAAGTTTTGTGATTTCCAGAGTCTTTTGATAAGAATTTTCAACATTCTTTGCAACATCATATTGCCCTCTATACAAACTAAAATGCTGAGCAATCGTGACTGCTTCAATTTTTGCATTTTCAAATGAATAGAGATAAGAAAGCGCATATTCATCGTCAATTTCATTTGTCATATCTGTGTCAATTATGATTGGATAGCGCTCAATCATTGGCTTATCATTCGTTTTCTTTTGAATTTGCTCATAAACTTCATGCCAAGATGAACAATAGTTATGAAAAACCCCTTCTTGCTGAATTAAATTTTTATTTTTTAATGTTTCCTTAGTTTTATCTGAAATGTGCAAAAAGCAACTCTTTTGAATTGCAAAGATGCCAGCCATTTCTGCTTCAATACATTTTGAGAAAGAATCATCAACAAGAATCTCGATATTATGTTTCAACATATATTGAATTTTATCAAGTTCATTCATAACTAGCTTATCATATTGAACATTTAGCTCTTTAAGCCAAGTTTTAGTTGATTTTTTCTTCGAAAGGCCGTCAACACCACGACGAGTTATAATGTAAATTTTGTGACCATCCTTCCTCAACTTGTTCATAATTTGCAAGCCTTCATATTCAGGTTTCAAAAAAGGATACAACGCACCAACAGTTTGACTCTCATACTCTTTTTTCTGTTCGTCAGTCCAATCAAACATGCCATGGGTAATCCATTTGTTTATATCCAAAATTCCTTTGCCTGACGCTTTTGTTTTATCATAAGCCTGCGCAAAAAGGACTTTGAGTTTCGCATAGTTTGCAATAGTATCATCAATATCAAATCCGATATTCATCTTGTCCTCCGTTTATAATTATTTTATCATAAAAAAAACAAAACAAAAAATGTTTTGCCTTGTTTTAATGTTTTTATTTTCACTCTTCAACAATTTTTATCCTGTCTTTTATAACCTTGTCTTTGCATAAAATTTTGATTTCTTCTTTAACTTTCTTCCAGTATGTTTGGTCATTCTCGCGATATATTTTATCATATAAATTAACCAAATTTGGATGGCTCTCTTTTATATATTTAAGTATTCTAGACCTGAACTCATTTCGAAGTTCAAGCGCATCGAACCAGATTTCACTTGCATATTTTCCGCACTTGTTTATTATCGCCTCAATGTCAGTTAACCCAGGCAAAATTGGAGAGATAAATAAAACAACAGCAACTCCATTTTCATGCAAAGCTTTCATAGTTGCAATGCGGTCTTTTACTGAAAGTTCATATTCAAGGTCAGATGCAATTTTTTCATCAAGCACGCATAAAGAAATGACAACTTTGACATTTGCCATCTTCTTCAAAAGCTCAAAATCATCTAAAACAAGCTTTGATTTTGTTTGAATTGTCACTGCGCAATCAATTTCAGAAAGTTCTTCCAACACTTTTCTTGTGCGACGATGTTTTTCTTCCAAAGGATTGTAAGGGTCAGTCACCGTTCCGATGATTATCCTCTTCCCTCTCACCTTCTTTTCTGTCACACTCTTCCAATTCTTAACATCAAGAAAAGTTCCCCACTCCTCTTTGTGCTTTGAGAATCTGCTCATAAAACATGCGTAGCAAAACTTGCAGTCGAACGTGCAACCAGTATATGTGTTAATGGCAAAGTCAAACCCTTCCACTTGACAACGATTTCATATGTCCCACACATCCACTTCTTGAATAACAATTTCATCAATTTCAGTTTTCATACTTTGATATTAACAAAATCAAAATAATTCGTCAAACTTTTTACGCAATTTTTGCGTATTCTTTCTTTATTATTAATAAAAAAAATGAAAAACCCTCTTGACAAATCCCCCCCCGCCATGTTATAATCTTTTAAGAAAAAAAGAGGGGTTATGATCAAATTAAGAGTAAAGGAAATCAACGCCAAAAACGAATATCTTTTAGAAAACGAAAAAGATGGCAAACAATATCGCCTTTGTATATGCTTTTATTCTAAAAATTCACCTGTTGTTGATGATGAAATCATTATCAGCAAAAACTTGCTAAACAAAAAATATGAGGGCTATTGCCAGCCATACTTTTTTGGCGAACTTGAAGACAAAACTGGCAGAGATTCAAACATTTTGCAGGATGATGAACTTATTTCTTGGCAACATGACGGCAAGAAAAACTTGCTTAAAAGAATTTACGGCTAAGGGAGAAAAACAATGGACGATTTAAAATATTTAAAAAAACATTTTGGCGAAAAATTTTCTCATCTTTGCAGAGAACTTTTCCCTACAATACTTGAAAATGAAGGCGAGCTTTCAAAAATCATATCTGACCATTTTGCCCCAACAAGAAGTCTTTATGATGACTTAATGGCAAGTGAAGATATAGAAGATTTTAAAAATTACATCTATTATCTTTTTGACGAAAGAAGAGAAAAACAAGGACAAGGAGAAAAAAGAGAAGTCGCCAAACCAGTAGAACTTCTTGACAAAGCGGGATACATTCTCTATCCAGAGTGTCAAACAGAAGAAGAAATTCAATCGTTTAGAAAATATTACAGAAAAGACGAAGAACTTTGCACTTTTCGTTGGGGAGATAGATTGAACACCTGCCGTGTTTGGTTTGCAGTTAAGAAAAATGTTGATGAAATCAAGCGTGAGAACTTCATAAATCCGCAAAGGCAAGATGAATATGGAACAAGTGTGCTGAGTATTCAATTTAGAAAAGGAAATGTAAACACCCTTTCAATAAAAAATCGCTATAATCACACAGTCACTCAACCTGATTCAACTTTCAGCAACAACCTTGACAACATAATCTCTGGACTAACCCAATCTTTTACTGATGAATACAATTTAAATATTACAAATCAAAATAAGTTATCTTTTGAACTTGAAAATTATGTTCTTGCAAATAACAGAAAATTCTATCGATACACTCTTGAAGAGAATGATATTTATTATTGCGAAAACAATGTTGTAATAAAAAATGGAAACCCAATCACTTACGATAAAAGCCGTTATCTTTTAATTGAAAATTATTTGTTTGATAAAGAAGAAAGAAGAGTTATCAATTTAATCAATGCCGATTCACCAAATAATAAGAATGAAGATGCTTTTATTAACAGTTTGGGAGAAATTGAAAAATTTGAAATAGTTAATATTGAAAACGAAGAAAAACTTATAAAAATCACGCCAAAGAAAAATGAAATTATTGAAATAAAAATAAATCAATTTAATCAATTTATTTCTATTTTCAATTCAAATGTAACTGAAATTGGAGACAGTTTCTTAAATTACAATAAAAGTTTAAAGGTAATCAATTTACCAAAAGCTGAACAAATTGGAGACTATTTCTTATTTAATAACAAAGAATTGAAAGAAATTAGTTTACCAAAAGCTGAACAAATTGGTGATTGTTTCTTGAATAACAACGAAGATTTGAAAGAAATTAGTTTACCAGAGGCCAAAAATATTGGTGATTATTTCTTATATGACAACATGACATTGAAAGTAATAAGTTTACCAAAAGCCAAGCAAATTGGTGATTGTTTCTTATATTGCAACGAAAATTTAGAAGAAATCAATTTACCAAATGCCACCAAAATTGGAGACAATTTCTTATTTAATAACAAAGAATTGAAAGAAATTAGTTTACCAGAGGCCAAAAATATTGGTGATTATTTCTTATATAATAACAAGATACTAGAAAAAATCAACCTGCCTAACGCAACTGAAATTGGTGATTGTTTCTTATATGAAAACATAGCATTGAAAGAAATATGTCTAACAAACGCCACCAAAATTGGATACGATTTCTTATATCTCAATAAAAGTTTAAAGGAAATCAATTTACCAAACGCCACCAAAATTGGACACTATTTCTTATTTAATAACAAAGAATTGAAAGATATTAGTTTACCAAAAGCTGAACAAATAAAAATTAGCAAATTTAAAAAGAATGAACAAGAAAACACCACAGAATAATTATCATTAAAAAATCAAATATAAAAATTTGTTGGATAATCCATCGTAAACAATTTCTAATTTGCACAAAAAAAGTAGTGAATTTTCACTACTTTTTTTCTATCTTCAAAATTATGCTATTGTTGAATCAGTTGAAACTGTTTCTGTTGTGTCGTTATCTGTATCTTTAACAACAACTGGCATAACTGAACGATATTTTTTAAGTCCAGTTCCTGCTGGGATAAGTTTTCCAATGATAACGTTCTCTTTAAGACCGATAAGATTGTCGACCTTACCTTTAACAGACGCATCAGTAAGAGTTCTTGAAGTTTCTTGGAATGATGCAGCTGAAAGGAAGCTTTCAGTTGAAAGAGATGCCTTTGTGATACCGAGAAGAATACGCTTAACAGTTGCAGGAACTCCGCCTTCTGAAAGCACTCTCTCGTTTTCTTCGTCGCAACGATAAACGTCAACGATTTCGCCTGGAAGAAGGTTTGTGTCACCAGCAGACTCAACTTTAACCTTTTTGAGCATTTGACGAATGATAATTTCAACGTGCTTATCATTAACAGTAACGTCTTGTCCGCGATATGTTGAAATAATTTGGTTGAGAAGATATTCTTGAACACCCTTGATACCTCTCATTCTGAGAAGTTCGGCTGGGTTGATTGCACCAGCAGTAAGTTGAGAGCCTGGCTCAACTGTGTCGCCGTTCTTAACCATCAAAACAGCAGGTTTCTTTGCTTCATATTCAACATCACCTTCACGAGAAGCAACAGTGATATAGTAATATTTGTTATCTTGTCTGATTGTAACCTTACCAGAAACCTCAGAAAGAAGAGATTCACCCTTAGGTTTTCTTGCTTCAAAGATTTCTTCAACACGAGGAAGACCTTGTGTGATATCGAGCGCAGACGCAACACCGCCTGAGTGGAATGTTCTCATTGTGAGCTGAGTACCAGGTTCACCGATTGACTGAGCAGCCACGATACCAACCGCTTCGCCAACAGTGACCATATTTTTGTTTGAAAGGTCACGACCATAACACTTAGCACACACGCCATGTTTGCAACGGCAAGTGAGAAGTGAACGGATTTGAACTTTTGTGATTCCAGCAGAAGCGATTTGGTTTGCTTGGTCTTGTGAAATCATAGTGTTTGCAGGAACAATAATTTCGTTTGTTTTTGGATTTACAACATCGTCAACAGCAACTCTGCCAGCAACGCGCTCAGCAACAGTTTCTTGAACGATTCCGTCAACAACGAGGTCACTCACCCACATACCTTTAACTTTTTCGTCTGCATCAGCGAAGCAGTCTTCAGTTGTAACAACGACATCTTGTGAAATATCAACAAGACGACGAGTGAGGTAACCAGAGTCGGCTGTTTTAAGAGCAGTATCGGTAAGACCTTTACGGATACCACGAGCAGAAAGGAAGTATTCCATTGGAGTCAAACCTTTACGGAAACTTGACTTGATAGGAATATCGATTTTCTCACCAGATGCGGTTGTTTTAATTCCGACCATACCGCAAGTTGAGTTCAACTGTCCCTTAGAACCACGGGCTCCAGACACAGCCATGATTTTGAATGGGTTGAAGTCATCAAGAGTGTCGAAAAGAAGAGTTTCAACTTGTTTCTTTGCGTCTTCCCAAATTTCAATATTGTTTTTAAGTTTTTCGTCAAGAGTGATAAGACCACGACGAAGAAGTTTTTCATTTTCGAGCGCCTTATTTTCAGCCTCTTTCAAGATTTCTTGCTTGCCTTCTGGCTCATTGATATCGAACACGTTAACAGTGAGCGCGCCGAGAGTTGAATATTTGTAACCACACTCTTTGATTTTATCAACAAGTTTAGCACATTCTGTTGTTCCAAGTTTGTCATAAGCAACAGCAAGGATATTTTGAAGGTCTTTCTTTACGATAAATTTGTTAAATTCAAGTTCACAAATGTTCTCTTCCTTGCTTCTATCAACAAAGCCAAGATTTTGAGGAATATATTGGTTGAATAAGATACGTCCAACAGAAGTTTCAATACGTTTTGAGTAAACTTTTCCATTAACTTCTCTTTGGATTCTCACTTGAATTTTTGCTTTGATGTCAAGGTTTTGAGTTTGATAAGCCATGATAGCCTCTTCCTCAGAAGAATAAACTCCGCCCTCACCTTTTGAGCCAGGCTTAATCATTGTCATGTAAGCACAACCCAAAATGATATCTTGACCAGGTGTTACGATTGGCTCACCTGATGAAAGTTTCAAGATGTTGTTTGAAGCTAGCATAAGGTTTCTTGCCTCAGTTCTTGAATCGATTGAAAGAGGAACGTGAACAGACATTTGGTCACCGTCGAAGTCGGCGTTGAAGGCAGCGCAGACTGCTGGGTGAAGTTTGATTGCCCTTCCTTCAACAAGAACAGGCTCGAATGCTTGAACTGAAAGTCTGTGAAGTGTTGGAGCACGGTTAAGGAACACTGGATGGTCTTTAATAACTTCTGCGAGAATATCCCAAACCACAGGTTTTTCTTTATCAATCATGCGTTTTGCAGATTTGATATTGTGAGATTTGTTAAGGTCAACAAGACGGTTGATAATGAAAGGCTTGAAAAGTTCAAGAGCCATCTCTTTTGGAAGACCGCATTGATACATTTTAAGTTCTGGTCCAATAACGATAACTGAACGGCCTGAATAGTCAACACGTTTTCCAAGAAGGTTCAATCTGAAACGACCTTGCTTACCGCCAAGCATAGCAGTGAGAGATTTGAGGTCACGTTGTTTTGAAGATTGAACTGCCTTTCCGCGTTTACCATTATCAATAAGGTTGTCAACTGACTCTTGGAGCATACGCTTTTCGTTTCTGATGATAACGTCAGGCGCGCCAAGTTCCATAAGTTTTTTAAGACGATTGTTTCTGTTGATTACACGACGATAGAGGTCATTAAGGTCGCTTGTTGCATAACGTCCGCCATCAAGTGGAACCATAGGACGAAGTTCTGGTGGAAGAACAGGGATAACGTCCATAACCATCCAAGTTGGATTGTTTCCACTCTTGATGAAAGATTCAACAACATCAAGTTTCTTCATTGCCTTAATTTTTCTTTGACCTTTCATTGTCACAAGTGCTTTTTTGAGTTCTTTTGACTCTTTTTCAAGGTCAACTTCGCCAAGAAGTTGTTTAACAGCCTCAGCACCCATGCCAACAACAAAGCCATTCTCGCCATATTTTTCACAAGCGTCACGATATTCTTTGTCAGTGATAACTTGTTTATAGACAAAATCTGTCTGCTTTGGATCAAGCACAACATAGCAAACATAATAAACCACTTGTTCAAGTGCCTTAGGAGTCATTTCAAGGAGTGTTCCAATCTTTGAAGGAACGTTTCTGAAATACCAAATGTGTGTGCAAGGCGCAGCAAGCTCGATGTGACCCATACGCTCACGACGAACCTTCGCTCTTGTAACTTCAACACCGCACTTGTCGCAGACAACGCCCTTGTAACGCACGCGTTTATACTTTCCGCAGTGGCATTCCCAGTCTTTTCTTGGTCCAAAAATCTTCTCACAGAAAAGTCCGTCTTTTTCAGGCTTTTGTGTGCGATAGTTGATTGTTTCTGGCTTAGTCACCTCACCATAAGACCATTCTCTGATCTTTTCAGGTGAAGCGATACCAATTTTAATTGAATCAAAGTTGTTAAGTTCAAACATAACTTTCTCCCTTTTTTGTTTGCTATTATTCTAAATCTGTTTGCTATTTTCTGTTTTTTATTTTAATTCGCAAATAAACTTTGCTATTTGTTTAAACGCTATTTAATTTCCTCAAACTTTTTAATCGCAAAAATGGAAATCTTGTTTTCATTTTTGCAACCATAAGTGGAGGGAGATTGGGACGGGGAACCGAAAGTTTAGCGGTTAGATTGTATAAGCAATCGTATCCGCGTTAAGAACTTTTGGTGCCTCCCCAGCCTCGTTACTCAAAGTCCCCAAAATCATCGAAGATGTCAAGGTTTGAAAGGTCATTCTTTGTTGACTCTTCAAAAACTTCGGTAAGTTCATCTTTTTCTTCTTTTTGGTCATCCTTATCACCAGCAAGCATATCGTCAAAGTCAAGAATTTCTTTAAGTTCATTTTCAGTATCGTTTGCGATAGTAACTTGGTCTTGCTCGTCTTGGCTAAGCTCTGAAAGTGAAATTTCTTTATTGCCCTCAGTGAGAATTTTGATGTCAAGACCGAGTGCTTGAAGTTCTTTAACGAGAACTTTGAATGACTCAGGCATTCCAGGCTCAGCGATTGGTAAGCCTTTGATGATTGATTCGTAGGTTTTAAGTCTTCCGTTAAGGTCATCTGACTTAACAGTGAGCATTTCTTGCAAGATGTGAGATGCGCCGTAAGCTTCTAGCGCCCACACTTCCATTTCACCAAATCTTTGACCACCGAAGAGTGATTTACCACCGAGTGGTTGTTGAGTGATAAGTGCATATGGTCCAATTGAACGAGCATGGATTTTTGAGTCAACCATGTGTTCAAGTTTGAGCATATATTTCATACCGATTGTTGAAAGGTTATCGAATGGCTCACCTGTTCTTCCATCATAGAGTTGAACTTTGCCGTCTGGACGGAAATTGTTTTCAACGAGAAGTTCTTTAACCTCTTCAGCAGTTGCACCGTCGAAAGCAGGAGTTGCAACCTTCCAGCCGAGTGCGTTAGCAACAAGGCCAAGGTGAACTTCCAAAACCTGTCCGATATTAAGACGAGATGGAATTCCAAGTGGGCTAAGCACGATGTCAAGTGGCTTTCCATTTGCCATGAATGGCATATCTGCCTCTGGAAGCACGATTGAAACAACACCCTTGTTTCCGTGACGTCCAGCCATTTTATCGCCGACTGAAATTTTACGTTTTTGAGCAACAGTCACTCTCACCATCATAGTAACGCCTGGTTCGAGGTCGTCTTTATTCTTCTTTGAGAAGACTTGAACATCGACAACCACACCGCCCTTACCGTGTTGAACGCGGAGAGATGTGTCTCTAACTTCTCTTGCCTTATCGCCAAAGATTGCGCGGAGAAGTCTTTCCTCAGGAGTGAGTTCGGTTTCGCCCTTAGGTGTAACCTTACCAACGAGGATATCATTTGGATGAACTTCGGCACCGATTCTGATGATACCGTTTTCATCGAGATCTTTGAGAGCATCTTCGCCAAGGTTTGGAATATCACGAGTGATTTGCTCGTCACCAAGTTTGGTTGTTCTGCACTTAATTTCTTGATCATAAAGAGTGATAGATGTGTAAACGTCTTCCTTAACAAGTCTTTCATTGATGAGGATAGCGTCTTCATAGTTTTGTCCTTCCCAGTTCATATAACCGATAAGAACGTTCTTACCAACGGCAAGTTCGCCGTTATCTGTTGAGTAACCATCAGTGATGACATCACCCTTCTTAACTTTTTCGCCTTTCTTAACGCATGGGCGTTCATTGAAGCACACGTCATCGTTTGCTTTTGCAAATTTTGTAAGCGAATAGATATCTTCTTGTCCGTTTTCAGCGAGAATACGAATTTCGTCTGCTGAAACATATTTAACAATACCGTCATTTTTTGCAACGTGAACGCAACCGCTGTCTTTTGCAACTTTTGCTTCCATACCAGTTCCAACGATTGGAGCTTCTGGTCGAAGAAGTGGCACAGCCTGACGTTGCATGTTGGCAGCCATGAGGGCACGGTTTGTTTCGTCACCATTTACGAATGGGATAAGGCTTGTTGCAACTGAGATGACCTGTCTTGGAGAAACGTCCATATAGTCAACTTGGCTTGCAGGAACTTCGATAATACTTGCGCCATGTCTGCACACGATACGCTTATTGATGAAGTGACCTTCACTGTCAAGTGGCTCAGTTGCCTGAGCGATGAATGATTCATTTTCGACATCGGCCATTTTGTATTCAACATTCTTTGTCACAACACCCTTTTCTTTATCAACAACTCTGTAAGGAGTTTCAAGGAAACCATAGTCATTAACCTTAACAAAACCAGCAAGTGTGTTGATAAGACCGATTGACTGACCTTCTGGTGTTTCGATTGGGCAGATTCTGCCATAGTGTGTGAAGTGAATATCGCGGATTTCAGGATCTGCACGCTCTTTTTTGATACCGCCAGGTCCAACCGCAGAGATACGGCGTTTTTGAGTGATTCCAGAAAGTGGGTTTTTCTGGTCCATAATTTGTGAAAGTTGTGATTGACTGAAGAAATCACGAAGTGCTTTATTGACAGCCTTAGGGTTCATGATTTGAGAAGGTGTAACTTCAACAAATTCACGACCTTGAAGTGTTTCTTTGATATTGCCAGAAAGTTTCATAACGCCCTTGCGGAAATCAGCGCATGCAAGTTCGCCAACTGTGGCAACGCGTTTGTTTGAAAGGTGTTCAATTTTGTCAAGAGTTCCAACACCTTCAAGCACATCAAGATAGCAACTGATTGTTGCGAGAATATCATCCATTGTGAGAGTTGTGATAACAAGTTCTTTAGCGCTTGCCTTGATTGCCTCAATTCTCTTTTCTTTTGTTTTATTATCTTTGAGAATTTGTGAGATAACTGGATAGTAAACATCTTCGTTCACGCCAAGTTCTTCTTGATTGCATGGGAATATATCTGAAAGAGTAACGCGATTGTTGCCTCTCATAAGGTGCTTTTTGTCAGCAAGTTGAACCCAAACTTCGTTGATTCCAGCGTTTTGAACAGCTCTTGCACTTTCTTTTGTAAAAACTTCACCTGCTTTAACGATGACTTCATCGCCATCAACAAGGTTTTCAGCAGAAACAAGACCTGGAAGTCTTTCTTTAAGTTCAAGTTTTTTGTTGATTTTGTATCTTCCTACTCTTGAGAGGTTATAATATGCGTCAGTGAAGAAAGATGCGTTAAGGAAAGCACGAGTTGTTTCAGCAGATGCGACATCGGCTGGACGAGTCTTTCTTGAAAATTCAAGGAGAGCGTCTTCTTGAGTGATTTGAGTTTCTTTGTCAATTGCGTTTTTAACATAACGATTGTTGCCAAAGCATTTAAGAATTTCTTCGTTTGTGAAACCGAAACATTTAAGGAAAACGCCGAGAGAAATTTTGCTTTTTCTTTCAAGCACAATTTTAAGATTTTCATTTGCGCCTTGTTCAATTTCAATCCAATTTCCGTGAACTGGAATAATTTGCGCTCTGAGCGTTGCATTGTTTTCTTTGTCACGAAGAAGATAAACACTTGGTGCACGAACGATTTGATTTATAACAACCCTTTCGATACCGTTAATGATAAAAGAACCTTGCTCTGTCATCATTGGAACATCACCAAGGAAAACTTCTTGCTCAACTGCTTGACCAGTTTCTTCAACAACAAAGCGTGCTTTCACTTTGAGTGGAGAAGAATAAGTTGCCCCACGGCGCTTGCACTCTTTGATTGAATATTTTGGTTCAGTGAAAGGCAAAATTTCTGTAATATAAAGTTTTGCTTTGTAACTGAAATCTGAAAGTGGGAAAAATTCATCAAGAACACTCTTGATTCCATTTTCCAAGAAGTTTTTGTAAGAAGACTTTTGGATTTCCAAAAGTTGTGGCATATTCACCAAATCTTCACATCTTCCAAAAGAATATCTTTCTGCTTTGCCATTTTTGATTTTTCGAACATTAACAGTCATATGCATCTCCTTGTTTTAAGCGCTGTCGTCAAGACAAAAAAAGGACTTTGTGTCAATAAAATTGGCACAAAATCCCCCTATATTAAGTTAAAAAACAAAATTCTTTCCCACAATGCGCTATAATAGTTAACGATATTATAGCATTTACCCATACATTTGTCAACACTTTTTCAAAAATAATTTCCAAAATTTAAGATTTTAATCATTTTTTTATAACTTTAATCGCTTTTATATAATCAAATATTGTTATTTTTTGTTGAAAATTGTTGCCATCTCAAAAACTTGAAGATTTTGCGACAATAAAACAAAAATGCTCAAACAAAACTTACGCTTTGAATGAGCATTTTTTATCTAACTTTTTTAAAACAAAATGAACTTATTTATGTTGCCAAAACAGATTTGTTTCAAAGAATAGATAGCAACCAGTTCGCTCAGGGAATGGATTTCCAACCAAAATGCTGTTGAGGTTTGAAACTGTCATTTCCAAATATTCATTTTTGTTTGCGCCATCGTCATGCCAAACAACTTTTTGATTTGTGCATTCGATATATTTGCCAATGTATTCGTCGCCAAGAGTTTGAAGTTTGACAATTGGCTTACCGGTTGTTGTATCTTTTTCTCCAGTCACTACTGCGACAATGTCACCTTTTTCATACAGAACAAAGCGCTTATCCAAAAATTCAATACTATCTTTGATTTTTTTCTTGGTTTCTTCTTTCTTATCATCGCCTGTTCCAGTTGTTTCGATATAGGTGTGAGTCAGTTTTTCGTTCTCTATGATATAGTTTTTAACGTCTTCTTTAACAGTTGTTGTTGAATGATATACATTCACACCTTTAATCTCTGAATTCTCTCCCCCGATCAATACGTGGTCTTTGAGTCCAGCAAGTGAAGGTTTATATGCTGACACTGGTGGATTTTCAGAAGCCTCGCTTTGTGGCTTTCCATAATTATAAATAATTAAATTCATATTGTTATTGTTTGCAAACAAACTGTCAGTTACTTTACAATTTGTAAACACTGATTCATTAGTATTCAAAAGTGCTTTTTCTTGCTTTTCACCTTTTTTAGTCACTCCAATTGCAGATATATCACGCATAATCACATTGATAGAGGAAGTTGAATAGCAATTTTGCATAACGGCATTCACTGCATTGTAAGCGACAAGACCGCTGACATTTGCTGTCATATCAACACGATGAGCGAAGATGTCAACTGAAATGCTTGAATCGCAATAACTGTTTGAAATGTTAACTTTTCCGCTATCAATCAAACTTCCGACAAGTCCGCCAACACTAACATTCACAGATTGTCCTGCAAGAGAAAGACTTCCTTGTTTAACCCCGATTCTGTCAAGGTTGACACTTTGGTCAGAAAGACCAACTGCTCCGCCAAGAACACTTCCGCTTGTTGAAATGTTTGCTGACATGATTGAATTTTCGATGCGAACATCGGAAACGCGCGAATAGCCAACAAGACCGCCAACATAGTTAACGCTCACACTAGATGATGAAGTTTGATAACTTCCAACAATGAAAGATTGACTCATGATTATGTTTGAAAGTTTTCCGCCGTTTATCCTTCCTGCAATTCCGCCGACTGCGACTGGAACAAATCCTGGTTCAACTGCGAAGATTGAAACTTCACTTTCATTTCCATAAACATCAACTTCTGAAAGTGTTCCTTGCGTTTCGCCGGCAACCATTCCGCCATAGTGGTTTGCACGAATTTTGGCTTCTGGGTTTATGTCTGCGTAAACATATGAAATGTTTGATTCAGAGCCTATTCCTCCGAACATATATCCTGCTCGGTCACCGAGAATTGTGCCAATCTCACTTGCATACGCTTTGACGATTGTTGTGTTCTCGCCTGCAAAGCCGATAAGACTGCCTGCATAGGAAGCGCTCGTTTCGTTGCCATAGCCTTCGCGATACTGGAAGTCAAACTCAGGTTTGAAGTTTGCAGTGACTGAAACAGTTGAAGAGATATTCTTCATATTGTTGACGCCGTGCGTTCTTCCAAACAGTCCGCCGACAAAGTTATTGCCAATCACAGTCAAATCATTGCCTGAAGAAGTGATTGAAACATTATAAATCTTTCCGTTTGAAACAAGTCCTGCAAGTGCACCAACAGAAGTTGTTGAGGCAAATGAAACTGTTTTTGGACTGAGAGTAAGGTTCATAACAGTTTGACCGCTTGCTGTTGCATTTTGACCAATCTGACTGAATAAGCCTGCCGAAGTTAGACGTTCAGTTGAGATGAGCCTTATGTTTCGTATCTCCATGCCGTTGCCTTCGAGAACGCCATTGAAAATTGTTCGATACGTTTTTGAGTTTGTTTCAAATTCTTGATAATCGATATCAGCAACAAGTCTTACGTTTTCATCGACAACTTTAGTGGTGTCTGAAGCCAAATAATGTTCAAAAGAATTGGCATCGAAAATAATGTAAGGGTTCTTTATTTCGCCTGCGCCATTTGACTCGTGTTTATATGTGTAAACAACATCGCCAGATGAAGAATCTTCCTCACGTGATAAAAGCGATTGTCTGCTGTGCGCAATGATGTTTGCAGAAACAAGTTCAAGTCCGCCTGTTGCAATAGTGTTTCCAAATAATCCCGCTGAATCAAGTTTACCATCGGCAACAACCCAAACTCCGCCTGCATTTTTCGCGTCTGAATAAATATAATTTGAAAAATAAGTTTTATAATCTGAGAAACCATCAATTGTGAGCGGAGTTACACCTTCAAAACTTATTGGTTTGATATGGGTGTTATAATAATATTTCACATTAGTTTGGTTGCCATTCACATCAACTGCATTTTCTTCATCTTCGATATAATAGCAGTCTTCAAAGGTCCCAATGGCGCCGTCACTAAAGTCCATAGCAAATCCGGCAGATGAAGTGCTGTTGTTTTCGAGGATTGAAAGCGAGAATGATTTTTTCACCTGACCTTCATTTCTGAACACGAAACCTGCGCGCTGTGATGAGCCGAGAATTCTTATATTTGAATAACAGTTTTCAATCAAGCCTTGGTTTGTGAATGCAAACCCACCTTCATTTGTTGAAGAGCGAATGAAATGTTTTGGATTTTTCTCATTTCTATCTTTAACGAGAAGATGAGAACTTTCTTTTTCGCCAGAAACATAAGAAGTTATAATTTGACCGCTTGAGCCATTGTTGATAACAAAACCAGCAACGTTTCTGTCAGTTGAACTGCCGACAAGAACGCCTTCTTTGAAATAAGAACTTGCAATCTTGCCATTGTTTATGCCGACAAAACCAGAGAGGTTATAATATGCACTCATAGCGTAAAGCGATGAACGCGAATTGGTGATAAAACCGCCGTTTGTTCCAGCAATTCCGGCAATATAGCCGTTTGAGTTTGCGCCACCTGCACTCACTGTCAGATAGGTGAACTTTCCAGCATCTTCTTCGCTATAAACATAGCAGTTTGTGATGATTCCGTTGTTCTGACCTGCGATAACGCCGGCGTTAAATGCAGTCGAACTTGTTTTGAACATCATAAGTTTTCTGTCATTGATATTGTCTGATGTGTCATCAACTCCACCGCCAATCTTGACGTTAAGGTTTTTGACAACTGTTCCAGAATCTATCGTTGAGAACAGTCCAATGTTTGACTCATTGCCAAAATCATAATAGATATTATTGCCATCCTTTCCAACAAATGAAATTGTGTAGCCATTTCCGTCGAAAGACTTGAAGTTGGCATTTATTGGTTGGAAGGTTTCAGGATTAAGTTCAATATCTTTCATTAAGATATAGTGAGAGCCTTCGGTCATGTTCATAAGTTCATCTTGTTCATAGATTGGAATTGGATGTTCAAGTGAACTTGAAGTTGTCACATCAAACGTGAAAGTGGTTTCAATAGGTTGGCTGTCATTCGCGTTTTGACTGAAAGCAACGCCTTCAAACTTTCCACCACCAACATTTTTGAAATTAACTTTGAATGTGAATGCATAAAATCTTTGAGCAAAAGTGTGAGTCATGATTGGAGTGAATCTAAGTCCGTCGGAAGTGAAATAATTTGTTTCCAATTTTGGCCATGCATTATTGGTTCTTGAGAAATCAAATATATCTCTTGCATTTTCAAAATTGTCTTTCAACGATTCTCCTGATGAAACAGAGCCGTTAAGATTTGTGTAGACCATCCATGTTGCGCTGTTTTGCAAACTTTCGATAAACTCTTGCACCAAACCAACAACAGTTGGGTCAGTTGAGTCAAACTCAATGAAAGACTCAAAGTCAACTCTTAAATTGAAAGGATTTCCAATATTCAAATTGATTCTTCCATTGTTCATGCCACGAATTATATCAGAGTTCTTGTCAGTTAGATTGTTATAAAGAATGTTGTATTCTCTGATTGTCAAAGTCATCTCTGACTCATATACACGAGTTCCGTCTTCACTCTTGCCCTGAACTTTCACTTTGACATCTTTGAATGTTGCACCATTATAACTTATATTTGAAAGCACTTGAACAAAATACTGTCCATTTTCTTTCACGATTGCAACTGGGTCACCAACTTCAGTGGTTATTTCGATTTCGTCATCAGTGAAGCCATACTTATCGATATTTATACGATACTTCAAACCTCTTGCCACTTCAAAAACAGGTTTTGAAATGTCTTGGCTTGTTGAAGTTTTGCCTTCAAGTGAAAGATAAACATGATTTTGAATAACAAGGTCAACTTTTTTCAGATATGTCTTTGTGAAAGAGTTTTCTTTCACTGCAGTAATTCTGAAAACGCAGTTTCCACCCTCTTTCACACCAAGAGATGAGATGACATATCGAAGATAAATAACTCCGTGATATTTTTCTACATCCTTACCTGAATAAGCTTGCAAAATTTCATTGAAAGTGAGTTTGATTCCGCGTTCAGTCACCGAACCTGAAATCTGGCTGTTATTAAATGGTTCGCCTTGAGTATTTTTGGTCAAAAGACCGATATTGGCTCTTCCATTGCCTTCTTGGTCATTTGACAAATCATTTTCAATCAGAATATAATCAAAGTCAGCCGTGTCAGGTGAAAGTGTGAGTGCAAGAACGCCCTCCCTTCCCGGATAGGAAACATTTGAAGTTGAAGTCAATGACTCATTGGCTTTTGGTCTTGAATTATAGTTATCTATAACAACATTATTAAGTGGAATATTGATATAGCGAAGTTCAACAACTGTTGTTACTGAACTGTCTGAGCCGGCAGTTATTTCCATATAATAAGTGCCATATATATCTCTTTCAAAGCGGTTTTGATAAGCGTCTGAAGTTGTGTCAACATACACAGACAATGAAAATTTTTGCTCAGCGAAGTTAAAGTCACCTGAAGCAGTGTCTGGCAAATCAGAAGTTGAAGCATTCATAACCGAATTGCCTTTGGAGTCGAGAATACTTGCTGAGAAAAGTCGGTTTTTGTTTTTTACGTTAGAAATTTCTTCGCTAAGAACATCTCTACCACGGCTGTCATAGATTTTGAAATTCACACAGTCTTCTTTGGCTGTTGAATTTATTAAAATCACATCATTAAGTGTTTGCCCTGTTGTTATTGACGCCTGTTCATAATTGACAGTTTTTATTGAAATCGCGCCTTTTTTATAGTCAACATTGTAAGTAAATTCTTTGTTAACATAACTAACATCACCATCAACTTTAATGAAAGGTTTGACTGTAACAGGAAAATTTTTGTTTTCATGCAAAGAAGATTTTCTTTTCAATGTTATTGTCTGACCAGAACATGAAATATCAAAATCAATATTATCATACTCCATTTCAGCAGAGATTGCTGTGTTTGGAACAAGGCTGATTGACACGTTGTCGACAAGCATATTTCCAAATTGAGTTGAAACAATTTTTTCATTTTTATCTTTCAGTTCATAGTTTGGTCTGACATACTGTCTTACAACATTGTCACCTTTGACATTTGCCACACTGCCGTCAACAAGCGGAAGTGAAGTTTGCGACATGCTTGGATAAACAATCGAAATATCTTTTGAATGGTTGAAATAGTTAGTCACATAAATCTTGATTGTCATTGATTGAGATGAATTCAAAATGCTTGAGCATTCAATTGTTGCCACACCTGTGCCAGTCACTGAGATTGTTCCGCTATGGTCAATTGAAAGAATGTTTGAATTTGTTGAGAAAACAATTTCATTATTCGCCGAAGTTATTGGATACAATTTATCATCAGATTTTTGTGTGTTATATTCTTTATTTAAAGTTTCTTGAACTTTGCTGAAAGTGTCATTGTTGTCATTGATATTGAGTGAGTTCGCTCCAAAATAGAACATATAGAAAAGGTTGTTTTTATTATTGGTAAATTCCCCGAATCCATTTTGTTTATTTGCAGAAACATTGATTGAATCATTATCTTTATTAAATGAAACTTGAGTTGCAACATAATAGCCGTCAATACTTACTGCATTTGAGTCATTAGCAGATTGCTTTATCTCGATATAGTCACCGAAATATTTTCTCAAGTTCTGAGTTTCAGTGCCTGAAATATCGTTCGCAACTTCTTTCACATAAGACAAAGCCTTTATTTCGCTTGTAACTGAACTAAAACCCTCTCCAAATGCAATTTCTTGTATTGAAGGTTTTGTTTCAGTTTCTGTTGAAGCTTTTGTTGTGCTTTCTGTTTTTTCTATCACATTTTTCACAATCATCGAAGCATCAAAACCTTGTCCACCAGCATCAACTGCTTGAAGAGTAAAGTTAACGGCATCAACTCCAATTTGATTATTGACTTTTGCAGAAATTCCACCAACATAGTAACTGCCTTTAACAAATGTTCGAGATGTTATGTTTTTAAATTGATCATTTTCTTTTACAGCAATTTTTCCTGCAATTCCGCCAACGGCATAATTTCCACTAAGACGTCCGCCAACAATGATTGGGTGTGTTTCATTTTCACTATAAATACTGCCATTTTCACTCACGCCGACAAGACCACCGATGTCATCACCGATATTTATCGATTCTGATTCCTGATTTATAACTTCAATGTTGGTGTATGCCATATAGTTTGCATAACCAAGTCCGTCATTTTCGCTTGTTTTGATAATGTCGCCTTGGTTTCTTCCAACAAGCCCACCAACGCGAACTTTAATAAGGTTTTCATCCTTAACCTCTTCCAAGACAGAAGCATCAATTTTAATCTTATATTTACCTGAATAGAAAGTTATTTTTGGTTTTATAGATGACTTGTTTTCGTCCTGAGTTTCTCTAGCGTTCTCTTCATTATTTTGATTTTCTGGCAAATGTCCTTGAACAATTGTTCCTTCATTTCCACCAACAACACCGCCAAGTCTAAGTCCGTCGCCATTACTTATATCTTTTGGTTTTATTGTGCTGTCGTCTGTCAGTTCAACGCCTATATTTTCAAGTGTCCCGCTGTTTAAGCCAGCCACAATACCCATTCTTCTGCCGGTTTTATTATCATTTTCATTATCGATATCAAATTTACCAGCAAAGGCAACATCTTTAATAACTGCACCCTTTGCAATTTGAGAGAACAGACCATAATCGGTTACATCATGTTCGTTATACTTGCCAGCTGAACCTTTTCTCACATTTATGCCTGTGATTTTTGCGTCCTCGGTTATTCCAGTAAGGTGGCCTGAGAAAACGCCAAGTGGTAACTCGTCTTGTTTGTTTGAGATGTCAATTGTTGTTGCAAGAGAATAGTAGGCTGAAAGGTCTTCCTTTATTGCAATCACGTCATTCGCAGTTCTGAGAATGTAAGGATTTTTTTCATCGCCTGTTTGGAAATTTATATCAATATTGACTGTTCCGCCATCATAGATAAGAATATCGTTATCATTAAGCCAGTCAACTGGCGCTATCATAAGACTTCCGCCAAGTGAAACTCTGTTTAAATTTTCACTATCAGAGCCTTTATTTCCATCACCAGTTTCGCCATTATTTTCCGATTGATTTTGATTGTTTTCAGGCAATTTGAATTTTGATGCATCAAGGCTTACCATGAATACCCCATTTTGTTCATCAATTGCCTTAACTGAAATGCCATCTTCGCCAAAGATGTTGACATTATCTTTTGGAGTGTAAATAGCTTTTATATTTTTATTATTTGCGCCGTTTGGAGTGACTTGAACGATAACTTCTTTCACTCTGTCAGCACTTCTCAAAGAGAAATCAATATCTTTGATTGTGTCTTGTGCTGAAATTGATTCCACGCGTATATACTCCTCAATCTCAACTTTGATTGAAAAGATTTTTGGTTGATTTTGTGCATACTGGTCAACCATGGCATAAAGTTCAAAAACGCCCTTTCTCATTGGAGTGATTGTCATTGTTTTTGGGTCAAAACGTGCCACAGGGTCATCACCGCCAAAATAGACTTCGCCTGAATTATATGTTATAATTCCTTCAAAACTGCTTGACTGCCAATAGATAAATTTTTCATTAAATGCACTGGCACTATAGCATCCTGCTTCATGGTCATAAAACATGTAACCTGTTGAATCTTTCACCTTCAAAGTTTTGCTATCGCCTCTTGGCGCGTTTGCATAAAGTTGAATATAGTTTGCATTGTCACCATTTTCATCTTGAATGACGAGTGAATCCATAAAACTGTAAGACACGATGTCCATAGTGTATGTGTTTTCACATATTATTTGTTTGAAGTTGTCAGCAACTTTGAAAGAGTTGAACATAAGTTCAATCTGTCCACTTCCGTCACCAAACGCATTAATGTTGAGAGTTATATAGTCATCATAATCAAGCGTTGCTGAAAAGCCATTTGCTGAAATGTTTTTTATGATTGCCTGCGAAATTGCCTTTGAAAGTTGGTTGTTATTTGCAAAAATTTCAAACTTAATTTCACTGCTGTTTTTGTGCAAGATATAAACGTTGTTTGTGAAGCTTCTTTTTGTTTCATCGTTGTTATTTGTCTTGTTTTCAACAATTTGTTCACAAAGTTTGACAGAGTTTGAGCCTTCTGAATTAACAATTTTGAGTGAATCAAGTTCTTCAATAACTTGAACTCTAAAAACTTGATGAACGCCATTGTCGAGTGTTACACGATAAACGCCATAGCCAAGCGTCTTGCTTTTAAGACCAATTTGGAGTCTGTTTTGAACATTTGAACCTTGGTCAGATATTTTTGATTTGGTCAAAATTTCAACAACATCATCTCCGCTTTCATGTCTTATTTCAAAAGATGTGAATTCGGCGTCAATGCTTTGGCTGTCACCATTGAAACTTTTTGCAACCATTGCATCAAAGATTTTTTCGCTCGTGTCAGAGATTGACATATACAAAATGTCTGTTTCATTGATATGTTCGCTTTGATATTCGATGTGGTCAGCACCAGATTTGACAATGTAACTTATGCTTCTTGTTCTGCTTTCTTCCATTCCGC
The DNA here is from genome assembly GCA_948607205.1 of uncultured Eubacteriales bacterium. Lineage (GTDB taxonomy): Bacteria > Bacillota > Clostridia > Christensenellales > UBA1242 > Caccovivens. The sequence goes on along the minus strand of CAPERS010000004.1, from coordinate 51,796 downwards.
CAATATTGAAATTGACAGTGACACCAACTGAACTGAGAACGCCATTGCCAGTGACCATTCCGCCTTGACGAAGCCCTCTTATCTCAACTGGCAAAGAGAGGTCGGTGATTTTCAATTTTGCATAATTTCTTGAGTCTTTTTCACAATTTTCTTCGCTATAAATTCTGCCGTTATATCTTATATTGACTTCTTTAACATTAAAGTTCAAAACAAATTCATCATATTTTGCATCAATTGGATTAAGTGAGAAATTGAACTTCTCCCAACCTGATTGGTCATCATAATAAGTGTTATAAAAAACCAAAGGATTATTAGAATCAAAGTTGCCATCGTTAATAATAATTTCTTCTGGCTGATAAATGATTTGAACAGGAACTTCCACTTCAAAACTAACACCATTATCAGTCACATTTTTGAGGTCTTCATAGAAAAATCTGACAACCAAGGTTGTGTTCACACTTCGTGTGGTCGCACTTGTGATTTCAATTGGAAATGTCAATTTGTCACCATTGAACACAGGCTTTCCAATCACTTTGTTTGCAACATAGCCATCCTTGAAGTTGGCTTCAATTTTGATAAGATTTTGCGTCATATCCGATGCTGAAATAGAAAAGCTTGCTTGAACATGACCAAAATCAATTAAAGAAAGGCTTTCCTCGCTGTTTTCACGATTTGGAATAAGAACAATTTTTTCTTGGTCGTCACAAGTTTGTTCAAGCCCTCCCTCTTGTTTTGGAAGATATTTCAAGTTGAAATCGATTGAACTTTCATCAAGATTTGTGTAAACATAAAAATCACGTTGCACATAAATTTGTGACTCTGGGTCATCGAGATAGCGCGCAACAAAGGTGAATTTATCGCCCGGAAAAACTTTTAAGTGATTGTCATTAAAAATGTAATTGTCACCATCTTTTGTTAAAGCAACAAACTGGCAGAAATGTTTTCTGTCAGTTGATTTTTCAAAAGCATTAATCGTGTAAAAATTCTCTTGTTCGTCTTCAAAAACAATGTGGCTGACTTTGACGGTTTCTCCGCTTTCAGTTATGTTTTCGTTGACAACAAAGACTTTTTTAAATTGGTTTATGTATTCCTCACCATCTCTAACATTTTCAAGCAAAACAGTGTTGCCGTTTGAAATTCCATAGAAATGGAAAGCAAGATTTCTCAAAACTGCATCAGAATCAAACTTAAAGTCAATTGAACTTGGCGAAAGTGGCTTGCTTTCAGTCAGATAAAGGACATTTTCGCCATTTGACAAGGATTGGCTTGGTTTCAAAACATCAACAACAACTTGGCAAGATTTTTGTCCTTCCGCTGTTGCAACAATTGTTGTTCGACCACCTTCTACGCCTTTGATTAAAAGAGATGTTGTTGCGTTGTTTGGCTCACTTGCATCAATAGTGACCGAATGACCTTGCAAAGAAAAATCAAGTTTTTCACTCATTCCACCCTGCAAATTTTCGATTGTGAAATTGACTGTCATCTCTTCGCCAATCATAAGTGTGACATGGTCTTGGTCACATGTGAGGTTGACTTTTGAATAGTCAATTCCACCACATGCGACAAAAAAGAGACCTGTAAGCACAAGCATCAAACTGCAAATAAACAAATTGAATTTCTTGATATTTTCTTTCAAAATCTCTCCTTGCGCATTATGCGCTTTTTGTGTGGCGTTGCCACATATTAATCCTAATCTACAAAATTAACTTCGAATAGTATGTGCCTAAGGCACTGGATTAGCCACTTTTTAATTTTATTAAAATAACTTGCTTCGAATAGTAAACGCTTGTGCATTATGCACTTATTTGAATACTCTAATAATTCTGCTTCATTTAGTAAGCGTCATCGACGCCTATTCGTTTTTGTCTTTGAAGATTGATTCAACGTAATCAAGCGCGTGAATCTGAACCATTGTTCTGGCTGTTGGCGATGTGATAATGAACGCTTGACCAAGACCGGCTGTTACGATTGAGTTCTGCTCTTCCTTATTGATTCCACCCGAGTTTTTGTAGAGTTCAATAATGTCGTTCACGTCGTTTGGCGAGAGCGAGAAGATAAGTGAATATTGACATGCGTTGATGATAGCCGTCGACTGACGCTTGATTTCTTCCGTTCCCACGAAGTCATTGATATTCTGCGTGATGACAATCTGCATTCCACCATACTTACGAATACGTTTTGCCATTGCTGCCATGAAGTTGAGGGCAATTGGATAACGAGGGTTAATGAATGTGTGCGCCTCGTCAACGCAGATAATAATTTTTCTGTTTGTGTGATGAAGTTTGTTATAGTCCTTATTATTGATAATTTCATTTTCAAGATATTTGAAAACAAGAAGCATTTGCGCGTTGGTTATCATCGCGTTGTTTCCTGCAATCAGCGACTGGAAGTTGAAACAAATAAGGTTTTCATTGGTCTCAATTGAAGTTGGTCCATTCCAAAGGTTGCTGTTTCGTCCACCTTTTGCAAACTTTCGAATATATGCCTCAACAATTCTGAGGTTGTTGACAAGGAATTCATCTTTTGCAGTTTTTAACCTTGCTGTCAAAAGCGAATAGAGGTCATCAAAAGTTGGATAATCTTTTGGAGTAAGTTTTCTAAGGTCTGTGTTTTCGTCAATCTTGAACTTGTCATAAAGGTCAAGCACAAGCGAGTTGAGAACCTCGAATGCGTCACTTTGAATACCTTCGAGCACAGTTCTGAAAAATTGTTCAAGGAATTGAAGGTGCTGATTGAAAGAGTCATCTTTCTTGCTTGTTTCAAAGTATTTCTTATCGCCTTCGTCGTCATCCTTATCAAGCGCACGGATAACGTGGAATGGATTGATGATACCTTGAAGTGAAGAACCAACGTCAATCATTTTTCCTTTAAGACTGTAAGTCAGTTTGTCATACTCTTTTTCAGGGTCACAAATGAAGATTTTGGTGTTATCAGCCGAAAGATTGGCAAGCAGTGTTTTGGTTGCGAATGATTTTCCTGAACCTGATTTTCCAACGACCATCATGTTGGAGTTAACACGGCGCAGGTCACGCTTGAAGAAGTCAACAAAAACAGGATATTCATTGTCACCAAGATAGAAACCATTTTCATCTTGAAGTTCACTTGAGATAAATGGGAAGACGCCTGCAAGTGTGTAAGTTGGGATTCCCCTCTTGAACTCATTGATGTTGTCACGCATAGAAACGCTTGAAGAAACGAAAGCATCAATCTGACGAGCAAACATTTCAGTGAAGCGGAAACCAGACTGTTTTAAAATTGCTTTAATATCTTTTCTTGCTGAATCTTCACAAGTTATGAAAGTGTTAACATCATAAAGTTGTTGGTTATTGTTTTTGAGTTCTGCCAAGAGGTCACGAAGAGTTTGAAGGTGTGTTTGAATTTCAATACGAGTTGAACTCTTTCCAGTTTTATACAATCTTGACTCCATGTCCATGATTGCCTTATCGATTTTCTTTTCAGAGTCATACTTGGGCGCTTTTTTAAATTTCATCACAACCTTTGTTCTGTCAAGAAGGAAGAATGAAGCACCCCACGCGTTTCCAACCTGAATTGGATATTCGGTTATCGCGAAAGTTCTGTAATCTCTGCCGTCGATGTTATATTTCGCAGCGCCAAACTTAACTTTGTTTGGAGTTGCCCAATTTATGTATTCAGAGAAAGGCACACCTTCAAGTTCACGTTCGTCAAATTCGCGGTTATAGTTTGCGCGAAGGAAAACTGCAAGTTCCTGCCCCATAAGTCTTCTGGTGTTGACTGGGTTGAGCGCTGTCGCAAGCGAACTTGCCATACCGCTGACTGTGTTTTCAAGTGACTCGAGGTCCTTGCCAAGCACAACTATATAGAAAAAGTCTTTATAAATTTTGTTCTTTCTGTTTTTATCTTCGATGAAAGAAACTCGCTCTTCAAAGATAGGTGCTCTTGCGTCAACTTCTGCTTGCGTCATTTGCTTATCATACATCATGTCGAGCAAGCGGTCATATTTTTTATTTTCGATGTAAGCATAATTGTCAAGAACAAGCGCCTTATTGATTTTCACAATTTCACAAACTTGATTTTCTTCAAGTCTTCTAAGTGCGTTTGAAAAACCAACGTCGATGAGGTTGTTTTGATTGTATTCATTTAAAAGTCCGAAAAGAATTGGCTGAACTTCCAAAACTTCGGCATAGTAATCTCCAAATGAAATACATCTGTCTTGATAGATACTTTCAAATGGAATGATGTTTTTGATGTTAGGCTTACCCTTGGTGACCGTTTTAAGATATTTCTTTTTCTGCATTGAAAAACGAGCGAGATAGGATATTGTCACATAAAATCTCTCGCTGTCTGCAATTTTGAAAAATAATGAAATTGAAAAAATTGCCCAAACAACTGCAACCCAAATCGCACCCGGAAAGTTGGATGCAATAAGCACACCAAGAACGGCAATTGCAATGATTGCAATGATAAGGTCAAGCCCTGTAAAGCCCCTGACAAATTCAAGTTTAACTTTTGTTTTTCTAGGTATTATTCTAATCACGTTTACCTCGCAATTTTATTTTACTACAAAATACCCTAAAAATACAAACAAAAACACATGATTTTACAAATTTTTTGTGCATTATCAACTTTTTATTTTTGCACTATTTTATTTTATTTTTTTATCAAATTTTTAATTATTTTAAATTTATTTAAATATTTTAATTTTATTTTTCATTAATAATATTTAAATTAAATTATTTTTTGTTATATTCCAATTTTTGAATTAAAGAACAATACATTAAGTTTATTGTGTTTTTTTGCTTTTTTTAACACATTTTCATCAATTGTTTGAAATTTTTTGACAATAAGTTCGTTATTAAAGCCAAATATGTCACAAGTTGCAATTTTTCCAAGAAGCATTTCTTTTGAAATAAAAACTTTTTCAGGTTGTTTTATTTCTTTTTCAATTTTTTCTTGAATTTTTATTTTTGGCATATTTTCTTGAATTTTTTGTGAATTTTTTTGATAATTTTCAAATATTTTTTTATTTTGATTTTTCTTTCTTTTTTTATTTCCAAAAAATATAAAATCTTTTCCATTTGTCATAATGTTTTTTTGCACAATTTCACACCTGTCTGTGATAAGTTTTTCAAGTTTAAAATTGTCACGCAAACGGCAGTCAATCACCTTTCCAAAATCAGTTCCATTGCAGTCAAAAACGTGTTTGCCAATTGGATTGTTTGACTCCTCTCCGCCAAAAAACTCAACATCAAAAGCGCCTTCAACAAAAATGAATTTATCATTTTGAGCCTTAATTTTTCCTACCGGCAAAAACACCTCTTCTTCACTTTCACTGTCAACAACAATAAAGCCCTGAAGTTCTTTTAGCCCTTCATCAAGCACGCAGTCAAGCAGATAACCGATTTCCTTTCCTTCAGAAATCGAAACCAAAATTTTTGAAATATAATCTTTTAAACTGTTCATGCTTTAATTTATGAGGTGAAAAATCAAAATATTTCAAAACGGCAAAACACGACAAAATTTTCAAAATTTTAAATTTTTTACACACTTTTAATTGATTTTTTTGAAAAAATGTTTAAAATATAAATGTAGGAGAAATTTATGGAAGAAAAAATTATAACCAAAGACATGACCGTTCACAGCGTTCTTGAACTTGACAAAGACCTTGGCGATGTTTTTATGGGCTTTGGAATGTTTTGCATATTTTGCCACCTTGGCAGTGAGGAAACAATCGAACAGGCTTGCGCAACGCATGACATCGACCTTGACTTCCTTCTTGCAAAACTCAACGAAACCTATAATCAAAAGAAGAAATAAAATTTAAAACACAAAAAACACATCAAAATTAGATGTGCTTTTTTATTTTACAACTTATTACCGAATACCATTCTTACTTTTTTTGTGAAATGCTTATAATTATACTTTGCCATTCGCAAGGCCATATCGCAAAATGTTTTATAATAAAATTGATAAAAATTCTAGGATTACTGAAAACCGTAAGACTTTTATTTTTATTTTAATTATAATAGCCACAAAAGGAGAAAAAAATGAAAAAACATTTAAGTAAATATGACTGCGAAAACTATTTGCAACACTACACTATTGTTAAAAATAAGCGAGTCGCAAAAGTTGATTGTGGACACTGCCGAATGGGCAAAAGTCAATGCCTTGCATGTCCACACTACAAAAAAAGCGACAAAACAGACCAAGACATTTGGTTCTCTGTTCGGTCGCAAATTGTTATTGCAAATAGTTATTTGAAAACGATAATGGACACGCTAAAAAAATATGATGTTATTAATGACAACAAAAACTCAAAATAAAATCAATTAAACAAATTGTCTGCTATCTTCGCAAGCAGTGCGTCAATTCCGCGCTTGGTTTTGGTGGAAATGAGAATTTCGTTTTCTTTAAGTTGAACTGGCTTTGAAAGTTTATCACTTTTGTTGAAAACTGTCAGCCTATTTTTTGTCGCGCCAAGGCTGTCGAGAAGCGCGTTGGTGACCTTCATGTTTGTGACATATTCAACACCCCTATCGGTTTGTTCGTCAAGCGAGATATCGACCACGTGCAAGATGAGATCGGCGTCTGTTGCCTCTTCAAGAGTTGAAGAAAAGGCGTCAACAAGTTGGTGTGGAAGGTCACTGATAAAGCCGACAGTGTCGGTGAGAATTGCGAATCTGTTTTCACCTAAATATAGTTTTCGGCTGGTTGTGTCAAGCGTTGCAAAATACTTGTCATCAGCGTAGATATTCTCTTTGGTTAGCGCGTTAAGAAGGCTGGATTTGCCTGCGTTAGTATAGCCGACGATTGCAATTTTTGGCAGACCTGACTTATTGCGCTCGCGTCTTGAAATAAGGCGTTGCTCTTTGATTTTTTCAATTTGTTTTTTAAGTGATTCGATTTCTTTTTCAAGGATACGCTTGTTCAGTTCAATTTTGGTTTCGCCAGGTCCGCGCATGCCAACACCTGCTCCGCCAAAACGACCGCTCGTTCCTGCAATCTCGCTGAGGCGTGGCAGAATATATTTATCTTGCGCAAGTTTGACTTGGAGCCGTGCCTCACGCGACTGAGCGCCTTTGGCGAAAATGTCAATGATAAGTCCAACTCTGTCAACAATCTTCACTCCCCACGCGTTTGTGAGATTTTTCATCTGACTTCCGCTGAGCGCATAGTCAACAATAGCAACGTCAATCACTTCATCACACTCTTCAATAAACTGACCAATCTCTTCAAGTTTGCCTTTTCCAAGAACGGTCGCCTTATTGAAATCTTTTATCACTTGATAAAAGCATTTCACAACATTAAGTCCTGCCGTTGTTGCCAATCTCGTGGTTTCATCAATCTTGCGTGAAATATCATCTTCTTTCTTGGTTGAAATTGCAACAATTATGCAATTTTCTTTTATTTCTTCTGTTGAATGTATTTTCATATTTTTAGTATAGCACAAAATCAAAATATTTAAAAATCAAATTATTCGCTTTTATGAAAAATATGCTAAATTAAATGTATGTAGATAAAAAAGGTGATTAAATCACCTACTTTGTCATCTGAAAATCATTGGCATTATCAACTGCAATGAGAATGTTGTAGGTCTTGCCGTCACGCCCCTCAATCGTGAAACACCAGAAAAGTTTGTCAAAACTGTCTGCCTTACCAAGAACTTTCAAATAGCACTCACCTTCAAAAGTCTTGCCGTTTGTGTAAGATGATATCTCTTTTGAAAGTTGAGTTTTTGCAATCTCAATCGCATCATCGCCAGATACGGCAAAATTGCCAGTTACATTTTCAAAGTTGAATTCAATTCCTTCATAAACAAGTTTGACACTGTCCTCGCCATCAAGTTGATAGCCAAGGTCAACCATATATGACCTAGAAATAGGATTAAAATCAAGAGTGACATCGCTCTCTTTGTCATTGACAGTCAACTTGCCAGCAATAATATTGTCGCTCAAATTTGAATTAAATTTCACATTTATCAGCGAAAAATCGCAGTTTTTTTGTGAGTAGCCATCAATAATGTATGGATTCTCTCTTGTTCCAACGCTGATAGATGCAGAGTGGTCGCCACTCTTTGCTGTGAAGTAGATTGACGTTTGCTCACTCATGTTGTCTTCGATAGACGCTGTGCCTTGGCATCCAACAAGCATAATTGGCGTCATCATAAACATGAAAGCAACCGACAATTTTTTCCAATGTGATTTTTTGATTGATATTTTTTTCATATTTTTCCACCTCTTGTCTAATATTATGTTTGTCTATCTTAAAAAATGTGTTACAATTTGTCAAAGGAAGGTTTTTATGAAAAATTTGAAATTCTATTTTGATAAAGCATTGAAAAAAGGCTTTGCGCTTGGCGCGTTTAATTTCAATAATATGGAAGTTTTGCAAGCGATTGTCAGTGCAAGCGAAACTCTTTCGTCGCCTTGCATAATTTCTGTCAGCGAGGGCGCTATGCAGTATATGGGCGAATTCCTTATGCCTCTTGCAAACACGGCAAGAAAGAATAAAGGGATTTTTCTTCATCTTGACCACGGCAAAAGTTATGAGGTTTGCAAAAAGGCTATTGAACTTGGCTTTGACAGCGTCATGATTGACTGCTCTGCCTTACCATTTGAAGAAAATGTTAAATTGACCAGAAAAGTTGTGAACTATGCACACAAGCATGGCGTCCTTGTCGAAGGCGAACTTGGTCAACTTAAAGGCATTGAAGAGAACACTAAGTCAGATTTCCATCATTTCACCGACCCGAACAAAGCCAAAGAGTTTGTTACAAAAACTGGCGTTGACACCCTTGCAATCGCCATCGGCACAAGTCATGGCGCATACAAATATCAAGGCGAACAAACTTTGAGATTTGACATACTTTCAGAAATTGAATTGCTTTTGCCAAACTTTCCACTTGTTTTGCACGGAGCATCAACTGTTGAACAAGACCTTCTTGAAGAGATAAACGCAAATGGCGGAAATATTGAAAACGCAGTTGGGATACCGAAAGATTTGATAATAGAGGCAATAAAGGAGCATAACATTGTCAAAATAAACACTGACACAGATTTAAGACTTGCTTTGACAAGCGGTGCAAGAACTGTTTTAAATAATAACCAGAAAGAATTCGACCCAAGAAAGTATCTTGGCGCAGGACGCGACAGAGCACAAAGCGTTGTTGAAGACAAGATGACAAATTTACTTTTTTCAAAAAATCAAAAATGAAAAAGCAGGACACTTCCTGCTTTTTTATTGCATTTCTTCAACTTCGGCATACTTGCGCCTTGTTGCCTCTCCACCTCTTATATGTTTAACTGAAAAGTTCTCATCAAGCACCTTTTTTGTTTGATTATAAAGGTCAATATCAATATATTTAAGTTTAACTGAAACATAAGTATGAACTGTGCTTTTGCTCAACCCATAAACCTTTGCAGTCTGTCTTATCGTATCATGAGTTTGACAAATATGCCCAGCCATCGAGCAGATAATTTGCGATAAATCCTTATTCATAGTTTTCCTCCACTGTATAAAACTATGTTTTTTTTGCTCACATTATGTCAAAATACTGCGAAAACAAAAGAATATTGCAATATATTTAACATTTACTTAACTTTTTTCCAAACCCCCTTGACAAAATCCCCACCCCGATTATAATTGATAAAAAAAGGGGAATATTATGAAAACTCAGACTTTTGTTAGAGATGGACACACAATTGTAAGAGGAAAGGCATTAATACTTAGTGCAAACGAGCATACAAAGTATATTTATGAGAGAATCCCTTCCTATTCTGCACCTGTGCCTTCACAAAGAGCAATAGACAACGGTGCTTGGACAAGTTCTGATAAGGATTTTAAGGGCAAAAGCTGGGCTTTCACAAGAACTCCAATTGACCCAGAGAATGCTTCGTCGTCGTGTAGAGTCGGGTGTGTCTACAGAGGTGGCCGTGTCAGTTGGGTCGATTCGAACTTTTGCGATGGCTGTTTGCTTGAAGCTTGTTACGTAAAATACGAACCACAATCTAATTTTGTCAACAGTTGCCACCCAGTCAGTCGCACAGCAACAATTTGGAATCGTGAGAAAAAAGAATACGAAGAAATGACGAGCGAAGCCGATGTTGTAACAGAGGAAGGAAAAGACCTCATTTGGCTCAATAAAAAAGAGTGTGAGGAAAAATCAACCAATCTTATGCTTCTCTATCTTCCAGAAGCACCAAATAAATCAGTGCCATTCGATAGAGAAGGAGAACACAGCAATTATGGCTTGGCAGAGGAATTTAGACAGCAGTGCGAAGATGAACTTGAAAGATATATTCCAGAAAGTTTAAAAAGTCAAGTGGTGACAGTTGAGTTTTCAAGTGAAGACGGATATGAAAAGGCAACTCCTATTCTTGAAATGGAAAACAAAATTGATGACGAAAGTCAAATGGGCTAAGGAATTCTCCTTGGCTTTTTTCTAGATATTAACTTTAAATTTTTGAATTTAAAACAAAAAAAGTGGCAGATAAAACCACTTTTTTAGCATGTGCTTGAAGCACTTAAAAAGTGCATAATGCACCTATTTTGTATGTTCGTCGATAATTTTCACAATTGCTGGAATTGTTTTAAGCTGTGCAACTTCTTCATCTGGAATTGACACTCCAAATTCATCCTCAAAAGTCATCAAAAGTTCAACAACATCGAGTGAATCTGCGCCAAGGTCTTCCAAGATGTTGGCGGTGTCAGAAATTTCATCAGTTGAGATGCAAAGTTGTTCAGCAATAAGTTTTTTAACTTTATCTATCGTTTTCATTTTTCCTCCAATGTTTATATTATATCACAACAGAAACTTATAAATCAAACAATTTTGACTAAAAACAAAAAAATGGCTCATTTTGCGAGCCAAAATTTTGCAAGGATGTTGATTTTATTTGTTTTGAAGGTCGAGATAGTTGTTAGGGTCAACTTTTTTGCCATCTTTTGAAAGAGTGAAATGAAGATGTGAGCCGAGGTCGGTTTCGCCTGAAGCGGAAGTTGAAGCAACTCCAATTTTTTGACCTGCTGTCACTGTGTCACCCGCACTTACAAGAAGTTCATCGCCAAGAGATGAATATTGACTGATAAAACCTTCGGCATGTTTGATTGTGATGATGTTGCCTTGAAGATAGGTTTTTGTCACGCTTTCAACAGTTCCGTCAAGCACTGAGAACACCGCCCCTTCTTCTGATGAGAAGTCGATTGAAAGATGGGCTTCCCATTGATTGAGTGTTTTGTTTTCTTGAAGTTCGGTTGAAGAGAAATCTTTGATTATGCTTGCGTTTTGCATAGGCAAAGAAAATTCAAGCGGTTTTGTCACAACAGGAACATCTGGCTCGTTTCCACCACCTGTGAGAGCCATGATGCCGAATGTGAGCGAAACGATAAGTATAACCATAGCGACACCAACATACACACCAAACCTTTTCATAAAATCAACAAACTTATTTTTTCCTTGAATGTTCATAGACCTTTTACCTCCCTACGCTGTTTATTGACATTGCCAGAAAATTTTATACATTATTTCATTTCTCTTTTGTCAGGTTTTGTCGAAGAGTGGATATCAGACTAAAATCCAGTCATGATAAGTGGAAAGCCAACGATTGTTTCATTTTCAGCCCATGCAATTTGGACATTTATTTTCTTTCCGTCAATGAAACGGAAATCAGAGAAATCGTTTTTATAACCATATAAAATTTTCATACCTTCAACCTCAGAAAAATAATAGGAAGAAATGTTATGAGTTTTTATAAGTTCCTCTTCCTTCGTTCCGCTTTGATAATAAAAATTGACACCGTCAAACTTTTTGAAAAGACTTTTCATTTGGCCATATTTCTCACCTGCAAAGGTGTAATAAAACTGATTGCCATTCTTGACAATTTCAACCTCATCTGGCATTTCAATTTCTTCGTGAGAGATAAAGCAAACTTTGACAGCATTTTTTTCATTAAAAGAAACATTGCCTGCAAACAGCGGACAAATCAGTGCAACAACTGCAACAATAAAAACAACAATCCTTTTCATGCAAGGATTGTTGACCAAAAAACAAAGTTTAAATTGTCAAAAATTAAAAATTCAAGAGAATTTTGTTGATTGATATAAATTTAAATGAGCATAAGCACCAAAAAGCCTATTCCAGCGCAAAAGCACAGCGCGCTTGCAACAGCGGAAAGAATTGTCCAAATCTTAGTTCTATCTTTCGGCATTTGCTGAACATTTTGTGCACCATTTTGAACATTTTGAACTGTTTGCTGATTTGAAACCTGATAATTTGGAACATTTTGATTGTTAGCAAACTGATTTTCAACTGTTTGAGGATTTCCAGCAAAGGTGTTTTGATTTGGCGCGTTATTATATCTTGGAACAGTCTGCGATGGTTGAGCGCCCAAATTTTGTGCCGATTGAGTTATTTTCACGCCCTCTTCGCCAGTTTGGCCATTTGGAACAAATGGTCTTGGTGGCGGAGGTGGCGGGATTCTTCTTCCTTCCATTTCCAACTCCTTGTATAACCATTGTAACCAATTTTTAAAATTAAGTCAAATCATTTTTCTCAGTTACAGGATAAACACCCCAAATCTTTTCAACATCAAGCGTGCTGTCAAGTGACTCAAAAGTGACATTCAAAATATAGGTCTTCTTGCTGTTAAAATTGCTATCTTCACCCAATTCTATTGCAGAGCAAAGGTTTGCTTTTGAAGATGATGACAGTAAACTGTCAAAATAATAATATCCGTCATCACGCAAAGTCCAATTTATTGTTTCCATAAGTGAGATATCATAATTATCACTCACTTTTGAAAAAACTGAAACTTTTGCCCTGACAAACAAATCAGAATCGTCACTTAAATTTTTGACAGCAATAATTTGAGAAAGTTCTTCGCCGTGAATATAACTTCCTGCAAAGGTGAAAGAAACGCAAGCTGACTGATTTTTATCAATGTCAACTTGAACAGTTTCGCCAAGCACTAAATCACTTTCAAGAGAATTGTCGGCCTTGAAATACCAACCGCTTAGACCCAAATAAATTGAAATGGCAAGCATAATTGCAAGACTTATGCAAACAAAAAGCCAACCATAAAAAGCTTTATCTTTTTTCATAGAAACCTCTTTTTATTATTGGCTTAAATTATATTTTTTATTCTATGCTTTTTTCTTATTGCGAGATGTGCGTCTTCTTTTCATGCGTTCTTGTCTGAATTTATCAATTTGAACCTGCTTGAAGACCTTGCTCTCTTCCATGAGCATCTCTTTTTTCTGAAGCCAGCGGAATTTTCGATTTCCATAAGCAACATCATAAGTGATGCAAACAATGCCTTGAATGAGATTGTAATAATAAGAGAAAAATCTCCAGATAAGAAGAGCCCAGAAAGTCATAAGTGTATGGTCAAAAAGTGAAGCAAACATCGCACTGAAAGAAATTTCGTTCATTCCAGTTCCGCCTGGCAATGGGAAGAATGATGACGCCATATCAACAAGCAAACTCATAACAACAAAGTTGACATACAAACTCGAGTCAAACCCTTTCATCATTGCATAGATGAAATACGGAATTGAATAATAGAAAATCAGTCTGACAATTGAAGTTATTGTCATTATGAAGAAATCTTTTGGCGACTTTGCATATTGTTGCATAACGCTTTGAAAGTCTTCAATATATTTTGTTATTTTTGTGTATTGTTTATCGTAGTTTTTGACAATCTTCATTTTATACAAAAGTCTGAGAGTCTTAACCACAAGTTTGCGACCGACAGTTTTGCATACACAAAGGAAAACAACAACCGCAAGCATAACGAAACTCAGAAGGAAACCGATAATTGACGCAATTGTCACGAATGTATTGAAAGACTTATCGACTGAGGAAATTATCAAACAGATAAGCCCTAAAAGCACCCAAGCAATCTGCTGAAAAAGATATTTTGCCATTGGCACTGAAAGCGCGGTGTGAAGTGGCACGCCACGATTTTTCAGATATGTAATTTGGAAAGGTTGTCCACCAGTTGCAAGCGGAGTTATATTATCATAATATTTCCCGATTGCAAAAACCTTATATGAAATCCCCATTTTCCATTTCCCAGTTGAAATGCGAAGAAGATAGGAAATTGTAAAAGTGTCAAGAAATAGCGTTAAGCCAAAAAATATAAATAAGAGAAGAATTGCCCAGCCATCGAGTTTAAGCCCATGCACAAGTTCAATTTTTTGACCATTGAGTTGATAGATAAGAATGCCTGCAACGATTGCGATATTAAGAAGCAAAAAGCCAAGATTTAAGAGTTTCTTTTTCTTGCTGTTTTGTTTTGCAACGCTCTGTTCAGCCTCGTCAAACTTTCTTTTTTGCTCGTCAATTCTTTCCTTTTCTTTTATCTCTTGTTCACTCAATTTCTCATTTTCAGAAGGTTTAACATTTTCAATTTCAACTTTTTCTTCAACTATATTGTTTTCAACTTGCAAATTATCTTCAGTTGAAGCCCTATTTTTTTTCTTTTTTGAAGAAGTTTTATTGCTTAAATCTTCTTCCACAACCTTTTCATCAAGAAAAACGCCCTCAACTTGTGAGGCAACTTTGTTGTTCTCTTCCTCTTGCAAAAGCGAATCTACTTTTTTGCCTTTGCTTTGTTTTTGAACTTTCTCTTGACTGCTCATGATAATAGTATACCCAAAAAAAACACCTTTGTCAAACTGCAAAGGTATTTTTATGAAAATTTATAAATTTTTAAGATTATCAGCCTTTCAAATCTTTATATGAATCAGGATAAACTGTGATTGTGTATGCTTTTTTGATTTCATTCATTTGAAGATTTTCGAAAATCGCATAATTATCAGTGACAAGTTCGTCATAAAGTGAGTCAAAATATGTTTTATTCAAAAGAATGTTTGGTCTTTCGTTATAAAGTTTCACAACCGCTTCATCAGAGAGAGAAAATTTCTCATTGATTCCGTCGTAAAGATTTTCAATCTCGCCAGCATAGAAAAGAACGTGAAGACCGTTTTCTGTGCGAACTAGCCCTGAAATATCGCCAACCTGTCCATTGCCTTTATTATAAAGTTCAATGCCTGCCTCGTTAAATTCTGGAACAAATGAAGAAACTGCATTGCCCTCACTGTCAACACCAATGGTGTAAATATCAGAAGGATTCATCATTCCAGGGTCTTCGTTATACTGATAGATAAGTTCATTGAATCTGTCAGCCTTATTGAATTTGCCTTGTTCTTTTGCAACTTCGTTTGCTATATAATCGCGAAGTTCTTTGGTTGACTTTTCATAGCTTGCCTTGTTTTCTTTTTCTTCATAAATTCCATCAGCATTTTTTTCTCTAGCGATTGGAACAATTGAAGCATAAAGTTTGTCAAGTTCGGCATCTCTCACTTCTTTAGTGTATTTTCCAGATTTATATTCACTTTCAATTTGCTTATAGCGTGCATTTTGCTCGTCATTGAATTTGAAAAGAATATGTGCAACTTTAAAGAACTTTGTGCCTTCATCTTTATAATAATAAATTGAATTTGCACCTTTTGTCATGTCTGTGTCATAAGTTTCAGCGCCTTCGATTTCATATTTTGTGTAAGACGCACGAACCTTGCTTGAATAAAGGTCAACAATTTGCTTTGCACTGATATATGACTCATTGCTTTCGTCAGTTGTGTAATATTCTTGATATTTTTCAATCATATAATTTTCATAGACAACCTTATAAAGCCTTTTGATTTCTCTTGCAAAAACAGAAATTTTGTCTTCTGAAAGTTTTTGACCTTCTTCATTTTTGAGAAGTGCTTTGAAATAATCATTGAATGCTTCTGTATAATTTTTGTCTCTTTGCTCACTGACAAACTTCACAAAACTTGAATAGATAAGTTCTCTATCGGTTTCATTGTCAAAATCACGAGCGATTGTATAACTGAATTCATCAATCTTTTTTGATGCACTCTTTGTTTTGTCAATCACAAGTTTGCCTTCAACTTCTTTTAAAAGCGCATTTTTCTCATATCCGTCAAACTTAACTTCATCTTCATCATTTGAAGAACCCGAATCAGTGATTCCAAGCACTTTGTCAAGATAACTGTTGAAGTTTTCGTTAAGAGCGTCATAAGTTTCAGACCAAAGATATGTTTTTTCTTTGACTGAAAGTTCTGGATAAAACTCCTCTGCTTTTGCAATAGTGATACGTCTGCTGATAAGCAGGTCAACAGTCATATTCAAAGCCTCTTCCTGTGAATAGCCATACTGCTGATAATAATAACCATAAGTGTTGTAAGCAGAAATCAAGTCGCGCTTCTCTATTTTGATTGTGTCATTTGCATTGCCTTGTGGCTCTTTGAGTTTTATTTCAACAACAGTAGTTGCCAAATACTTTGCCATATCTTTTGTCACGAGTGAGCAACCCGCAAAGATAGACATGCAAAACATAAGCATACACAATAAAATTCCTGTAAATCTTTTTTTCATGTTCTCTCCATTTCTCGATTATAGTCAATTATAATACATTCTAGACAAAAATTTCAAGCATTTTAAGGCATAAAAACAAAAGTTATTGATTTTTTGCCTCAATAAGCAATGAAACCATGGTCTTAACCTTATCGCGCACAGGCATAACTTTGTCAAAAGTGAGTTTTGCAAGACTGTCAAAGGCAAGTTTTCCGCCAAACTGATTCATCACTTTGGCAAGCCTTGGGTCAAGGATATCCTCTCTTTTTTCAAGGACAAGCGCGCATTTTGTTGGGCTGATTTGCACTTTCAATATGCCAAACGCTGCCGCAAGATTTCGAAGAAGTGCCAGCAGACAAAGATTTTCCACTTCAATAGGCACTGCACCAAAGGCGTCAACAAGGCTTGAAAGCACTTCATCTCGCTCTTGCAAACTTTTTATTTCGCTTATTTTTGTGTAGAACACAATTCTTTCATCGCTGGATGAAATATAACTTTCACTTATGAAAGCGTCAAGCGTCACTTCAAGTTTGACATTTGCTTCATTTCCAAGTTTATTACCTTGAATTTCACCAACTGCCTCGTCAAGAAGTTTGACAAACATATCATAGCCGACCTTGGCGATATGACCATGTTGCTCTTTGCCAAATATGTTGCCTGCACCACGAATTTCGAGGTCACGCATTGCAATTTTAAATCCACTGCCAAGTTGACTGAACTCTTTGATTGCTTCAAGACGCTTATATGCCTCAGGCGTGAGGATTTTGTCTTTCACATAAGTTAGGTAAGCATAACTAAGTCTGTCACTTCTGCCTATTCGACCACGAATTTGATAAAGTTGACCAAGTCCCAGTTTGTCGGAGTCAATTATCACCATTGTGTTTGCAGAAGGAAGGTCAATTCCGTTTTCAATAAGCGTTGTTGAAACAATGATATTATATTCACCATCAAACATTCGCTCAATCACCCTTTCAAGCAATTTTTCATTCATTTGACCGTGTGCAAAACCAACTTTGGAATTTGGCACAAGTCGCGAAATATATGCAGAGAACTCTTCGATGTCTTCAACGCGATTGTATATAACAAACGCCTGACCACCTCGCGCTAGTTCACGAGAAAGCACATCTTTGATGAGTTCGTCAGATTGTTCTGCGACGTAAGTCTGAATTGGCAAGCGTTCTTTCGGCGGAGTTTCAATGATTGAAATATCTCGTATTCCTGAAAGCGACATATTGAGTGTTCTTGGAATTGGAGTTGCAGAGAGTGACAAAACATCAACACTACGTTTGCTGTTTTTTATTTTTTCTTTATCTTCAACGCCAAATCTCTGCTCTTCATCAAGCACAAGCAAACCGAGGTCATGAAAAACCACATCTTTTCCAAGCAAGCGATGTGTGCCAATTATCATGTCGATTTTTCCGTTTTTAAGTCGCTCCAAAATACTTTTTACCTCTGATGGTGTTTTAAAGCGATTCAAAACTTCGACATTGATTCCAAAACTTTCAAGTCTTGCTTTAGCGGTTTTATAATGTTGCTCTGACAAAATTGTTGTTGGGCAAAGCAGGCAAACTTGCTTACCATTATAGGCGCACTTAAAACATGCTCTCAGTGCAACTTCGGTTTTGCCATAGCCAACATCACCGCAAATAAGCCTGTCCATAATTTTATCGCTTTGCATATCGGCATCAATGTCAGCAATGGCTTTGAGTTGGTCATCTGTTTCTTGATAGCCAAAAGAGTCAGCGAATTGCTTTTCCAAAAATTCATCACGCTTGAAAGAAAAGCCGTGGCTGTTTTGTCTTTCACGATAGACTTCTGTAAGAGAAATTGCCATTTCTTTAAGGCTCGACTTGACCTTGTTTTTGAGCCTTGTGAATTCTGCACCGCCAAGAGAAGAAAGTTTTGGATTTTCCTCACCGCCAATATAGGCTGAAATTGTGTTTGCCTCTTCACTTGGAAGATAGAGCGTTCCTCCCGCTTTATATTCAATGACAAAATAGTCCTTTTCATAATCGCCAATTTTCATGCGCTTTATTTCAACACATTTTCCAATTCCGTGAAAAGAGTGAACGACATAGTCGTTAAGTTTTGGCAAATAGAAAACCGAATGTTTGCCCTTTGAAAACTTTGTGACATTTTGTTTGAAAATGCTGTCACTGCCAATGGCGACAATTCGCTCTTTCAAGAAAGAGAAAGAATAAGGAAAATTGACTGATGAAACAAAAATTTTGCCAGTTTCAAAAGCGTCGAGTTCATAGTCATAATATCTGATTGAGTTGTCACGCAGAAATTGAAAAATGCGATCTTTATTCTTTTCATTTCCAGCAAAAAGCACCACTGCAAAGTGCATGTTGAGATAGGATAAAAGGTCACTTTTAAGAGCCATGAAGTCTGTTAAATAACTTCTTGTTGGAAGAGTTTGATTGACATAGCATACTTCATCATTCATTGCGCTATTATCAAAAATTATGTCTGCTCGTGAATAATAGTCATCAAAAGTGTTAAACTCTTCTGCGTCAAAGTTTGAAAGCGTTTGATAACTTTTAAGCAAAAGTTCAAATTCATCAGAAACGCGTTTTGGCTGGTCGATTATTCTATAACCGCCAAGCGAAAAAATGTCATCTTCTCCATAAGGCAAAATGCAAGGAAAAAATGAAAAGAATTCAAGTTGTCCATGATTTTTCATGGTTTGAATGTCAAAATATGATATTTTTTCAATAAGATCATCAAAAAATTCAATTCTGACAGGGTTCTCTGAATTGGTTGGAAAAATGTCAAGTATGTCACCGCGGAGTGCAAACTGACCTGCTATAGAAACAAGGTCGACTCTCTCATAGCCCATACTCACAAACGTTGAAGTCAGATTTTCAATGTTATATTGTTTGCCTTTTGAAAGTTTTAGAGGATTCAAAAATTTTTCTATATCGAATTTTATAAGTGCCGAGCAAGGCAAAACGATAAGCGCACTGCACTGTCCGCTCAAAAACTGTGTGACAGAACTTATAAACGGCAGAATGTTTTTGTCTTGACCATCTTTACCCTCGCGCGATGAAGTGATGATTTGGCAACTTTTGCCAAGTGCTTCAAGCCCGCGTTTATATTTCCCTGCTGTGACAAAATCAGGGCACAAAAAAACGGCGTGAGAAAAATTCCCACCAAGAATAACTTTTTCGCCGTCAGATAGACCTGAAATCTTTTTAAAAGAAATTATTCTTTCAAGCCTTTTGTCAATCGGACTCATAACTTCTCCACTATCATTTTCACCGCTTCGTCTGTTGCTTTCTCAAAAAGTTCTCTATCTTTAATTTTTGAAAGAACCTGCGTTGCAAGGTCAACTTTTTCATCACGGCCTATGCCAACTTTGACCCTTTCGAAATCTTCACCTATATATGAAACAATTGAGCGAAGACCGTTGTGAGTTCCTGCGCTTCCCTTTTCGCGATAGCGAAGTTTCCCAGCAGGCAAGTCGATATCGTCGACAACGACCAAAATGCGAGCATCTTTATTTTTTTTCTTATAGAGCATGACTGCTTCACCACTATTATTCATATAAGTTGTTGGTTTTATAATCACAATCTTTTGACCGTTATAAAAACTTTCGCAAGCATAGGCTTTGTTTTTTTCTTTGTCAAATTTCACGCCAAAAAAAGAGGCAAGTTTATCCGCCACCATAAAACCAAGATTATGATAAGTCCAGTCATATTCCTTTCCCTTGTTTCCAAGCCCAACAACAATAACCATTTTTTCTCCGATTTTTTTCTTTAAAATTTTTATGTTTTTTATTTATAAACTTTGATTAACAACTCTTTCGCTGGTCACGCTGACACCTCTGCCAACTTTGCTTTTTTGAACAAAGGAATCACTTATGAAAGCATCTTCAGAAATGATGCTGTCGTCAATGATATTTCCGCTTTCAAGGATTGCACCCTTTGCTATGACAGTTTGACCTTTTATGATATTGTTGGGATAAATTATAACCCCACTTTCAATTTCAACATCTCCATCAATGAAGATTGTTTCATCTCCGAAAAGGACAACGCCATTTTTAATATGATATGCCTTGATTTTGTTATAAAGATATTTTGAAACGTCGCTAATGCTTTTGCTTGAAGAAACAATTGTGAAGGCCTGCTCGTTAAATTTATTTAGGCAAGGCGAATCAAATCTTTCGATGCAGGAAAGAAAATCGCGTTTAAAGACATAGCCTCTTGGCAAACTCATTGCGTTAAAGCCAGACTTTGCGAAATAATCCATTATGCCAAAAAACACAGACCTATCAACAAGCGGAGTGTCGCCATAAAACACTGCAATATATTTTTTGTCAGTGTTCAAACTTTTGAGTGCAGACACTATTTCATCTTCTGGGTCATTTATTATCACGCTTTCACAGCCAGCCGAGGCAAGCATAAGCCAATCAAGACTGCTCTTTCCACAAATATCGATTGAAGACAAATTCACACTGCCCAGCATGTGTGCAGTTTTAACGCCAACAAAAAGCACTTCATTTTCAATCCAATCAAAGTTTTGAGCACTCACCAAACCTTTGGGGAGAACGGTGCTTTCCTCTTCCTCCTCTTGAGTTTCAATAGCGTCAAAATCGATTGCGATTTGATTTTTGGCAATCATAACATCAATTAAATCATTTTCCATGTAAAAATTATATATTTTTATTATTTTTTTGTCAACAATTTGAAAGGACAAGACAAATTTAAAAATATTCTTATCAATTTTGTCAAATTGTGCTTATTTTATTTTTAGTTTCAACATTTTTATGCTAAACTAAGATAGTTAAATAAGTTTAAAGGAGAAAGTATGAAATCTATCAAATTTTCAAGTTTAATTTTTTCTGCGGTAGCGCTTATCGCAATTGGCATTTCGGCAATTTTTGCTGTGCCTGTTTTTTCAACCAATGCAGAGTCTGCACTTGGAACAAACACAATTTCAGCCAAAGTTTTGAATGAAAACGGAAAGGAACTTACTGGTTCTCCAATGGATGCTTTCAATGGAAGCCCTGTAATCAGATACAACTGGCAAGAAGCAAAGACTTTTAAACTTTCTTTCAACTTTCAGTCTGCAACAATCCTTCCTGATGACGAAGGCAATTTCAGTTATAACATTCGCATAGACTATGTTAATGAATATGCGTCAGACATGACTAACTTCACTGACAACACAAAGATAAAATCAATCAACTACTATAATCAAAATCAGCAAGTGAAAGACCTCAACGACATTGAAACACTTGAACTTAATGTTGCAACTCTCAAAGAGAGCATCACTGAGCAAATCAGGTCAGCAATTGCAGTTGCAGAAAATCAAGAGTCAGAGAAAGAGCAATTGAATGAATGCTATGGCTGGGGCGTTTACAGATTTTCAATCGTATTCAAAATTGAAAGCCAAAATGAAACTGCATCAACTGCTTACATTGGACTTGACCCAACTGCCCTTCGCGGAGCACCTGTCATAAGTGCAACTGAGGAGTCTTCAAAAACAGGAATCATTTCTGCATTCAATTGTTTTCTAACAAATGAAAATATAGAATATCTTGACCAAAGCACAATCAAATGGTATGTCACTGGAAAAGATAATTCTGGAAAAACTTATGTTTTGACACCAGAAGATTTGAAAAATTTTGAAGGTTTTGATGACAACATTTGGGACGACGCAATCAAAAGAAATGGCACAACATTCTATTTTGACTCAAGAACAATTGCTGGAACATGGGAAATCTATTGCGAAGTGACACCTCACACTTCTCCAAACGAAGCACCAGCAACGCCTATCAAGAGCAATGTTATCACCGTTGAAACAGGCAACAAAATTTCTTCAACAACAATTATTTGGTGGATTGTTGGAGGAGTTTCACTTCTTGTTGTGATAGTGATTATCGTTATTGTTGTGACAAAGAAAAAAGAAAAAGTCTGGTAGGCACATTATGGTGCTTTAAGCACTTTTTAAGAGTGGAAAATCTTCATTCAAAAAACACATTTACGATATCTTAGATACTTTAAACATTTTTAATATTTAAACAGTTTTATTCAAAAAAACATGGTCAGATTGGACCATGTTTTTTGTTACAGCCTTATAGCACATTATGAATGTTTGCGCCCATAAAGTGAAGATAACTGTGGCAATAGAATTTTATAACTTCAAGACTAACCTTGAAATTTGCTACGTCATCGCTTGCGATATAGAGTTTAAGTTTGGCGATTTCCTGCCCTATTTCTTGCACACTTTTGTGATTGACAAGATAGCACATGTTTGACTCATTTTCCTTCCAGTCATATTCAAGGTTGTCAACCATCATTGCAACTTCCATATTTTTCACACTGTCGAGCCTTTCAACGCTTGCCTCAATCAAAAAACAATCTTTTTGTGTTTCTCGAAGAGATGAGGAAACCATGACTTCTTCAACAATGCAAATCGCAATAAGAAAAAGAACTATGACTGCAAAATTGATATAGTGAACAACTTTCATGCGCCCACCTCTTTTGACTGAAAACTTTTGCCTTCGCCTTGCATGAGTTGAATATAACTTGCGCCCATTTGGTCAATGGTCAAAAGAAGAACGTCTTTGATTGATTTTCCTCCATTGTTTTTAACAATTTTTTCGACTTGGCTTTGGTCAAGTTTGGCGAGATTGAGGTTTTCAACCATAAGTTTGCCTTCGCTTATGAGAGTTATTGGCAAAAAACTGTCTTCAACTTTAAGTTTCAAGTCACCATTTGTTGCTGGTGCCGAATCGGCTTTGGGCATGATGCTGACTTTTCCGTTTGTTTCCATGATTGCATACTGAACTTGATCGATTGAAAAATATCCGCATTCTCTGAGTGCGCCAAAAATATCATCGATTGAAAGATTGAGGTTTTTCATTGCTTTATAGTCAATGCCTTTTGGATTGATTATTATCACCGGCTTTCCGCTGACCACTTTTGAAAACCATGCGCTGCAACGCGTTAAAAGTGTTAACAGGAAGTGAAGCACGACAAGTGTTAAAAGCGGAATAATCCCATGCAAGACTGGCACAGAAACCTCTGCCATTGGAATGGTTGCAAGGTCAGCTATAATAAGTGTCAAAACAAGTTCAAAGGGTTGCATTTGACCAAGTTGACGCTTACCCATAAGCCTAAACACCAAAAGCACAATTAAATAAATTATGATTGAACGAATAATGATTGTTAACATAATCCTATTATTAACATTCAAAACAAAATTTATAATTTTTTTTAATATTTAACTTTTTTAGTTTTAAAGAATCATTTTGTTTTCTTTTTAAATTTAAGTTTAATGAAAATTTTGTCAAGGCTAAGTCGTTTTGATGTTGTAATTAAGAAAGAGCGAATATCAATCAAATTGAAAACACCACACAGCAAAGTGAAAGTCACAACGCCAACCATTCCGCCGATGCAAAGTGTGATAAACTGAGGAAAAACATAAGAGCACAAACTTGTTATAAAACTTGTGAGCGCCGCGCATGGCACAATCAAAATTGTCAAAAGGCAGATTGGTTTTAATAAATGCAAATCTATTTTTATTTTTCGTTTAAGCATAATTGTGTTTAAAATTGCAATTATAACAAATCCAATTCCCATACTCCAAACAAGAGCGTTTATTCCAACAAACTGAGGCAAAAACCACATCGCGATAAACATGATAATCGAGCCGACCAAATAATTAACAAAAGACTTGACTTCTAAACCTAAAGAATTAAGCAAAGCGGATGTTATATTTGTTATGCCCAAAGGCACCATTATCCAACTTGCACCAACAAGAAGTGAACCGCTGAGTGCGTTGTTATACAAAAACTGACCTGCAACCTCGCCAACACCCATATAAACAGGAACAAAAAGTGCTGATATGAAAAGCGCAAAAATTATTGAAGAGCGAATGCGATTTTCAATATGCTTTTGATTGCCTTGAGCTACCGCCGTCGAAACGTCTGGAATAAGTGCGGTTGAAAGTGAACCGATAACTGTTGTTGGAACAAAAAGAAGTGGCAGTGTCATTCCCACCGCAACGCCATAAAGAGCGAGCGCCTGCGAACTTGTGTATCCTATCGCCATCATTCTTGCTGGAATGATAAGTGCAACAAGTGGCTGAATGAATGAGCCGGCAATTCGAATGCTTGTTATTGGCGTTGACTGTTTTAAAAGAGGTCTGAAAATCTTGTTCGAAGGCTTTGAAAGTTTTCCGCCATAAATAAAAAACAGAAGTATAACAAATATCATTGAAGCAACACAAGCGATTGTCATTGACCAGCCAACTGAGAGTGCATTTTCAATAACCGATAGCCCTGCACCTATCATGAGAACGCAAACAAAAATTCTGACAATTTGCTCAAAGAGTTCACTCACACAAAGTGCGAAATAATTTCCCTGTCCCCACAATGCGCCTCTAAAAACCGAATAAACAGCAGAAAAAACAATTGCCGGAAGAAGAGTTATCAAAATTTCCATACAGCGCTCATCGGTGAAAAGTTTTGAGAATAAGTTTCTGAAAAGAAAAACAATTAAGCAAAGAACAACTGAAATAATAAGCGTAAAAACAAGCGCTGTTGCTGTGAGTGAGGATTCTTTCTTAAATTGATTTTTGGCACGAAAGCCTGCGCCCATACGAGAGATGATAAGAGGAATTCCACTTGAAACGACTGTCAAAAGCACCATAAAAATTGACGATGCAACTTGATACATGCCAAGTGACTCGGCTCCAATAACTCGTGAGAGATATATTCTGAAAAAGAAACCTGCAATTCGAGTTAGGACTGAAAAAAAAGTTATAAGAGCCACTGTTTTGAATAACGACTTCATTGAATCTCCTTTTTGGCGCGCGCGAAGAAACTTTTGCAAGCAAAAAAGCATTTTTGCTTGCAAAAGTTCAACCACTTGCTCTTTTAAGAGCATGTGGTTGCCACTGTCACCCCCAACGGTGTGACAGTGGCTTCGCGCGCATTGAGGCAAAATCAAACTCCTCGTAAGTATTTGTATTAAGAAATCAAAAAAAATAATACAATGTATTAAAATTAATAAGGAGAAAACCATGAAAACAATCAAAAACAACATCTATTATGTAAAGGACGGCGACACGCTCGATTCAATTTCCCAAGAATATAACGTTAATCCAACATATATTCTCATAAAAAATAATATCACTCCAAAAATGATAACGAAAGGAATGATACTTTATATTTGAATTTTGACTATTGACAATTGCCACATTTTGTGATATCATCTTCTTAACGAACAAG
This sequence comes from uncultured Eubacteriales bacterium, assembly GCA_948607205.1. Lineage (GTDB taxonomy): Bacteria > Bacillota > Clostridia > Christensenellales > UBA1242 > Caccovivens. Next base: position 26,153 of record CAPERS010000004.1, on the reverse strand, counting down.
GAGAAAATTTATGGAAAACCTCAATTATAAAGATATGCCACCTATGGAAGTCATCAAAGACCTGCGTGACTTTATGAACGAATTCCCTGACAGCAGTTTCGGTGTTATCGCAGACTGTCTATGGTATTATGGATATAATAGAAATTTAAAGAAAGAAGAACTTAACTTTTTTGTCAAGACCTTATGCCAAACAAAAGACAGCATGAGGATTTTGGATATCATAAGTCATTTTAAAAATCTGAGTGAAAACAATATGACAAAACTGCTTTCAACTTACATCGAAAATGCAAAAATCAACAAGTTTAGAGATTTATCAAGAGAACTTGACAATGGCAGAGAAGAAAATTTGCAACTTGCACAAAAGGTTATACTTGATATAACTGGTCAATCACTTACATATTTGGCAAAACAAGAAGAACCAGAAGTTATCGAAATGAAAAAGAATGACGCCAAAGCCCAAGAGATATACAAGACAGTTAAAAATAAAAATCTCATTCCTTCTCAATCTGATTATGAAAGTTGGACGAAAACTCTCTGCAAATCAAACATAAAAAATTCCATTAATCAATTCATTGATTTTGTATGTGAAACAAAGGGCTTAACGCAAGAAAATATTCATGACCTACTCTCTGTAATCGTCAAACTTGATGACGAAGATGCGATTAAAATTTTGAAAGTAAACATACTTTCAAAAGAAGCAATTGCTCAAAATGTAAATATGATTTTTGAAGAGTTTAAAAAACTGACAGGTCGCAAACTTCATGAAGAAAATATTGAGTTTCCAGACGAAGAAAATTTATTTAGTTTCAACTTACAATAAAAACTAAGGAATTCCTTAGTTTTTTTGTTTTTTCAAAAGTTTGTTGATATATTTTTCGATTTGGTCGTTATATTTTGTTGTTAAATATATGATTGCAACTGCCAAGACTGCAATCACAGCCCAAACAATCAGTCCCCAACTGTGATAAGGAATAAGTTCTCCACTTGAAAAATAGGCAGTTGTGAAAATTCCAATTGGTCTTGCAATGAACTGCACCGCCATAAAGTATCCCCAACTCATGTTTGTCAGCCCTGCAACGAGGCAAAGAATATCATCAGGAAAAAAGGGCAAGAGCATCATGACAGCAAAAGAATATTTCCCATGGCTGAGCGTTTTTGTCCATTTCATTGCGCTCTCTTCGCCAACCATGAAAGTGACAACCTTGCGCCCAAAAACTCTGCCTATAAAAAAGGCAACTGCACTGCCAAGCAAAATTCCTCCAAAAGAAAGAAGGCTGGCTTGAAATGGTCCAAATATGATTGAGCCTGCAATAATCAAAATTGGCGAAGGAATTGGAATGAAAGTCACCTGCAAAAACTGCAAAATAACAAACACCAGCCTTCCCCAAAAGCCAAGTCCTAGAATTGCATTTTTCAGTTTTGTGACAGAATTGAGTTTTTCCCACCAGCCAGTGAAATATAGAAGTGCAAAAACAAGACCCAATATTGCAAGGGTCAAAAACACAACCAAAAGACTTCTCAAAATCTTTTTCTTTTTGGAAAGGGCTTTCACTTCACTCATATTATCTATTATGTTTGAGCACAAGCAAAAAAATACCACAACAATATGTGATATTTTTTTATTTCTGTTCCTTAAACGCCAAATTTAACTTTTTTATCATTCGAAATGAATTTGAATCTGCCATATGCGCTTTAAAAGACTCAAGTCTTACACTTATAAAGTGTTCATCAACAAAGTATTTCGCCTTCATTTCCTTCAAAAATTTTATCTTTTTTTTCAGTCTTTTTTTTGCGCGTGTGTTCAAAGTTGAAACAACCTTTCCGCTTTCAGTGAGTTTGTGATGAAAACCCAAATAGTCCATGCCGTCCGACAATTTTCCTATCTGAGATTTTGAGAAGTTTTCTCATGATTGTGAAAACTTTGAATTCACTTGTTTGCCTTTCTGTCTTTGACACTGCAAGGCTTTTTAAAACTTGTTCTCTGTCCATAATTTCATTATACCATATGTTCTCACAAATTTCAATAGGCAATTTTTGAGTAAGTTTTTTGACGAAAGTATTAATTTTCTGGTTCCGTTGTTTTCAAGTTATCTTTATTATTTTTTGCAACAAGAAAACCGTCGTGCGAAACCTTAAAGTTTTTAAACAGCAAAATTAACAAAATTGGCAATGTTACAATTCCGCAAACAATTTGAGCAATAACTGTGTTAAAAGGGCTTAAAATTACAATTGCCAAAACAGTTCTAATGGCATGGTTTAGGAGGTTGATAAGTGTGCATTTTGTTGGCGAATATTGAAGTTGAATAAAAACCTTTATGTTATTATAGACAAAACTTAAAACGAGCATATCAAAAAACTGAAAAGCAATAAAAATCAATCCCAATAGAAGAGCAACCTGATAAGTCTTAAAAAGTGCGAAAAAGAGAATCAGGCTTGTTGCCATATAGAAAACAGTTATGATTGACGAATATTTCAGCGCTCGCCGAAAATTATATTGGTTTTTTGAAATGTCTATTTTTGCGATAGTGCTTACCGAGCCAAGTGCGTCCCATTGAGGGTCTGTGACAAGGTTGACAAAGTTGATTGCCACAACATACTCTGCCCCAAAACTGAAAGCACGGCTAAAGCCGAACAAATATATAATAAGCATAAGAATTTGGCTGACTATGTCGGCTGATTCATACTTGATATTTGTGAGTATATTAAAATCAAACTTGAATTTTTTTATTGTTAAGCCAAACAAAACGGCACAATAAACAAATAGTGAAATCAGATTGACAAGCACAATAACAATTTGCTCTGATGTTGCAAGTGCAGAAACTACAATCGTTAAGAGATTGAGGACGATAAAACCAAGTTTACATAAATTTGCCTTTCTGTCAAAACCAAGAAAATACATTTTATCTGTCAACATGCAAATCACAAAAGTGAAAAAGATTTGACCTATCGCCATAATTGTGAAATTGTGATAAATTTCAGGCGACATATTCATGAACAAGATAAATCTATCAACAAAAATCTCGATAAATCCAAAAATAATAACACCTGCGATTAAGCCCAAAATTATTCCAGTGTCAATGCAATTTTTGTTGTTTTCCTTGTTTGCTCTTATGCATGACGCAGAACAAAAAAAACATAAAAGAATTGGCACAACAAACTGCAAAGGATATGTCAAAGAAAAAATTTCAGAATATGCAGTGTTTTTTGTTATCACTCCCAACAAAATGAAAGATGCAACGTTCAAAATTGAAAAAATAAAGCCTGTTAGAGAAATTGAAAAATATCTCTTCACCAAAATACCCCCATATACGTTATATTATAGCACAAGTCTACTATCGCGCCTAACAAAACATCAAAGTTTGACGTTTTAATTCAAAACTCGAAAAAAGGCAAGTCGTTTGCACTGGTTGGATGCAAACGGTTTGCCTCAGATTGAATTTTTTATTTGCCTTATTACTTTATGTTGCTGTCCCTAGTGTCAGGCATCGCCTGTGTGTCGTTGACACTTCTTAAAGTTGCATATTTTTTCGTTAACATGTTTTGTCAATTTACTCGATTCCCCTAGATTCAGACATTGCCTGTCACGGATTATAAGCGCTTGGATTTGTTTGTTGAAGTTTGTTGCGCACACTTTCAGTTGACTCTTTTGTGACCTTTTGAGGTGGGATAAATTTCACATTGCTTGCAGGAAGTGCCATGCCTTCGCCCAGCGTTTCACTGCCTTCAACGATTATTCCGCCTTGCGCTGAATAGTGGTCATGACGCACAAGTTTTTCTTCAACAACCTCGCCGTCAACGACATATTGAACATAGCCTTTGCTTTCATAGCCCTCGCGTGGATATTTAAGGCGATGATATTCGCCTTTATAAAGCACAAAGTTTGAATACTCGCCTGTTGTGTCTGTGACGATTTTGTCACCACCGTGACCAAGCACTTTGACAAGTTCGGCACGCGTTCTGATTTCCTTATCTTCGATTGGCAAACCATAAATTTCAACATGTGCTTCTGTGTCAGTTCCGTAGGCTTTGATATATATCGCACTGTCGAGATTGTTTTTGAAAACAAGGTCTGAATAGCCTTCACTAACCATTGCGTCAAAAGAGAGTGGAACATAACTTGCAGGAAGAGAGTGATGATTGACTTCCAAGATTTCCATATCGGCAAGAAGGAGAGCGTTGTATAGTGTTGTTGACGCCTGACAAACACCACCACCTGCGCCTGAAACATAAACACCGCCAACAATTATGTTTGCTTTTTTATAGCCTGTTTCAACCGTTCTTGGACCAGTTGTTTTGTTGAAAGAAATCTCTTCTCCCGGTTCAACAATCAGTCCGTTAAAAGAAGAAAGCGCTTTTTTGACATTGGCTTTTCTGTCTGCTGACGAAGTTGAATAATTAGTCACATAACTTGAACGAAGACCAATCTTTTCCACCAAACTTTCAATGTCAGAATTTGGAACAACCTCAACAAAAGGGATTTCGACTTCGCCTTGAAAGCCTGCTTGCAAGACCTCGTCAATCTTTTTTGACAGAAGTTCTCTATCAACAACATATCCATTTTTTTGACCTGAAAGAGAGAACATTTCATCTGCGTTTGGGTCAAAAACAATGCTTGCGACAACTGCCTCTTTTTCCACTTGACCGATTATGTCATCAAGTTTTTGGTTGACTCCGCCTAAGATATTTGTGTAGGAAATATTGACGTCAAGCCCCTCTTTTTTTATCTTGTTTGCAATTTTTTTCTTTTCAAAGATGTTACCCTTTCTGCCATAAGCAAGGACGTTTGAGATTTCCTTTTCAATATCACCCTTAACTTCAAAATCATCGCCATTTATCTGCCAACTTTCCTCACCATTTTTGAGTGTTAAAGAAATTTCACCTTTGTTAGAAAGCATTTTTTCTTCAACTGCCGACTTTGCCTCTGACTTGGTCATGCCAGAAACATCAACGCCATTGACGAATGTGTTTTTATAAAAAACCGAACTTTCAGTCAAACTATCGCCATAAAAAAACTGACAGAACAACAATAATCCCACTGTTAACACAGCAACTGACATAAGCCAAAAGAGAGAAGTTTTTTTCTTTTTGTCTTTGTTTTTTTTCACTTTTTTTTCTTTTATTTCTTTGCTCATAGATTTCCTCTTGCATTTAGTATGAATAAAACATATAAAATTATGTAAGCAAGAAACATTTGAAAGCATAGAAAAATCGGTCAAAATCAACTGAAAACAACTTGAAAAACGCTAAAATTTAGATTTTTACGCAATTTGGGTATTGACTTTTGTTCAAGTTTGGGGTATTATATGGTCAACGGAGAAGAAAAATATGAATAGAACAATTGAAAACTGGGCTGAATTAATCAATGAAGACAGCTTAACATCAAACGAAGTTATCGATATGCTTAAAGACTTTTACAGCGTGGATATGTCTTATTGCATAGGCACTGAAATTGAAGAAAGCATGCAAACCATTTATGACTTTATCCATTCAGAGAAAAATCGCAACCTAATCGCAAGAGCATTTCGTTGCAAACCAGAAGAAATTTCAACAGTGAGTGTTTCAATCGGAAACATGGCAGACCTTGAAAAATATAAGGTTATTTTTGGAAGTCTTAATGTGGACGGTTTATGCGCTGGTGACACTGGCAAAGTTAAATTTGTGAGCGATTCTGTGTTTTTCGAATTTGCCAATCCAAACCAAGTCAACATTGAAACAATCTGTGGCGACGTTCACTTTTTCAAACATGACGATACTGACATTTCTTCAATTTCATATATCGGCGGAAGAGTCTACACTCAAAATCAAAAAATTCGCGAAGAATGCAAGAGAAGATTTGGAAAAACTTTTGAAGACGAATATGAACTTGTTTAAAAAAAGACCTGAAACACAGGTCTTTTTTTGTGCTTAAACAAATTTAATTTGCAAATGTTTTTCAAACTAAAAATTTTAAATATAAAGAAATATTCTTTTGCTGTTAAAAAGTGCATAAAGCACATTATAGATATTTAAGTTTTTGGTCAACCGCTTTTATAAGCTCTTCCTTATTGTTTTCAATCTTGCAATCAAAAACGTCGCTGAGAAGGCTGTCAAGAATTGGCTTAAATCGTTTTGGATTGACTTTTGGATATGCTTTTGCGATGTCGTCACCGTTTATTTTCAAATCCTTCAAACTGATAACAAGTTTGTGATTGATGATATATTTATAGAAAAATTGATACTTCATTGCGAGATACTTTGACTTGTGAATGAGAAGCAGATATATACTTGGGAAATTGTCAAAATACTTGAAGAAATAGTTCTTGTTATCAAGACTATTTAGTGCGTCATAATAGCCTGACAAAATGTTTATCACATTGTTCGATGTTTTGCGAGAAACTCCTATATTCGCAAGCACAAGGTTGAGATAATATGAAATGCTTATAGGTTCAACTGTGTCAACGATATCAATAAGAAAACCGCATGCTTTGTCATCCACTTTTTTAACCATATTGAACTTTATTTTTGTGACATCAACTCCGAGATATTGCCATATTGAATATTTGTTGAAAATTTTGAGCACATTCATAAACTTTGACTTTGTTTGACCAGCATATCTTTTTTGACTGTTCAGTATAAGTTTAAGTTCTGTCAAAACACGTTCGCCTGTGAGGTCGCGAAGATTTTGGGCATACCTTATTGCAGCATTAAAAGTTTCTTTTTCAATTTTAAAGCCCAGTTCGGCAGAAAAACGAAAAAGTCTCAAAATCCTGACTCCGTCCTTTGAAAGCACATATTCAGGATTTTCAACCGTTCTCAATAATTTATGTTTAATATCGTTAAGTCCGCCATAAAAGTCAATAAGTTTATCGTTTTTGATGTCATAATAAATGGCATTGCAAGTGAGGTCACGCCTTTTTGCGTCCTCTTTGATGTCATCAATAAACTCAACCTTGTCAGGCATGTGAGAGCCACCTTCGGCATAACTTTCACGTCTGAAAGTGACATATTCAAAAAGTTCATCATCAATCAAGATGTTGCAATAGCCAAGGTTTTTGCTTTTTATCTTCACTTGAAAAGGTGTTCCTTCCAAAATTGAAGAAATTTTTTCTGGCTTTAATACGCCACACAAATCAAAATCGTCTTGTTCAAGCCCAAGAAGTGAATTTCTCACACAGCCACCAACAGCATAAAGGTCGCATGGCAAAATGTCAGCAAGTTTTCTCAGATTGTCGGAAATTTTTATAAGCATTATTGTTCCTCCGATAGATATAGAATAATCATTTTGACAAATAATGTCAACTTTATTGAATATAGATTTGACTTTTATCTCACTTTTTAGATATAATCTATTTGTAATCAATATAAAACTATAATAGTAGGAAATATGAAAAAGGTCAAAGAGGAAAAAATAGAAAAGAAAAACTTTTTAAAGAAAAAGAAAGAAATGATTGATGAAAAACAAGAAGTGAAGCAAATTGAGCGCTATAATCCTGATTTGAATGTTGGACTGAGCGAAGAACAAATTGCTGAGCGAACTTCATCAATGCTTTTAAACACTGCAAAAATCAAAAACTCAAAATCCTATCTATCAATTTTTGTTAAAAACATCTGCACATTTTTTAACCTTATCTGGCTCATCATTGCGGTCGCACTTTTGGTTGTCGGCTCTTACAGCGATTTGATTTTCATTTTCGTTATTGTTGCCAACACAGCAATTGCAATCATTCAGGAAATAAGGGCAAAAATAACAGTTGAAAAACTTTCCATTGTGACAATGCCACCTGTCAAGACAATTCGTGACGGCAAAATCATTGAAGTTCCTTCAGAAAAACTTGCACTCGATGACATTATCATTCTTGCAAACGGAAATCAAATTCCTGCTGACTGCGTGATTTTGGAAGGCAAAGTGGAAGTCAATGAAAGTCTTCTCACCGGCGAGTCAAACGCAATTGAACGTGGCGAAGACATGCCACTGCTTTCTGGAAGTTTCTTGGTTTCAGGCTCATGTAAAGCGCGTGTTGACAAAATTGGCAAAGATAACTATATCTATCAAATGGCAGAACGTGCAAAAGAGTTCAAAGCGCCAACTTCAAACCTTTTTAAAGATTTGAACAGACTGATAAAGTATATCGGAATTGCACTTGTGCCAATCGGCATACTCACCTTCCTCAAAGAACTCACTCTTTCAAATCACACCATTCAAGACATCATTGCAAGCACGAGCGGAGCGCTTACAAGTATGATTCCAGCAGGAATGTTTTTGCTTATCACAATCTCACTTGCTGTTGGCGTTGTCAAACTTGCTCGCAAAAAGACCTTGGTCAAAGATTTATACTCAATCGAAATGCTGGCTCGAACAAATGTTTTATGCCTCGACAAAACCGGAACAATCACTGACGGAACAATGAATGTTGTTGACTTTCTAACATTTGGGAAACAAAGAAAGGCAACAATCAAAAAGATTCTTTCAAGCGTCCTTGACGCACAAAAGTCAGTCAATGCGACTTCAAATGCACTCATAAAAGAGTTTGGCAGGACGAGCGACCTTAAACCACTCAATGTCATGGAGTTCTCTTCTGAACGCAAATATTCAATCACACAACTGAGCAACAGAAAATGTTATTTTCTTGGCGCTACAACACGAATTGGTTGCAAATTGACTGCTGAGCAAAAGGAATTTATTTCCGAGCAACAAAACAAAGGTCTTCGCGTTTTGTGTCTTGCAGAATCAAGTTCGGTATTCGATAAAAAAATGAGCGGAACATCTGCAAATGCAATCGCATTCATCGTGCTTGAAGAAACGATAAGACAGGACGCAATCGAAACTATCCAGTGGTTCAAAGACAATGATGTTGAAATCAAAATCATATCAGGTGACGACCCTGCAACAGTTTCCAAGATTGCACAAAGAGTGGGCGTTGAAAACAGCGACAAGTTTGTTTCACTTGAAGACACTTCACTCAAGGAAGTCGAGCAAATGGCTGACCAATTCACCGTTTTTGGCAGAGTGACCCCTGAGCAGAAATACACGATTATAAAAGCCCTCAAAAACAAAGGCAATGTTGTGGCAATGACAGGAGATGGCGTCAACGACACCCTTGCTCTTAAAGAAGCCGACTGTTCTATCGCTATGGCAGATGGAAGCGAAGTTGCAAGAAGCATATCAAAACTTGTTCTTCTTGAATCAAACTTTTCTTCACTTCCAGCAGTCGTGAAAGAAGGCCGTCAAGTTGTCAACAATGTGCAAAATTCTTCATCACTATTTCTTATGAAAACTTTCTTTGCAATCGTTCTGACACTTATAACACTCATTATGCGAAAGTCATATCCATTCTCACCTTCAAATATGTTCCTTCTTGAAGCCTTCGTGATTGGAATACCGTCCTTCGTTCTGACATTTATTCCAAACACAAGCCGAATCAAAGGTAACTTCATTCCACAAGTTATGAAACGCGCACTGCCGAGAGCACTGCTTATGCTTATCAATGTTTTGGTCATCATGGCGCTTTACAATCCAAAACTCACACCAAACAACATTGAGATATATAACGAATATCACACTCTCGCAATTCTTGTTTTAACTTACACTGGATTTTTAAACCTTGTATCACTCTGTTTTTCTAAAAACATGATAAAAATTATGACAATCTTTATTTCTTTCATAGGAATAACTGTTGCAATCATTGCATTCCCTGACTTCTTCGCAATATCTGTTTGCAACCCAACACTGCTTATCACATTCTTCACGATTATACTTTGTTCAATCATAGTTATGATACTTCTTCGAGTGAACAAAAAATATATTGATAAACTTAGAGAAAAACTGATAACACTGTTGCAACAAAAATAAGACAAAACTCTTTCGAGTTTGCCTCTTATGGTTTAACAAGAAAAAACACAGGTCAACCTGTGTTTTTTTGTTTTAAATTTAAATTGTCTTTTTTATTCAACGATTAACTCACACTTTTCTTAGCCTACATGTTCAAAGCCAGCAAAGCCTTCAGAAAGTATATCATTTGACTTTTCAATGTGTTGAGCATACTCAAAAAGTTCAATCACAATCGGCAAGTCGTTATTAACTCCTTGTTTATATCTAAAATAGGTGTTGAGGTTTTCAGCTGTGCCATAAACGTGCTTGTAAGTTATTGAACCAATATCGACTTTCGCATAACACGTGTCAACATCAAATGTTGATGAATTCATGCTCACAAACAAATTGCTTGAATTTGAACTTGAAACCAATTTTGATTGTGCAAAACTTGCAACAAGCATGCTTACCCCACTGTTTCTGCCAACCAGTGCCGAACTTGCAACAACCTTTCCAGTGTTTTCAGTTATATTGCCATAATTTGCACACGCTGCAATGTGATTGTTTCCTCTAAGCCAGCCACCAATTCCACCAATTGCATGAAGATAATTTGCTGAATAGTTTCCATAATTGACACAACTGAATATTTCACAACCATCAGTTATTGCAACAATTCCGCCAGAATACTCTCCTTCAACTAAACTTGAAACGCCAATATCACCGAAGTTAATGCACTTTGTTATGCTTGATGTGTTGCCTTCATTTTGATAAATTCTTCCAACAATTCCGCCTGTGTATCTTCCTTTCAGATTGCATTTATTGATGCAATTTTCAAGTTTAGAATCAAGATTATAACCACAAATGCCAGCCGCTTCCCAATAAGATTCAATCATTCCTGCACCGGTTTCTGACGGACTTACCATACAATTTTCAATCGTTGATGTTTCTGCAATGCCTACCACTCCACCACAGCGCTCATTCGCAACAAGATGTTTAACAGTGACATTTAAGTTATTAATCAAAGCATTTTTTATATTTCCAAAAATACCAACATATTTGAAACTATCCCTCCATTCTCCAACCATAACGTTCTCTGAAAAGTCATAAGTTTGAACATTTGAAATTGTAAAATTTTGACCATCAAAAGTTCCGCTAAAAACATCTGTGCCAGACATATTTCTTCCTATTGGAAGCCAATCAGTTCCGTCAAGATTGATATTTTTTGTCAATTTTAATGTTTTTCCTTCAAATTTGTTATTGAGATAATTAACTTCATAGGAAAGTCTTGCAAGTTGCTCTGGCGTTGAAATGAGATATTCACCATTTGCATCTGGTGTGAGAATGTTATTTTCATTTACAACATCAGCGACCCAATTGTTCATCCAACTGGCAGTTACCTTATTTTCATCAGTTCCTGTCACAATATATGCTTTTAACCCTTGAGCATCTGTGTCAACATGCACATCGTTAAGATATTCATTTACAAGAATAATGTTTTTCAGTTTTCCTTTGAAAAAATAGGTTGGAGTTGAACCTGGACCGGCTTCTCCACCAATTATCATTGAGTTGTTTGGATTATAATGAATACCGTTTATAAATCTCTCAGACTGAGCGATTTGCACACCGTCAAGGAAAAGTTTGGCATATTGACCGTCAAACGAACAAGCAAAATGATGCCAACCCGCATTCAGACTTGACCATCTCACATTTGAAACTGCGTTTTTATAACCGTTATTTCTTTCATAACATGCCATAATAATAAAGCCATCAACGTTTTCAATATTCCAGCCACCACTTTCGGTTGAAGAAATAATTCCAACTTCCCAACGTTTTTCAAGTGAAGCCCAGTCATCGACCATTGCCCAGCAACTGAACATAAACTTGTCTGTGAACATATAATTTCTGCCAAGATTTATGTAGTCACTTGTGCCATTGAATGACTCTTCGCCCATACTTGTGTAAAACTTATCAGTTTCAAGAAATTTACTTCCGTCATAAATAATATAACTGCCGTCGGAATTTGGATGAGGTCCAAATGGGTCATTCGTGCCTTTTGCAAGAGTCCAGTTTTCAAATTGATAACCCGGATAATCTGGAACGGTGATTTCATAAAGTGTTTTTTCAGAAACACCTGTCATGACAACATTACCATTGCCATAATCAATTGTCAATTTATTGTTGGTTATGAAATATAATTTAATAACAAGACTGCGAAACGGCACATTGAATTTTATATTTGTGTTATTACTGTCGTCAGTTTCACATGATGAATCAGAGAGAGTATAGCCTGCAAACATAACCTCTGAACTTTTATATCGAATGTTGCTGATTTCGACTTCAGTTGAATATAATATTTTTTTGTTAAAATCAAAAACATTTGTTTCACTTAATCCGCTATCCGCGCCTTTAACTTTAACATCATAAGAAAGTCCAACAATGTCATTTTTGGATTGCAATACGCCGTCTGAATAAAAATCTATATTGACCGGAAATCTGTCCAGTGTCCAATAAGCATAAAGTCTTGTTCCATCTTCTGCAATGTCCCAATTTCTTGCACTTGTTCCATCGGCATTGTAATATTTGGTGCCTGTTCCATTTATGCCAGTGTAGTATCCATTAAAAATATAACCATATCTTCTTGGAAGATTAAAGCTTGGCATTGGTTGTCCATAAGTGGCTGTAACTGAAGGTGAACCAGCTCCTCCACCATATTGGTCTAACGCAACATCATATTCATTTGCGGTGTATTGTGCATATAATGTGGTGCCTGGTTCAACAAAATCATGCCATCTCCATTCACCGTTGGAATACTTATATATCACCAACTCTCCGCCTGACTCTTTCGTGTAAAATCCATTTAAAGTGTAACCGTTAATATCAAAATTGTTCATGCTATTACTGCTACAATCAACAGCAAAACCGCTTAACGACTGCCAAAATGAAGTACTATACGAATTTAATGTTGACCTTAATGTATAATTAGCTTCACTCTCAAGAATAACTTGAACTTTTGTATTTTTTTCAGTATTCGAATCAGTATTAAAAGAAACATATTGACCAAAACCACCTAAACTACCATCATAAATGGTTTCTATAAAGGTATCACCTCGATAATATTCAAGATAAACATTTGATACCCTGCAATTACTGCCAGTAGAAACATCCACAAAAACTCGTCTTTCTTTTCTACTCAATAAACCTATATTTATACCATATGTTCCTGTTACACTGACTGTTTGAGCACTATCGCCTCTATACTTTCTTGCCGTGACTATAATGTTATTTGGGTTATCATGATATTGAACTTTAATTTCAAAACCTATTGCAAAATAATTACCATATAGTTCACCATTTGAATCTATGTTTTTATATGAATTGGTGAACGCCACGATTGTTGCTGATGTTTCACTTGCTGCTATTGCTGATTCATCATTATCAGGTTCATATGTAAAATCTTGTGAAGAAAAAAACAACAATAATCCTGCTGTTAACAAGGCGATTAGCATAAATGACAAAGATGAAATTAATCTTAGATGTCTTTTCATTTTTCAACCTCCTTTTCTCTTTTTTCGACAATTTTATTATACCTCAAAATCCCCCCCCACGTCAACTAAAACCGACAGAAATGTCACGCTTTTTTTGCGTTTCCATTTGGAAAGTTAGGCTTTGCAAGATATTTTTATATGAATATAATTATTATACTCAAAAATTGGGTTTTTACAAAGCAAAATATCATTAATCTATTTATTTTTTAACAGAAATCATAAATAAAAAAATCCACAATCAAAATTGTGGACTTTTTGTTTAGGAACGCAAGAATAACACGAACAGAGTGAGTGTTTTCTTTAGGCACGCAAGAATAACACGAACAGAGTGAGTGTTATTCTTATTTTGCAAATTCCTCAAAAAGCATTGAGGTGTTTGCTTTGAGTGTTATTTTTGTTATTGTTGTGCGGTCACCATTGTTTCCATTTATTGCGAAAAGGAAAGTGAAATCTTTGACTGCATTTTCTTCGCTTATTGCAAAGAATACATCTGTGTAAGAAAGTTGATACTCTCTGTTGTTAACTGAAACATAATCACTGCCATTTGAATTGACGAGTTTCTTTTTTTCATTGAAATGGAGTTGAACATAGTTTGAGCCAAGCGCAGAAGTCACGTCTTGTGAAAAAGTTGTTTCGTTTGAATTTGTATACCAATTGACAATTTGTTTTTCACTTCCAACATTTTCTACAATTCGATAACCACCAACCTCACCAGAGAAGATTGCTGAAAGATAACTTATATTGAACATCTCATTGTATAGAGTGTTGAAAGTTTGATATTCTTCCATGCTGGAGTCAAATCTTTCCTTCCCATTTTCTGTCACGATTGTCACTTGGTCAGGTTCGGTCACGAAGGCTGGTCTTGCATCAAATTTGACACAGCCGAGAGTGATAATCACAATTGCAAGTGCAAGCACGAGTGCAAGAATTGTGGAGAAAGCAATTTTTCTGGTTTTTAATTGTTTTTCAAGATAAGCATCTTGAACAGAGTTAATTTCTTCCATTATTTATCCTCCTTTTTGTTTTTCACTTCTTTATCGAGTGTTTTGGCTGGTCTTTTGATGCGAATTTTTTTGCCTTCTTGTTTTTCTTCAGCGTTTGTTTCTTCGCTTTTTTGTTCTGTTTTTATTTCTTTTTCAGATGATTTTGTTTTAGGTTTTGTTTGCTTTTCTTCAGTTTTTTCTTTGACAGATTTTTCATCTTCCAAAGATTTGATGAATTCGTTATAGCCTTTCATGATTGACTGATATTCGCTTTCAGTGATGATACCTTCTGCAAGAAGTTTTTGACCTTCTTTGACCTTGTTTTCATAGACTGCAATTTTTTCTTTGCGTTCTTGCTCTGCTCTCAGTTTGCTTTCTTTTTCTTTCTGAGCCTTTTCGCGTTCGGTCATAAATGAAGCAACTTCAACTGCAGTTTTTCCTGCCAAAAGCATATCGATTTCTTCTTTATTGATTGTTTCTTTTTCAAGAAGAAGATTTGACATTTCGTGCAAGAGATTGACATTGTCAGACAAAAGTTTCTTTGCGCGTTTATAGTTATATTCAAGAATATCTCTCATTTCGTCATCGGCTTCTGAAGCAAGTTTTTCTGAAAAATCGCGCTTTGACTGATAATCTCTTCCAATAAAGAGTTGTTGGTCAGAGCCGAGAGAGATGAATCCAAGGCGTTTGCTCATGCCATAGTCATAGACCATTGCGTGAGCGATTTTTGTTGCTTGATTGATATCAGCAGACGCGCCAGAAGTCACATCTTTAAAGATAAGTTCTTCGGCAATTCTTCCGCCCATTGTCATGGCGATATCGTCCATAAGGAAATTGTATGAATAGTATGAATTATCATTTTCTGGTCTTGTCATTGTGTAGCCACCAGCATGACCTCTTGGAATGATTGAAACTTCTTGCACTTCATCGCAGTTTTTGAGAAGTTTGCCGAGTATTGCATGACCTGACTCATGATAAGCAGTGATTTTTCTGTCTTTTTCAGTGATAAGTCTGCTTTTCTTTTGTGGACCCATTGTCACTTTGTTTATGCCTTCAGTGATATCAGACATAATAATGTTTGGTCTGTTTGCCCTTGCTGCAAGAATGGCTGCCTCATTGAGCATATTTTCAATGTCAGCACCAGTGAATCCAACTGTGATTTTGGCAAGAGTTGCAAAGTCAACGCTTTCATCAATTGGTTTGTTTCTGGCGTGAACTTTGAGTATTGCCTCTCTGCCCTTAACATCAGGCGCATTGACATAGATTTGTCTGTCAAATCTGCCCGGACGCATAAGCGCAGGGTCAAGAACGTCACTTCTGTTTGTTGCTGCAAGAACAATTATGCCTTCGTTATTTTCAAAGCCGTCCATCTCAACAAGAAGTTGATTAAGAGTTTGTTCGCGTTCATCATTTCCGCCACCAAGTCCAGCACCGCGCTGTCTCCCAACGGCATCGATTTCGTCTATGAAAACAATGCATGGCTTATTTTTCTTTGCTTGTTCAAAAAGGTCACGAACGCGTGATGCACCAACGCCCACAAACATTTCAACAAAGTCTGAACCGCTTATTGAAATGAATGGAACATTTGCCTCACCCGCAACTGCTTTCGCAAGAAGAGTTTTTCCTGTTCCCGGTCTGCCAACAAGAAGAACACCTTTTGGAATTCTTGCGCCGAGTTGAGTGAACTTTTGAGGATTTTTGAGGAACTCAACAATTTCAGCAAGTTCTTCCTTTTCCTCTTCAGTTCCTGCAACATCAGTGAATCTGATTTTGCTTGAAGTGTATGCCTTGGCACGTGACTTTCCAAAACTCATTGCGCCCTTGTTTGAACCTGCGATAAGTTTGAAAATCATAAAAATAATGAAAATGCCAAATCCAAGATAAAGAAGAGGGTAAATGATATTCCACCAATTTCTGCCAGCAGGAATTTTGTATACTTGAATTTCAGGATGGTCTTTAAGCATTTCGGTTATTCTTTCAATAAGTCCGTCATAGCCGTCATAATTGAAATAATAGTCTGCTGAATTTGGAAAGACATTTTTATATTCTGAATTTTCGATAAGAATATATGCTCTGCCATCTTGATAATGAATGGCAACCATTTTGTCGGTCTTTCCTTCTTCGTCGGCCTTATGAGTGCCTTCAATAAGTTGCATAACTTCCGCTTCTGGATTGTTCAAAAGTTTACCATGATAGCCGTCGTTTGTGAAAATCAAAACGACAAATAAAACAATCAAAAGAAGTGCGAAGACATAAGAAAATTTAAATTTAGGTTTATTCTCGTTCAAAGTGTTCCTCCCTGTATATAAACTTAAAATATTTTATCACAAATTTCAAGATAAGACAACTATAAAGAGGTCTTTTTAAAGAATTTTCAAATTTTCTTTTTGCAAAATTCGCACTTTTATCTTTTATTTTAGTCTGATTGCACGTCAACAGCAAATTTGAAAGTTATATATCTCAGATAATCTTCTGGGTCTTCAAGTCTTGAAAGAAATTTTTGAAATTCTCCAAAGTTTTCATTTTTGAACTGCTTGGCTATGCCGAGTATGTCGGTTTTATTCTCCCTCAAAAGATTTATTGAATCTGCAAACTGCTTTCTTATACTGTTTTGAATGAGCGATTCAATTCTTGGCGTGATTTCACTGAACTCGGTGTTGATTTCAATGCTTTTTCCTTTGCTGTTGACTTCCATAAGTTCAACCCCAACATCAAGGTTAACTTTAAAAATCGGATAGCCATTTATAAACTTGGTGGCCGTTCGAACTTGTTTATTCCTTATTATATATGTGAGGTTTGAGCCATTGTGAACGCCATCTGTCACATTTTCAAGAAATATTGTTTGATTGCTTGCCTTTTGATTGATTATGTTAAGACCATTAAGTTCTTTTTCACTCAGTTTGATAACTTTCTTCCCTTCCTTTAAAATAAGAGTTTCGCCTTTGTTCCAAATCTGTTTTGGACCTTTATCTTCAGCACTGTCACCACCGCCTTCGCCTGATTCTCCACCAGAGCCATTTGTTCCGCCTTGAGAGTTATCACCAGAGCCTCCGCCACCTGAGTTTCCTCCTGAGCCTCCGCCCTCTCCGCCTGACGAACCGCCCGAACTGCCTGAGCCTCCGCCACTTGAAGATGTATCTTTGCTGGTTGTCACTTGCCCTGGAGTGTTTTGAAGATTTTCTAAAGAAAGATAGCCTATAATAGAAGCCTTTTCATCTGAATAATAGCCATTATAAAAACTTTCGATTGTCGTGTCGGTCACATAAATGTTTTGCGCGTTAAAGTGAATAAGTTGTTCAAGTTTTAAGCCAATGTTTGGTGCAAGCGATTGCGCTGTTATCAAAAACTCTTTGGCTGTGTCGTTTGTGCTGATGAGAACTGAGTTTTCTGGCAGTGCTGAAATTCTGCTCAGAAAATCGATATATGATGTGATGTCATCATTCAAAATGTCTTCGCTCACCACAGTTGTTCTTGCATGCGAAAGACCGATTGTTCTGCCAAGAGTGAGTTCGGCGTCATAGACAGCCTCTGCAACAGAGCGACCTTTGCCAGAAATCACCGAGTTTGTTTCTTTATATGACTGATTGGCAGTTGGAATGAATGTCAAGAATGAGATTTCAAGGTCTTCGCCATTTCTATCAATTCCCACAGCGGTCACAACTGCACGGTTTCGATTTTCGCCCGGTGAAACGACTGCAGACGGCGTGACAAAAATGAGCATAATCAAAAACACAATCAGCATAGGTGTTTTTATAAACTTTTTTATTGCGTTCATTTTTCCTCCCTATTTTTCAGTCGAAAGTTTGGCTGAGTTTTTCGCTTTTCTATTTGTAGCACTTTTGTCAGTTTGCCTTTCATCATTTTCAGCATTTTCTTTTTCTTCCTTTTGATTTTGCTGTTTGAGAACAATTTCAATTGTTTCCAAAACACTTTTTTCGCTGACCTCTTCACCTTCAAATTCAGTTACATAGTCGCCTTTATAGCCACCTTCTTCCACTTTATTAATGTTTTTTGTGCTTTTTTCACCTTTTTTGCATGAAATTCCCAAAAAGACAATTGGCACAAGATAATCTGCAACCATTGCAAAATACGGAAGCCAAGTTTCAACATATATCACCATGACTTCATATCTTCCGATAAGAATATAGTATATCAAAAGAAACAAAACATCAAAAACAGCAACAGCGAAGATTTTGTTGAGTTTGTTGAAAACGCCAACAAAGCATTCGCTGAATGCATAATGAAAAATCATCATTTGAAAGAGTGACAGAAGCATGATTGTCACCATTGCAACAATGTCTAGTCTACCTATTGCGTTGAACTCAACAGTTATTGTGAGAATGTCAGCAATGGCATAGTTATGCATAAATGATGTCACTTGATAGATTGAATAATAGATAAAAAACAAACTTAAAACAAGAAAAATGCCAAAGAAAACAAACTTTAGAAGTTTTTTTATGTCCTTCTTTTCAAGTTCAATTTTGTCCATAACAAGAAAGAGAAAAAGATAATCGCCAAATGAAAAAACATTCTTAACAAGTGCCAAGCCAAAGTCACCAGGCTGAGCAACAAAGAACGATGGGGTTTGCTTAAATGAGCCGAGTGCAATGATAAGACAAGTCATAAAAAAACCAATAGCTATATAGTAAAAAAGTTCAATCGTTCGCGAAAAAGTTCGAAGGCCTGAAAGCACTGCATGATTGATAACTGGCAAAACAGCAATTATCGCAATGATTGTGAACTCATTTTGATAAACTTGCTGTTTTAGATACATAAATGCAATGCTATAAGTCAAAAAAACTTTGAATAGAAAAAAGACCATAAAAACTGTATATATAATTTTTGTGGCAATTTTCCCAATGTTTGCATTCAAAACATCAAGAAGTTTTTGATTTGGATAGGCAAGTTTCAATTTGATAAACACACCAAGCACCAAAAGGTCGATAAGAAAAAGTGACGCAACCACAAAAACACCATCTGTTTTGACTGTTTTAAAAAGAAGTGACGGAAGAAGCAAAATTTTGTTTGCCAAAATCATCATGACAACAATCATGCCTGTTTGTCTTAAAGAAATCGTCCTGTTCATTTTAGCCTCACTTTGTTTTTGTTCTTAATCGATCGTGGCCGAGTCTTCATTTCTGTCACTGGGCGCTTGAATATTCCGTCTTTTAGGTCGCTTGGGATACGTGGGCTATATGGCGCAAGATAAGGAGTGTCAAAACTGTCAAGCCCGTTGAGATAGGTCACAAAATAGACAATCCCAGTCACCAAACCTGCCAGACCAAGTGAGCCACCGATGAAAATGAAAATCACCTGCAAGATTGAAATTTGTGAAGACTGCTCAGGAATTGTGTATAGAGCAATTTTTGCAAGTGCAACAACAATAACGCCCGGTGGCGAAATAAGCCCCGCTTTAACGCCTGTGTCACCAAGAATAAGCGCTCCGACAACAGATGTTGCAAGCCCCAAATAACTTGGCAGGCGCAAACTTACCTCATATAACATTTGGAAGAGAATAAAGATAAACATAATTTCAATAAAAGGCGTGAAAGGAAGACCTTGCGTTGTGTCTGCAATGGTTATCAAAAAGTTCAACGGCAAGATATTATAGTGATGAAGTTCAAGCGCAAGATAAAGCCCTGGTGACATGATTGCAACCAAAAGCCCTAAAAGTCTTATTACCCTGACGAAAGAAGAATAATGATGATTTGTGTAATAATCATTGCTTGACTGCATTTCTTCGAGGAGAACAAACGGCACTGTCAGCACGATTGGAGAGTTATCAACAATTATCGCAACCCTTCCTTCAAGCATTTTTCCAGCAACGATATCTGGTTTTTCGGTGTTTCCAACCTGTTTAAAAATTGAGTCTGGTCGTTTTTCAAGAAATGTGAGAATATAGAAAGAGTCGACAATCCCATCGATATCAATTTTTTTAAGTTTTTTGATAACCTCGTCAACAATTTTTTTGTCAGCAATGCCATCTATATAACTGACCATAATTTGAGTGTTGGAATATTTGCCGACATTCAATGTTTTAAAGACCAAATCTTTGGAATGAATACGCCTGCGCAAAAGTGTCACATTGGTTTTTATATCTTCAACAAATCCTTCACGCGGACCTTGAATAACCGGCGAAGTTGGTGGCTCAGAAGGTGTTCTTGTTGGATACTTTAACAAATCAACCGACAAAATCTTGCTTTCGCCTTCGATAAAAATGATAATTCCGCCTTTCGAAATGTTTTCAATGATTTCATCTTCTTTGATTTCTTTGATGTCATTGCCCTGCAAAACTTTGTTTTGAAGGCTGTCAGCGTCAATCGTTCCGTCATAATTTTGAAGAGCGCGATAAATTGCTGTTGCAAAAAGTTCTTGGTCGGTCATACTTTTGAGATAAACAAAACCAAGTTTCCCCTTCTCTTTTTCAAGCATACGAGATGCTATATCACCGCTCTGGTGAAATTGCGCCATTATGCCATCAATTTTTGTTTGTAAATTAAAAATAGACATATCACCTCTTTTTTGGTAGTATGTCTATTATTTTTCTTTTTTATGTGGAGGGTTTTTAATTTTTTTATCATCATGCGTAGGTTATAAGTCCGCTATAAATATTGTATTCATCTTGGCTTACTGGGCTTGCTCCAATTTGCGATTGACCATTATAAATTGCCTTGATGCTGATATTGTAAATGATTTTGCCGTCATTTTCTTCAAACTTTGGGTTTTCTATATTAAAATTATTGCTGTTCAATCTAACGCGAATAGCAGTTAATTTTTCAAAAGCAGTGATTTTCAAACTGCAATTTTCACTGTCAAATTCGACCTTTTCAAAAGGTTTGAATTTTTTTCTGTAAACGACATTCAATTCATTTGATTCGCTTGGCTTATGATTGACTGCATTTGAGCAAGCAACAACTTTAAATGTATATTCTCCGCCTTGCAAATGAAACAAATCAAATTGTGTTGACGAGATACCTTCTTGCCTAAAAATTATATCTTTATAATAAACTTTATAATAATCTGCATTTTGAACTTCATTCCAAGATATAATATTATTGGAACTGTCAAAGGAAATTTCAATTTTTTCGAGATAGTCATAACTTCGCCAAGAAGTTTCTTGACTAAACTTGCTGTTTCCGCCTTCGTTATCGCCTAGAAAGCAACTTGAAATTTGATAGGTTTTTCCGATATCCAATTTTTCTTTGATGCTTTGAAGTGATATAACATTGCTCTGGCTGTCATAAACGAAAGAATTGGTTTCAGTTTTGAAAGAAAAACGATAGCCGTGATAATTTTCATTGAGGTCGCTTTTGAAAAATATCTCTTCACCATTATCAATAACTTCAACTTTGGCAGGCGCTATGTCGTCATAATTGACAGAAAAAGCAATAGCCACACCCGCTATGGCAAGAATACCTGCAATTGCACCAAAAATTATAAATAAAATCTTGCTTTTCGACATATTCTATCATTAGTATAACCCAAAGACAGTCATTTTCAAAATAAAAATGAAAATATTCTTGGGTAAATATAAAAAAGCGTATTGACAAATATATAAAAATGTGCTAGAATACATCTATAAATTGGAGGAAATTATGAATTTTGATTTGATGAGCGCATCTCAAATTGCTTCACTTATTATCGGACTTATATTTTCAGTATTTTCACTTGCTGTGTCTATCTTTGCTTTTAAATTTGCAAACAAGGTCAATTCAAAGATAACTTTGGTGGTGTTCACACTGCTCTTCCCATTCATTGCAATGGTTGGTTGGTTTTTCTGCATTTTCAGTTTTATCGACGGATTCAAAAGCAGTGAAATTCTCAATCTTGTGATTTCAATCGTTCTTTCAGCTCTTATTGTTTTCATGATTATCATCGTTGCAAAAGCGCTTGACGCAAGATACTTCTCACTCACTGAAGAAGAAAGAGAAGCAAAAAGACAAGAAAAAGCTCAAAAGAAAGCCGAAAAAGAAGCAAGAAAAGCACAAGCTCTTCTTGGTTACACTGCCGTGGAAGAAAATGTTGAAAATAACATTGAAGAAGACATAGTTGAAGATAACATTTCTGAAATGGTTGAAGAAAATGAAGACGTCGTTGAAAGCGAAGTTGAAGCTATTAATGAAGAAGTTGCTGAAATTTCTGAAGAAGCAATTGAAAACGAAGAAGAAACAATTGAAGTTGAAGAAATCAAAGAAATTTCTGATGACGACGATACTGATAAAGAATAATAGATAATATTAAAAATGTTTAAAGTATAAAAGGTGACCATTAAAGTCACTTTTTTCATTTTCAGCAGGTGCAATACACCGATCACAATTTTAACTTCAATAAAACTTATAGACAATAAGTGCTTAAAGCACCTGACCGAAAACGATTTAAATTTAAATAAAGTATTTAGATAATATGTGCATAATGCACCTGACCGAAAATGATTCAAATTTGAATAAAGTATTTAGATAATATGTGCATAATGCACACATAAAAATCACAACTAAAAATGTCGTGATTTTTTATTTATTGGATTTTGTTTTTTGAATTTTAAAACCTATTGAGGCTTCGAAGAAGGCGCTCGGAAGCGCCACGCATGGCAATCACGCCATGCGTGGCAGTTTGCCGTTCTAGGCAAACAAACAATTTTAAGCATTGCTTAAAATTGTTGCTTCCGAGCGCCCCGCCGAAGTTATTTTATAAGGTTAACAATCTTGCCTGGCACATAAATGACTTTTTTAAGAGTGCCTGCGTCAGCGCAAAGGTCAGAATGATTTGTTACAATTTCATTTACTATTTCATCTTGGCTAAGTGTTCTTGAAACAGTGATAGTTCTTGCAAACCTGCCATTTATTTGAACTGGAAGTGAAATTGTGTCTTCAACCAAATATTTCTCGTCAAACTCGGGCCACTTTTCATCCAAAATATTCTTGCCAAACACATTCTCAAAGATTTCACTTGTGATGTGTGGAGCAAGTGGATTTAAGAGAACTAAGAATTGTCTAAGTTCTTCCTTAGTGATAAAGCCGTCTTCTCTTACCTTCTTGACAAAAATCATAAATGCTGATATTGCTGTGTTAAGTTTGAAATCTTGATAATCTTCTGTGATTTTCTTGATAAGTCTGTTAAGTTCAAAGATATGTTCTTTTGAAACTTCATCGCCTTTGAGAATATCTTTCAAAGCCCAAACTTTATCAAGGAAAGCAGTGATGCCGGTGATGCCTTCATAAGTCCAAGGTGTGTTATCTTCATAACCGCCGAGGAAGTGAACATGCATTCTTGCAACATCTACACCATATTTTTCAATAACTTCAAGTGGAGAAACACCATTTGTTGAACTCTTGCTCATTTTTTTGCCTTGGTCATCAAGGATGAGTCCACTGCCCATTTTGCGAACGAATGGGTCACGAGTTGGAACAGCGCCAATCTCATAAAGGAAGTTTTGCCAGAAGAAAGCATAGAGAACGTGTCGTGTTATATGTTCAGTTCCGCCAGTATAGCAGTCAACACTGCCCCAATACTTCGCTTTTTCAAAGTCAACAAGCGCTTTATCATTACGTGGGTCCATATATCTAAGCCAATACCAGCTTGAACCTGCCCAGTTAGGCATGATATCAGTTTCACGGCGTGCTTTCCCGCCACACTTTGGACATTTGCAGTTCACCCAATCGGTAAGCTTTGAAAGCGCCGAGTCACCATTGACATTTGGTCTATAATCATCAGTTTCAGGAAGAACAAGTGGCAAATCTTTCTCATCAAGCGCGACTGCACCGCAATGTTCACAGAAGACAACTGGGAACGGCTCTCCCCAATATCTTTGACGATTGAATGACCAATCTTGCATTTTGTAGTTGACTTGCTTTTTGCCAACGCCCATTTTGATAACTTTTTCTGAAATGGCTTTTTTAGCATCCAAAACTGGCATGCCAGAAAACTCTTCACTGTTCAAAAGTTTGCTGTTTTTTGCGAGATATTCTTTTTTCTCAACCGCTTGTTTTGAGATGTTACCTTCGATGACTTGAATGATTGGAATGTTGAAAGCCTTTGCAAATTCATAGTCGCGTTGGTCATGAGATGGCACTGCCATAACGCAACCCGTGCCATAGCCTGCCAGCACGAAATCGGCAAGGTAGAGTGGAACTTTTGCGTTATTTACAGGGTTGACAACATAAAGCCCTTCAAGTTTGCAACCAGTCTTTTCTTTAAGGTCACTCATGCGGTCAAATTCACTTCTAAGAGATGTCTGTTTGCGATAGGCCATAACCTCGTCTATATTTTTGATTTTGTCCTTATATTTCTCAACAAGGTCAATTTCTGGCGCAAGCACAAGGAAAGTTATTCCGTAGATTGTTTCAATACACGTTGTGAAGATTTCAATCTGTCCAAGTTTGTTTCCATTGTCTTCAAACAGGTCGAAAGCAACTTGCATGCCTTCACTTCTTCCAATCCAATTTCTCTGTGCTTCTTTAAGGTTTTCTGCCATTTGAATGCGGTCAATGTTTTCAAGCAGTTTTTCAGAATACTCCTTCATCTTCAAGAACCATACCCAGCGTTCTTCTTGAACAACCGCTCCACCACAACGGTCACATTTCCCGCCTTGGCTATCTTCATTAGACAATACTGTTTGACAGTTTGGACAGAAGTTTACAAAGCCCTTTTGCTTATATGCTTTGCCATGATTAAACAGTTGCAAGAAAATCCATTGTGTCCATTTGTAATACTCTGGGTCGCTTGTTGCAACAGTTCTGTCAAAGTCAAAAGAAAGTCCAAGTTTTTTGAACTGACCCATGATTGTTTTCATGCCGTTTGCAACAAAGTCGCGTGGATTGATACCTTTTTTGATTGCAGCATTTTCAGCAGGCATACCAAAAGCATCTCCACCGATTGGGAAGAGAACGTTGTAGCCTTGAAAACGTTTCATTCTTGCAAGCACATCAGCAGGGATTGTGCCTTTCAAGTGTCCAAGGTGAATGTTTCCGCTGATATTTGGGAATTCATACAAAACATAGTATTTCGGCTTAGTTGGATGAAAATCAATCGCCTTGAAAGGCTTTTCTTCCTCCCATCTCTTTTGCCACTTTTCTTCAATTCCTTTAAAGTCCATATTTTCTCCTTAATATAATGATATATTAACAAAATTTAACAATTAAGTCAATTAATATTTATTAAAAAAAGTGCTCGAAGCACTTAGTCAATATTTAGGTTATCATAATCAAATAGTTCATTGTCCAAAAACTCACTAACTTTCATTCCAAAGCCGTCGGCTATCGCAACAACGGTTTTTAAATTTACCCCCTTTGCCTTGCCTTTCATAATGCTTTTTATTGTATCATGCGAAAGCCCTGCAAGTTGTTCGAGTTTATATTGCGACAAATTTTTCTCTTTCAACAGTTGACTTATTCGTATCGCCACAGCTTGACTAATGTTCATTTTTAGCCCTCCGGTTATTTTTCACCCATAGTTTAAACTTTTTAAATAAAATTTTACGGGTTAAATTTAACCTTTTTACTTGACTTTTGCCAAAAATTGTAATATTATAGCAATATAGGGGTTAAATTTAACCTGTATAGGAGTATAAATAATGACAAGAAAACCAATAAAAAAAAGTAATTGCATTTTATTCTTTCTTATTGCTGGTTTATTTTTAATATTAGGAACAACAAATTTAATAAAGTCAGCAATTAACATATCTTATACATCACCTGTTTATATAAGTAAAGAAATCAACATTTCTGCATCAGGAACAAACATCTACATAAGAGGACAATTACGAAATAGAGATGATAAGGAACAAAAGGTAAAATTTACATTAAGAGCATATGCTGGTCATAAAGAATATGCTGATAAAAA
>CAPERS010000003.1 GCA_948607205.1 uncultured Eubacteriales bacterium | reverse complement strand
AAATTGAATGAAATATTATTACTGTTAAAAAGGGAGGTAATAAAAATGTATGTTGGATGTGGAGGACCAGGAGTCCGAGAAAATAAGAAATTAAAAAAGTTTATTAAGCTTGCATTGAAATTTAAATTTGAAAAAGCGCGAGAATATTTGATTTTGCATCAAAATGATATTTCTGCAAAAGAGATATATGAAAAGTTTGAAGAATATAACCTTTTAAATAAATATGAATTTGTAAAATTGTTAGTTGAGGTTCATAAGTGCTATAATAGTCAACTGATGAATGACTTTGAACTTTTTGAAGAAGTTTATAACGATTATAATACCAATAGAAATCCAGAGATTAGCGATGATGTGGAGAGATTGTTGAAAAAAAGTGCTAATCCGGAAAGATATTTTTTCTTTGATTATGACACTGATATGCCTTATAGTATGAGAAGTGTTGATCTTGTAAAAAGAAATAAAGACTTTCTCATTCTCTTTATGAAAAATGGTGTTGAAATTGAACCTCCAACTGTATTACGTGGCTGTAATTCACTTATTAACTCTTATAATTCGGCAAGTATAGATTTTAGAAATTCTAAACAACAAACAAGAGAAGAATATTACAAAATAAATAGTAAAAACTTCACAGAAGAGCAAATCAAAGAACATGCTTTGGTTGCGAGATATGGAATTAAAAAGCGCTTAAAGGACGCAATGGATAAAGGTGAAAATGATAACGAAAACTTGGAGTTAATTCAAAAGCTTAATAACAGAATTAATAAAGAAGAAACAGAATATATGACAGCGATTCAAGAAAGAGATAACTTAAAGCAAAAGCAAAGAGAAGAAGCGGATGCAAATTATGACAAAACGAAAGAACTTATCGAACAAGTTGAGGATGCAATCTTTAATATGTAAAACTTAAAACCCCACTATTATTAGTGGAGTTTTTGTTTTATTCTTTAAAACTTCGACTTGGAAATGTCATATTTTGACAGGAATTCTTCTTTAAATTCTGGGAATATGTCATTTAAAATGGCCTCACGGCAGTCATGAGCAAGTTTAAGCAGGAAATGCAGATTGTGGATTGATAAAAGTTCTGCGCCAAGCATTTCGCCTGCGTTTATTAGGTGACGAATATAAGCCCTTGTGTGATGACGACAAGCATAGCATTCGCAATCTTCTTCAATCGGCGTGAAATCTTTTTTATATTTGGCGTTTTTGACCACAAGTTTGCCCTTCTTTGTGAATGCAGTGCCGTTACGTGCAATTCTGGTTGGCAGAACGCAGTCCATCATGTCAATTCCTCTTGCGTATCCTTCAACAAGACAGTCTGGCGAGCCGACTCCCATGAGATAACGTGGTTGATCTTTTGGCAAAAGTGGATTCAAAAAGTCGAGGATGTCATACATAACACTCTTTTCCTCACCGACAGAAAGTCCACCGATTGCGATTCCGCACTTTGCATAAGGCAAACAATCGTTGACGCACTGCGCTCTTAAATCCTTGAACATGTTGCCTTGAACGATTGGAAAGAGCATTTGTTTTGGATTGTTATGCGCTTTTGCGCATCTTTCAAGCCAAAGTTTTGTCACTCTTTTGGCTTCGAGTGCCTCAGCATAACTAGCGCCAGCCTCTGTGCACTGATCAAAAGCCATAATAATGTCAGCGCCAAGCGCGTTTTCAATTTCGATACACTTTTCAGGAGTAATAAAAAGTTTTTCACCATTTAAGTGTGAACGAAACTCCACACCATCATCTGTAACTTTACGCAGTTTTGATAATGAAAACACTTGAAATCCGCCACTGTCTGTGAGAATTGGTTTGTGCCAGTCCATAAAATTATGAAGTCCGCCCGCTTTTTTTACAAGTTCGTGACCTGGACGAAGAAATAAGTGATAGGTGTTTGAAAGAATTATTTGAGCATTTATATCATTCAAGTCGCTAACTTTCAGTCCTTTAACTGTTGCTTGTGTGCCAACTGGCATAAATATAGGAGTTTCGATATCGCCATGTGGAGTGTGTAAAATTCCAGCTCTTGCACCAGTGTGAGGGCAAGTTTTTATTATTTCAAAACTAAATTCGTTCATTTTGTAAGTCCTTTTATTGTTTGCTTATAATATTTTTAATAGTTTAAAAAGATATATAAAATCAATATATTGTGTGTATTATGTTAGATATACTACGAAATATATTGCTAGTATGCAATGTTATTCAATCAACATTGCGTCACCGAAAGAGAAAAAACGATATCTTTCATTGACAGCAGTATTATAAATCTTCATAGTGTTTTCATAACCTGCAAATGCTGAAACAAGCATGATTAGTGTTGATTCAGGCAAGTGAAAATTGGTTATAATTGCATCCACCACTTGAAACTTATATGAAGGATAGATAAATATTTCTGTTTCCTTTTTTTGAGGTTTGACTCTCCCATTTTCTGCACAACTTTCAAGCACGCGCACTGAGGTTGTGCCAACTGCAATCACTCGCCTGCCCTCACTCTTTGCCTGATTAATTGTTTTTGCATTCTCTTCACTTAGTTCAATATGTTCACTGTGCATTTGGTGGTTTAAGATATTGTCTTCTTTGACAGGTCTGAATGTTCCAAGCCCGACATGGAGCAGAACTTCAACAATTTCCACGCCCATAGCTTTTATTTTCTCTATCAAGTTTGGAGTGAAATGCAAGCCAGCTGTTGGCGCAGCGGAAGAACCTTTAACTTTTGAGTATACCGTTTGATAACGTTCTTTGTCGCTAAGTTTTTCGTGAATGTATGGTGGAAGTGGCATTGTTCCAACTTCGTCAAGACGCTCTTCAAACGCTCCGTCAAATTCAAATTCAATTATGCAACTGCCATAATCGCCTTTTTCTTTTATTGTGCAACACAGTTGCTTGCTGAAAGTGACTTTTGTGTCCTCTTTTAAACGCTTGAAAGGCTTTGCAATAACCTCCCAAGTTTTGAGGTCTATGCGTTTTTGAAGAAGAATTTCAATTTTTGCGCCAGTATCCTTATAGCCAAACAGTCTTGCTGGCAAAACTCGTGTGTTATTTATGACAAGCACGTCTCCTTTTTTCAAAAAATTTGGCAGGTCGTGAAAAATTTTGTGCTCGAGCGAGTCACTTTTTCTATGATAAACGAGGAGCCTAGAACTATCTCTTGGCTCGACTGGCGTTTGCGCTATGAGTTCCTCTGGTAAGTCATAAAAGTAGGAACTTTTTAATAATAAATCTTTATTTTCGATATTTGTCATTTCTTTTTTTGCTTCTATTTCTCAGGCAGTGGTTGTTTTAGGTGTTCGTAAGCGACTGGCATAGCAACGCGTCCGCGTGGCGTTCTTGAAATGAAGCCAAGTTGAAGTAAGTATGGCTCATAAACATCTTCAATCGTGCTTGCATCTTCACTGATGGTCGCAGCAAGCGTTTCAAGTCCAACAGGCCCACCGCCAAATTTGTTTATAATTGACAACATGATTTTGCGGTCGATTGTGTCAAGTCCTAGGTCATCAATTTCCATGATGTCGAGAGTTTTGTCAGCGATTTCTTTGGTTATTCTGCCCTCGCCTTGCACTTCGGCATAGTCACGAACGCGCTTTAAGAGTCTGTTCGCGATACGAGGAGTTCCGCGTGAGCGTCTTGCAATCTCAACACTTGCATTACTATCAATATGGCAACCCAAAATTTTGGCAGAACGCTCAACAATCACTTGAAGTTCTTCGGTTGAATAGAGTTCAAGTCGGCAGATAACGCCAAAGCGGTCGCGAAGTGGATTTGTCAGCATACCTGCCCTTGTTGTTGCGCCAATCAGAGTGAAAGGTTTGATTTTGAGGCGCATATTTCTTGCAGACGGACCTTTGCCGACAATAAAATCGAGCGCGAAATCTTCCATTGCTGGATATAAAATTTCTTCAACTGTTTTGTTGAGTCTATGGATTTCATCAATGAATAAAACATCGTTCTGATTGAGGTTTGTAAGAATTGCAGCAAGGTCGGCAGCGTGCTCGATTGCTGGACCTGATGTCACTTTGAATTGTGAACCAAGTTCATTTGCAATAATGTGAGAAAGTGTGGTTTTGCCAAGCCCCGGTGGCCCATACAAAAGAACATGGTCGAGGCTTTCCTTTCTTGACTTTGCTGCCTTGATGTAAACAGAGAGCGACTCTTTCACTTTGCTTTGACCGATATACTCGTCAAAACTGACTGGTCTGAGTGAATTTTCAATCTCAGCATCGGTTAAGTTTTTGGTGCTGGTTATAAATCTATCATCCATTTTTTATCCCCTCCCTCTAAGTGATTTTGCAATGATTTCTTCGGCAGTTGCATTTTCACCTGCATTAGAACGAGCAAGCATATATGCTTCACTTTTGTTGATTCCAAGTGCAATGAGTGTTTCGGTTGCCATTTGAACTTCGTCTTCATTGAAGTTTTCAGGTGCGTTAACTTCAAGAATTGGGAATGCTGAAACTTTATCTTTGAGTTCGAGGCAAATTCTTTCAGCAGTCTTTGCGCCTAAACCTTTGATTTTTGACAGAAGTTTAATATCTTTGTTCGCGATTGCTATGCTGAGAGATGAGATAGACAATCCTGACAAGATTGTGACTGCCATTTTGGGGCCAACGCCATTTACTGAAATGAGTTTATAAAAAAGGTCGCGCTCTTCAAGTGTGGCAAAACCATAAAGTGAAACGTCGTCTTCTCGCACTGCCATATAGGTATGCACTTTTGTCACATCGCCAACGCATATGCTTGATAAAGTGTTGGATGAAACATTGAGTTCATAACCCACGCCATTGACGTTCATAACAATGACATTTTCTCTTTTTTCTTCGATAACTCCCATTAAAAATGATATCATATTTTCTCCTTGTTCTTTTTGGTGCATTATAATTAAAATGTTAATAGTGGCATCGCCACGAACGAATTAAACTTATTTTTTGAATTAAGTTTGTGGATAATGAGCGTCTAAGACGCCATGAACGAATTAAACTTATTTTTTGAATTAAGTTTGTTGATAATATGTGGCATCGCCACCTATCTAGCCCTGTTTGGATTTAATACCGAACTTGTCTGACTGTGGCAGATTGCAACGGCGAGTGCGTCTGCTGCATCATCTGGTTTTGGAATGCTCGAAAGACCCAAAATTGCCTTGACCATATATTGAATTTGTGCCTTCTCCGCTCTGCCGTGACCTGTGAGTGCTTGCTTTATTTGAAGTGGTGTGTATTCAAAAATGTTTCCGCAATATTTTTGACAAGCAAGGATTATCACTCCTCTTGCTTGAGCAACTTGAATAACGGTTTTTTGATTTTTGAAGTAGAAGAGTTCCTCAATGGCGACAACATCAGGTTTATACTTATCAAATAAAAATTTCAGACTTCCTTCAATTGCCTCCAAACGTACTGGCATTGTGTCCTCTTTTGGCGTTGTTATTGCGCCGTAGTCAACCACCATATTCCTTTTTTCAGTGTCAATCACCCCATAGCCGATTATTGCATAGCCCGGGTCTATTCCTAAGATTATCATAGTTTAATTTTACTAAAATCCTCGCGATAAGTCAACCAAATAGGCATAAAAAAGACGCAAAATTGATTGCGTCTTTATAATTGTTGGTCTTTGCTTTCTTCATCTTCATAGAAGTTTGGACAGCCAAAGTTAAAGCCCAATTGCCCGTTGTCACTTTCTGAAAATTTTGAAGTGGATTTATTTAAATTAAAATCCTGTTCTTTATCTTGTATGAAAGCCAAGATTGATTTATAGTTTTCAACATTGCCATTTCTTAGTTCTTCTAGATAATTTTGAATAAGAGTTCTGCCAATGTCTGTAAGTTTTCCGACTAATGAACATTTTAAATCAATCTGTTCAAGTTTGTTAATGTAGGTTGAAACGTTGTTTATGAATTCATTTTTTTCATCATTTATTTTATTCAACTCTTCTTCTTTTTTAACTTTTTCTTCTAATGCAGAATTCATTGTCTTGGCAACTCTTAAAACTGCACTGTCAAAGTTTTCATCACGAAGAATATTATCTACTTCATCAGGATTTAATCTATCTTTAAAAGCCCTTGAAGAAAAAGTGAATTGCCAAAGTTGACTGTCAAAGTCATAATCATTATTTGTTCTATCATCAAGAATGGTTTTTATTGTTGACGCAATAGTGTTATATGCAGACTTTAAAATATCATCTTTTAAGTCAGGATATCTTTTCAAAAGTTTTCCTTGAAGATTTTTTAAATTTATCTCATTAGTATCACATTCTCTCATTTCTTCATAAGTTACTTGTTCGTCATAATAAGACATTTTCTTTCCTCCTAAGTTTTATTGTTGAAGTTCATCTTCAAATTTAAACATCACCTGTTTCAAATTGTTTGGCAATCGCTTTTCAGCCCAAACAATATCTATGCGACTTTTGAAATTTTTGATGTCCTTTTTCATGTTTTCAATATAGTTTTCAATTTCAGTCGTGTCAATGCCAATCTTTCTTCTCTCCCAAATTGATTGATTTTTGATTAGGTCTGAAAGTTCATTTCGATATTGACATACCCTATTATGTTCTTTCATGACCAAGAAGTTGTCCAGTTTAAGTTCTTTAATTTCAGAAAGAAGATACATCAGTTCCTTTTGCAAGGCAAGTAGTTTCATCATATTCGCGTAGTTTGGGTTGTTTTTATCTTTCAAATCAATCACGATTTTCTCCTTTGCTCAAAATTAATATAACATAAAAAATGAGTAAAATCAAGAGCAAAATCTAAAAAAGTCGAAAAAAGCCAGAAAAAGTTTATTCTTCTTCTGGCATGTTTACATTATGGAAAACTTCTTGAACGTCGTCAAGGTCTTCAAGCATATCTATCATGCGGTTGAAAGTTGTCATTTTGTCGCCGTCTAGGTCAACATAATTGTCTGGAACAAGTCTTGTTTCAGCTTCAATGACATTATATCCTGCTTTTGTAAGCTCATCAGCCACTTTTGCATGAGCGTTGGCTTCAGTGATAACTTCAACAGAGTCGTCATATTCAACAACATCAACAGCGCCTGCGTCAAGTGCAGTGAGCATAAGTTCGTCAGCGTCAAGACCTTCTGTGCGTTCAACTTCAACAATACCTTTTCTTTGGAATAAATATGAAACGCATCCAGCAGAGCCGAGTGCACCGCCAAATTTGTCAAATGCATGTCGAACATCGCCAGCAGTTCTGTTTTTGTTGTCAGTGAGGCATTCAACGATAACCGCTGAGCCACCAACGCCATAACCTTCATAAGTTTGGCTTTCGTAGTTCACGCCAGCAAGTTCACCTGATGCCTTTTTGATTGAACGCTCAATTGAGTCGTTCGGCATGTTGTTTTGCTTTGCTTTTGCAATAACATCACGAAGTTTTGGGTTAGAGTTTGGGTCACTTCCGCCCGCTTTAACAACAACGGCAATCTCTCTGCCTATCTTTGTGAAAATCTTTCCTCTTGCCGCGTCACTTTTGCCTTTTCTTGCTTGAATATTGTGCCACTTTGAATGTCCTGACATGTTGTCCTCCTAAAATTTCTTATGATATATTTTAACTTATTTCCCATGTCTTTGTCAAATAATTTTGCACGCTTTATAAAGTTAAAGGAAGAAAAAAAGTTATTGACAAGTAGTTATGCTTATGATATAATAAGCGCATACGGAGGTCATTATGAAAATAAAATATGATTTAAACGTTGAGGCTTCAATTCAAAATAAAAATCTGATTTTTGAAAAGATGCCTAACTATAAAAATGCCAAACTCATTTTTCCAGAAGGTTTAACTGAAATTAGTAGCGATGATTTTAAACAGCTAAAAGAAATTAAGGATGGTATGCAAAAGTATAATGATGTTAAAATAACTTGTGTTCAGTTACCTAGCACATTAACAATTATTCCTGAAAAAGCTTTTTATGAATGGAACGAATTGGAAGAAATTTTGATTCCTGCTTCAGTTAAAGATATTGGCATAGATGCTTTTAGAGAATGTAACAAGTTAAAAACTGTTACTTTTGAAGAAAACAGCCAATTGAAAAAAATTGGACATTCTGCTTTTAGAGAATGTAACAAGTTAAAAACCCTTATCATTCCTGCTTCAGTTTTAGGAATTGGTGAGTATGCTTTTAAAAATTGTTTCAATTTAACAAGTGTCATTTTTGAAGATAAAAGTAACTTAATTTATATTGGACATTCTGCTTTTATAGGTTGCCAAAAACAAAGAAAAATTATTCTTCCTGATAATGTGAAAAGAATTGAATCATTTGCTTTCAATGATGAAAAAATAAAAATTAATGTTCCTGAAAAAGTCTTTTATATTGGAGAAAGTGCATTTTCTGAAACATCAGTTACAACACAAAATGTTAGACTTACAGGATTGCAGGAAATTGAAGAAAATAGCTTTGTCTACGCTAAAGGAATAAAATCACTTAACATTAAAGGTTCAATAAAAACCATAGCGCCTTATTCGTTTGCGTATTGTAACATTTCTCAAATTAATATTGAAGAAGGAGTTGAGGATATTCAAAAAAGAGCTTTTGTAGGAAATTGTTTTAAAGCTGTCAAAATTCCTAAATCTGTGGATATTGAAAATGATAATATTCTAGATGCTTTTGATGACGATGTTGAAATCACTCAAATTATCAGTAAGGGAACAACTTTGGAAAATTAAACAAAAAAGATTGTCGAATGTGACAGTCTTTTTTTATATATTTTTTAATTATTTAAAAATCTTTTTTCGCAATTTGATACATGATAATTGCGCCGGAGATGGAGGCGTTAAGGCTTTCTACACCCTCTTTCATTGGAATACGAACTGTTGTTTTGCAGAGCGCGGAAATCTCTTTTGATACGCCCTGACCTTCATTGCCAACAACAAGACCTATTAAGCCATTTTTAATTGATTTTTCAAAGCCTGCGTCAAACACACTAATGCCGTTCATGTCTGCTTTAAGAAGGTTAAGTTTCCATTGTTTTGATTTTTCAATAAAGTCAGCGCGTGACATTGATATAACTTTGCTTTGAAAGATTGTGCCGACCGTGCTTCTTATCAGTTTATCATTTGTCGGACTCACGCTATCAACAAGATAAACAAACTCGAATCCGCAAGCAGTGGCTGTTCTGATAAGTGTTCCCACATTGCCTGGGTCTTGAAGTGAGTCAACCACAAGAAAGTTTGTTTTTGGCTCTTCCACAACATGTGGTAGGTATTCTGTCATGCATACCACACCCTGTGGTGTCTTACTGTCTGAAAGTTGTTCTATTGTTTTTCTGTCTGCAAGGTAAACTGGGCAGATATCACCCCACTCGTTCATCTCTTCTTTTTCCACCAAGATAAGTTGTGGTTTAAGTCCGCCTGAAATGGCGTCTTTAATAATTTTTAAGTTATCCAAAAAAAGCAAAAATCTGTTTTCTCGTTTTTGCTTTTTCAAATTTTTAAGTTGGTTGATGCTAAGTCTTAGCATTATTTAACTTGTCCTACAAGACTTGCGAAAGCTTCTGGCTCTCTAACTGCCATATCTGCAAGAACTTTTCTGTTAAGGTCGATACCTTTGCTTTTAAGTCCAGCGATGAATTTTGAGTAAGAGATTCCGTTTTGACGGCATCCAGCGTTGATTCTTGTTATCCAAAGCGCTCTGAAATCTCTTTTCTTTTGCTTACGTCCGATGTAAGCATAATTTCCGCTCTTCATCACTTGTTCTTTTGCTGTTCTGTAAAGTTTTGATTTTGCTCCGCGGTATCCTTTTGCTGATTTGAGGATTGAACGGCGTTTTTTAACTGCGTTGACTGCTCTTTTAATTCTCATGATGTTCCTCCTTATTTAGCCAAAAGGGTCTTGATGTTTTGTGCATTCTTTCCTGCAATGTAAGAGCCCTTTCTGAGTTTTCTTTTTCTGTCTTTCTTCTTCTTTGTGAGGAAGTGACCTTTGTTTGGTCTAGCAAACTTAACTTCGCCGTTTGCTGTAAGTTTGAAGCGTTTTTTAACGCCACTGTGTGTTTTTTGTTTTGGCATAACCTTTCTCCTTTTACTTCTTTATTGGGTTTACAACAACCATAATATTTCTGCCCATGTGCTCTGGCTCTTTGTCAGTGGTTCCGAATTCACTCAAACGAGAAACGAACTCTTTGACAATTTCTTTTGCCTTATTTGCATAGGCTTGTTCACGACCTTTCATGCGAAGAGTTATTTTCACTTTATCGCCTGCTTGAAGAAACTTTTGCGCACTTGAAATGCGATAGGCTTTATCATGCTCTTCAATAGTCATTGAAAGCCTAACTTCCTTTGTTTCCACAATTTTTTGTGCTTTCTTCATTTCCTTCTCTTTCTTGAGCGTGTCATATTTAAACTTGCCATAATCAAGAAGTCTGCATACAGGTGGCTTTGCACCTCCAGCCATAAGCACAAGGTCGAGTTCCTTTTCTTCAGCCAGTTTCAAAGCGTCTGCACGAGAAAGAATTCCGAGTTGTTCTCCGTCTTCGCCAATGAGCCTAACCTCTGGTGCTGAAATTTGTTCGTTAATTAAAAGTTCCTTAAAAATTGTTGTATTCCCCTTTTAATAAAAATTTGGTGAGAGCATAAAATTCCCACCAAAAAACCTATTTTAAAATTAAGTTTTTACCAAATCTAGCGCATTTGCTGATTGGTGAGAGTGGAAACCTCTACTTTCATGGCTTAATAATATCATAAATAAAAGTTAATGTCAACGATTTTTACAATATTTTTCAAAATTAATTTTAAAAGTTTTGTTATTATAATTAAAACAGATTTTAATATATAAATATTATTTTATCTTTCTAAAGAGAGTGCTTTCGAGGATTTTTCCAATTTTCAAGATGATTGCGTCTGAGTTTTTAAGCGCTCGAGTTTTCATGAGTGCTTTAAAAAATATCGTAAGACCGGCAATGAGTGCGCTAACGCAAATTGAAATAAGCATGATTGTGCTGGCGTTTTCGATATGCTTTGTCATTGCGACAACAACGCATGCTCCGCCTGCACCGCAAAGAGTGCTACAGATATCGCCAACAACGTCTGCGCAGAAAGAGCAAACTTTTTCTGAGTTTTTTGCAAGCCTAAGTCCTACACCAGCGCCCTTCTTGCCTTCTTTAACCCATTTTTCAAAGGTTTCTTCATCACAACTTGCAACAGCGATTCCCATCATGTCAAAAATGACGCTGAGGAATATAAAAAAACTTATTCCGACAATTGCCATGATTGCGCCCATTGATGACAAAATTGTCTGACTGAAAAAGCCAAACAAGAGCGACATGCAAATTGAAAGAATCAGTGTTTGAAATGCCCAGCGATAGTTCGTTTTTGTGCCAGTGCTTGAAACCACAACACTCGGTTTTTTCTTCATATAGTATTTTATTTGCTTTCCAAGTGATTTAGAATGAAAAAAGTATAAAATTTAATCTATAAAATTACAAACAAACACTGACTTTGTTCCTGTTGTTGCGTCTATAAAAAAAGATGTTTAAATTAAACATCTTCTTCAATGAGTTTGCCAAGTGTTTCATTAAGTTCGGTCAATTTTCCTTTGACGTTATCGAGTGATTTATAGCAGGCATTTGCAAGTTGTTTGCCCAATTCAAAATTTTCAATTGCTTTTTCCATTGGAATGTTTCCGCTTTCAAGTTCGGATATAATTTGGTCGAGTTTTTTTGATGCCTCTTCGTATGATAAATTTTCCATAGTCCCCTCCTTATTCCAAATTACTGATAACTTTTTCAAGTTCTTTTTCAAGGTTGTCAATTTCAAGCATAATTTTTTCGCCTGTTTGTCTGATTGAAACTTCCACTTGGTTTTGTGCAAGGCTTCTTGGGCTTATGACAATGCGAACTGGGATTCCCATAAGTTCACTGTCAGTGAGTTTCACGCCGGCTGAAACTTTGCGGTCGTCATAAAGGACTTCATATTTTTTGGAAAGTGAAGAATAAAGTTCTTCCGCTTTCTCATTAACGACAGCATCATCATTTCTGAGTGGACAGAGATAGATAAGCCAAGGTGCGATTGCTTTTGGCCAAACAAGACCTTTTTCGTCTGCAAGTTCTTCAGCAACTGATGCGAGGCATCTGCCAACGCCGATTCCATAGCAACCCATGATTGGATTGATTTGGCTTCCGTCTGGCATTGCGACTGTCATGCCCATAGATTTTGTGTATTTTGTGCCGAGTTGGAAGATATTTCCAATCTCGATTCCGCGCTTAATTGAAAGTTCGTGACCGCAAATTGAACATTTTTGACCTTCGCTAACCTTTGAAAAGTCATAAAATTTATCGGCTTTTGTGTCACGAGAAATGTTGACGCCTGTGATATGATAATCTTCTTTATTTGCGCCAGTAACCATGCCAGTTGCACCTTCAAGAGAAGAATCAAAGATTGTGATAAACTCTTCATTATCAAGCCCTACTAAGCCGATATTGCCCTTCACAAGTCCGCTTCCGTCAAGGTCTTTGACTGCGATATCTTTTCCTAGAATGCGTTTAAGTTTTGCCTCATTGACATCTTTGTCACCTCTAACGAATGCTATAACTGTGTGAACATTGTCGCCAACTATGCAATAGCAGACGGCCTTTATTGTTTGTTCTTTTTTAATCTTCAAAAATTCACAAACTTCCTCAATTGACTTTGCTTTTCCAGTGAAGACTTCTTTGAGTGGCGCGTCGGCAAAGGTGATTTTGTCGTCTTTGGCGGTCGCCACTTCCATGTTGGCTTTGTATCCGCAATGGTCACAAATGACAATGCTATCTTCTCCGATATCAGTGAGAAGCATGAACTCATGCGCATATTTTCCACCCATCATGCCAGTATCAGATTTAACCGATATGAAATTTTTCATGCCAACACGTTTAAAGATTTTATTATAGCCGTCAAAAACTTTATTATAATATTCTTCAAGGTCTTCGTCGGTTGTGTGGAAAGAATATGCATCTTTCATAGTGAATTCTTTAACGCGAATGAGTCCAGCTCGTGGCCTTGCCTCATCACGAAATTTTGTTTGAATTTGATAAACCATAAAAGGAAGTTGGTCATAACTTTTGATAATGTTTTGGCAAGTTGAAACGGCTGCCTCTTCATGTGTCATGCCAAGAAGCATATCGCGTCCTGCCCTGTCTTTAAATCTGACCATTTCTTCGCCGATAGAATAATATCGACCACTCTTTTCCCACATCTCTTTTGGCATAACGACAGGAAAAAGAACTTCTTGACCGTCAAGAGCATCCATTTCTTCACGAATAATTTCTTGGATTTTTTTGCTAACTCTTTGCGCCGGTGGCAAAAGTGTGTAGATTCCGTTGCTGACTTGTTTTATAAACCCTGCACGGATTAATAAAATTTGACTTTTGACTTGTGCATCTGCTGGAACTTCTTTTATGCGTTCTCCAACAAGTTTTGTTATTCTCATTTTTCCTCCTTA
Organism: uncultured Eubacteriales bacterium; assembly: GCA_948607205.1. Lineage (GTDB taxonomy): Bacteria > Bacillota > Clostridia > Christensenellales > UBA1242 > Caccovivens. Next base: position 91,764 of record CAPERS010000003.1, on the reverse strand, counting down.
TTTATCTTTGCAACAGCCTTGCCGTCGATGAAAATTATTTCAAAATTATTGTCTTGATTAAGCGAGCCAATAGTTTTAATTGGCTTTGCATCTTGTTCAATTCGTGCATAGCCAAGATTTAGAATTGCTTTTGGATTAAGTTTTTCTAAAGTGTTGTTTGTCATATCAATTGTAAACAAACTTTCTTGATAAAATGCCTTTGCGCTGTTTAAAAGTTTGTTTATTCTTTTTTCGAAAAGAGTTTTTTCTTTTAAAAATTTGCTTTCAGCAAGATGGATTAGGTCATCCTTTTGCCTAACCGTTTCTCGCAGTTTATCATTATAAAAATTTGAACAAGCGGAATTAAATTTGTTTATAAGCCTGAGCATTTCTTCACGTTTTTCTTGCAGGTTTATTGTCAAAAGTTCAGCACTTGCAGAAGGTGTTGGCGCACGCAGGTCGCTGACAAAATCTATGATTGTGAAGTCTGTTTCGTGACCAACGGCTGACACAATTGGCTTTTTGCAATTATAGGTTGCTCGCGCAACAAGTTCTGTGTTATAGGCGCTGAGGTCTTCAAGGCTTCCACCACCTCGAGCCACGATTATGACGTCAATGTTTGGATAGTCGGACATCATTTCAATCGCATGAGCGATTTCTTTTTCGGCGTCTTTGCCCTGAACTTTTGTTGAATATAGGACAATGTCTACTGAAGGATTTCTTCGCCACGCAACATTTTTTATGTCTTGCAAGACTGCCCCTTCCTTTGAGGTGATAACTCCAATTCTCTTAATATTTCTCGGCAATTGTTTTTTATGTTCTTGACTGAAAAGCCCTTCCCTTTCAAGTTTTTCCTTCATTAACAAAAATTCTTCATAAAGCCGTCCAAGTCCGTCTTCTTTAACTTTGACAACATTGAAATTCAGTTTGCCACCTTTGACATAAAAGTTTGGTGAACCTGTCAAAATCACGTTTGCACCCTCTTTGATGAGAGGAATAAAAGATGAATTAAAGCAAACGCATGGAAGAGTTGCATTTTCGTCTTTCAAAGAGAAATATATGACACCGCGCGAAACTGAAACACCAAAAACTTCTCCCACCACATCAATGTTGTGAAGAAGTTCCTCTGCATCAAAGATATTTCTGATGTAACTGTTAAACTGAGTTACTGTTATTGTTTTAATCATAAATCTTTAATAATTGATGACAACACGCCATTGATGAAAGGCGCGCTTTTTGAAGTTGAATATTTTTTTGCGATTTCGCATGTTTCGTTGATAACAATTTGAAATGGCGTTTTTATGTAACGAATTTCAGCAACGGCGAGATATAAAAGTGCAAGGTCGATTTTGTATACCCTATCTCTATCATATTTCACAAGGTGCTGGTCTATTATGTTTGCAAGTTCATCGCGATTTGAGATAAACGCGCTCACAATATCCTTTGCGAAGATTTTGTCTTCTTCTTTTTTCAAAGTTTCAAACATAGGTTCGCATTCAGGTTGAGAAGCAAACAGGTGCGACAAAATCACTTGAAATCCAACAATTCTTGAATCTCTTCTCATGCCTCAACTCCTGTTTCTGCTTTATCGCAAACAACGCCATAAACATGCACATTGATTTTGCCGGGCTTTAATCCTACCATTGAACCCAAACTGTTTTTGATATTTTCTTGAACTTTGTAAGCGATGTCTGGCACACTGTAGCCAACATAAACTTTGATGTAAACATCAACTTTGAGAGTGCTGTTTGTGTCAAACTTTATGCTCACGCCTTCGCTTTTGGGCTTGACCACTTTTTTATACCAAGGCAGATATTGATTGGTTAAACTTTCAACGCCATTGATTTCTTTTGTGGCAAGATTTATAATGGAAAGAAGGATATCGCGGTCGATATCCACTCTTCCCTTATGTGTTAATTGTTGATTTTTTGCCATGATAACTCCTATTCTTTTGTAGTATAGCACATTTAAATGGCTTTTGGCAATTATTCTATAGGAATAATTTTAATATTTTCAATTCCTTCAATTCCAAGTTGATTTTGGATGACTGAAACAATTTGTGCAACCTCTGTTGCATTAAGCTCTTTGGCTTTTACCACTGCGTTTACGCTTTCAGAAGAAATAGTCACAACACAGTCCTCAAAACCTTTGGCTTTGATAAGGCCTTCAACAACAAGTTCTTGGTCCATTTGTTTAACGAGGTTAAGTCTGCCTTCCTCTGCTGTTTTGATTGCTTCTTCAGAAGATGATTCGTTTGCAATGATTGCGTCATAGTAAAGCATTTCTTGGTCGCGAGTTGACTCTCTGTCATTTCTATAAGATGCGAAATATGAAGTTGTTGGGGTTGTGTTACCTGAGTTTCCACTATTTGTGATGGAATTGTTTAGCACCACATTAAGATAGCCTGTCACACCTAAAAGCAAAACCATGGCTGATAAAATTATAATCTTTGTTCTCTTTTTCATAATAAAACTCCTTTTAATTTCCTGCTAAGATTGTTATCCTTGAATTATCAACACTGATAACTGTTTGTATCGCTGTCAAGAGGTTCATCCTCACTGACACATCATTTGCGCCTTGACTGACAACCACAACTCCTTTAATGGAAGGAAAGAGTTCTTGTTCAATCACTGGCTTGCCATCAATGAGAATGACAGTGCTTGTTGTGATTGTGCTTCCATTTGAATTGGTTTTCACTTCCTCTTCTGTTGCGTAGACATATTCAAAGCCTTTATCGATTGTTATTATGATGTCAACATTGCCCGCCCCCTTAACTTGTCCTAATACATTTTCAAGTTTATTTTCGAGATAGCCAATATATTCCGAAGATGTTGAAAAATTTTTATCAAGCGTGTCGAGATTTGTTGAATTGTCCTTATCACCTCCGCCTTTGAAGGAAGCGAAGTAAATAAGCATAACTATGAAGGCAAAAAACAGTGCAATGTAAATTTCTATATGTTTGATTTTTTTAAGCTTGTCCCAAATGCTAGACAATTTTTGAGATAGATTATTCATTGAAATATATTTTTTCCTCCTCAATTTTGATATTATCCGCCACCAATTTGCTTAGGTCTTTTCGGATTTCAATAATATTTTTATGCGGTGCATTTTCGCTTATGCCTATCTGACTTAAATCGACATGAACCGACTTTATCACGAATGCAGAACTAAAAATATCTGCGCTGATTGAGATGATAACGTTTTGATAGCCAAGCTCGTCTGCCTTTTCTTCAAGGCTTTCTTTGAGCGAGGAAAGTTTGTCGAGATTGACCTGATATAGATAGTTTTCATCGACTTCAATTTGTCCGTAGTCAAGAATTTCTGACATGTCAATTTTTGATTTTAGGAGTTTTGGGATTGGCATGATTATCACGAGGATTATCACAAAGGAAAATATTCCTTTTATATATCTGTTCATTTGTCCGCTTGGCATGACAAGTTCAATAATCACTGAAACGCAAATAATGCCTGCAATCGACAAAATCCATGTTGATAAAGTTGAAAACATGTTTGCCTCCCTAGACTATATTTGCCGAGCACATAACAAGCCCAAGCATAATGAAATATATGAAAGCCACGCCAATAATTATCACGATGAGAAGCACCAGACTTTTTGAAAGCGAACTGACGAAGTTTGCAATTTGCTTATTGCCGAGTGGTTCGACAATTCCTGCGATAAGTTTAAGCACGAGCATGAACAAGATAAGTTGGATAAGTGGCGAAAGAATTGTTGCAACGAGAAGAAGAAGTCCGCCTGCACCAACCGCATTCTTTATAAGATTTGAACTTGCCAAAATGATGCTCATTCCGTCTGAGAGATAAGAGCCAAGAATTGGAATATATGACTTGATTGCATATTTTGCAGTTCTGATTGAAATGCCGTCAACTGCGCCAGCAGTTATTCCTTGAATAGACATAAAAGCGGTGAAAACTGTGAAGATAAGACCTGTGAGCCACTTGAAAGTGCTGTTGAAAAAAGATGTGAATTTGTCAAGTTTGATTGAGTTTGAAAGATTGGAAACAACACTGAAAACTGTTGAAAAGATAAAAATAGGCAAAAGTATATAAGTGAAAAAGTTCAAAATTGTGCCAGTCAAAAGCGCCATTGCTGGCTGGTAAACTGAAACCGAAACGCTTCCACCGACCGCTGTTAAAAGAGTGAGAAGAATTGGAAAGATTGCATCCATTTGGCTTTTGAGTGAGTTTATTGTGCTTGTCGTCATACCAACCATTTTGGAAACTATTGTCAAAAGCAGAACAACAATAATTCCATAAGTCACAAAATGAATTATGTTTGAAATTGATTTGCCGTTTGTGCTTGGCCGAAGCCCTTGAAGCATTCCGCCAAGAATAGAAACGGCAATGACCGCCGAAATTATTGGAAGCATTGCAAGGAGTTCATCAAAAAACAAAGAGAAAAGAGCCTGCCAAATATTTGACGAGTCGGACGCAAAGTCGCCAGAGATAATTGCTTTGATTTTGTTTATAAAACTGTTTCCGCCAAAAATTTCTTGTGCTTTCTTGTCAAAAGAAGACAGGATATCTTCAATTGAAGAAAAGTCTAGGTTTCCCAATTGGTCGTTGACCGAATCGTTTATTTCATCCATGATTTCATCTTGTGTCATATCTTCGGCATAAGCAGTTGCTTGAATTTGAGAAGTTGTCAGCATTGGAAGAAGAAAAGCAACCAGCAGTGTCAGAGAGAAAACGAAAAGCAGTTTATACTTGCTGTTTTTTGAAAACCTTTTTATCATTTTGGCAAAATCTCCATAATGATTTGAAGGATGCTTGTCACAATTGGAAGTGCCATAACCATAATGACAACCTTTCCGCCCAAGAGAACTTTATCGCCAAGCCCTGAGTTTCCTGTTTCAGAACAAACGCCAGCGGTGAATTCCACCAAATAGCCAATCCCAACAATTTTTAAAATAAGAGAATATAACCCAGAAGACACGCCAGTTGTGTCAATCACATTTTTTATCGTGTCGAAAATTCCTGTCAGATATGACAGCACCAAAACAAGTATGACCACCCCACCAGTCAGTGCAATCATAACTGCAAAATCGTTGCGAACAGGTCTGACAATCAATGACGCGATTGAAGTTATAAGCGCTATGGCAAGAATTTTGAAAATGATTTCCATTTCAGGCCTTCAAATTTTTTTGTAAGCCGACTTTTAAACTTTGCTTACCTTTTTCTTTTGTGGTGCCTTAGGCACGTTTATAAAATAATGAGTAAATTAAATAACAGAATATTTACATAAGTCTGCGGTCTACATAAAGTGCATAATGCACCTAGAAACTGAAAATACGTGATAATTTTCAAAGAAACTGTGAATTTGGTTTTTTAATTTCAGTGTGCAGTCCCTTTAAAAGTGCATAATGCACCTAGAAACTGAGATGACGAAATTGATGTTTAAAGATAAATTATACTATGTTTTATATTTAAGTTTGCATACCTTACATAAAGTGCATAATGCACTTAGAAACTGAAAAGTGTTTTTAAGGTTGTGAAAAGGTCGCCTATAAGCCCAAGCACCATAACAATCACCACAATCATTCCTGCAAGCGTGGCAAGAGTGGAGATTTCCTCCTTGCCTGTTTGTTTGAGAATTTGTCCGACCACAGCCGTCAGTATGCCAATTCCTGCAATTTTGAATATAATTTCAACGCCCATATTTCATGCCTCCTATATTAAGAGTATTATCACAGCAAGACCTGCAATAAGACCAAGTTTCATCGACATTGAGCCATACTTTTTGTTTTCTTGACTGGCTGAACTGACCATTTCGTCAAACCTGCTTTCAAAGTTTTTGAGTTCCTTTGACTGACTGTCGACATCACTGCGACCTAGCGAGCGGAAAAAGAGAAATATCAGGTCTGACTCCTCTTCTTTAAGAAAGGTTATGCCTTTGAAAAGAGAGGCTTTGTCGAGCGGACTTTCTTGATCAATGAAGGCAAGATAATTTTCAGTCAGACCGCAAAGTTGACTTTTTGTTTTGTCATCAAAAGAAGCAAGAAGAGTTTTTATTCGTTCACGAGAAAATGAAATTTCGACATTAAGTTTTTGGCAAATAAGCACAAGCGCTTTGAAAAAGTTTGCACGTTTTCGATACTTGGCTGATACAATTGCACCTATTGATAAAGCAATGAAAAACAATAGTGCCATGAGAATGTATTTAAGCATATTGACCTCCTTATTTTAATATTTAGTCACGCGTGAAAAATTTTCGTTATAGACGCCTTCGATTGTGCCTGGTCCATTTCGCATTGACAGAAGAACGTATCTTGAAAATACCTTTTCTTCAATTATTTTTGAAAAAGATGGCTTTTTCTGAAAACTTTCAATGCTGTCGCAGTGGGCTGACGCTAGAATATTGACACCGCAATTGACAGCATAGCGCACGGCTTCAATATCCTCTTCTTGTCCAAGTTCGTCAGTGACAATCAGGTTTGGGCTGAGCGAGCGAATGCCGTTTTCAAAACCCACCTTTTTGCGAGCAAAGGAAATCTTGTCAGAGAAGTTTCCGATTGAACCGGGCTTTCCGATATCCAATTCGCCACGCTCGTCGAGAACGAGAACATTAAAGGCATAGTTGCGCTCTGAAAGTTGGCAGATGAAGTCGCGAAGAAATGTTGTTTTTCCACTGCCTGCTGGCGACAGAATGAGCGTGTTGTGAACATGCTCATCATGCAAGATGTGGGCAAAGACTGGAAGTGAGCAGTTTTTGATTTCGTGAGGTATTCTGATGTTTATGCTTGAAAAATTGGTCATTGTTTTGATTTGACCTTTTTCTTCAATCATATCGCCACCGAGTCCGATTCGAATTCCGCCTTTGGTTACAATAAAGCCTTTCTTGATTTGTTCGTTGACCGAATAGATTGAACATTCACTTGCCCTAAAAACAATATCTTCAATCATAACGCGTGAAGGAATAATTGCTTCTTTCAAGTTGCCAGTCATACCCTTTTCGCCAAGAAAAAAGCGTTGCCCACCGATAGACAAAACGATAGGCTTGTCCGCACGAATGCGAATTTCATTGAGTGCATTGAAACTTACTCGCTCAACAAGCGGATTGTAAATTTCTTTTGGCAAAATTTTTTCAAGCATACTCTTCACCCCTTGCACTATGCTATGCTTTGGAGCGCTGATATAATGTATATCTGAGTTTGATTATTTTGTCTTATTTGAAAGAAATATTGATTTTTGAAAAAAAAGGCTAGGAAACCTTTTTTTTGCCACGGCAAAAAAAATCCCTCGCGCGTTTGCGCAAGGGCTACGAAACGTTAGTTTCGTGGTTTCCTAGCCTTCCCCAATCGAAGACTATTTAACTCTTTCCATATAACTTCCGTCACGAGTGTCAATTCTGATTTTGTCACCCATGTTAACGAAAAGTGGAACATTGAGCACATATCCAGTTTCAAGTTTAGCTGGTTTTGTTGTTGATTTTGATGTGTCGCCTTGAATGCCTGGTTCGCAATCAATAACTTCAAGTTCAACAAAAGTTGGAGGAACAACTGAGAATGGATTGTTCTTATAGAAATACATTGTGCAGTTCATGTTCACAGTCACAAAATTGAGTGCGTCCTCAACCGCGTCCTTGTTAAGTGGAATTTGGTCATAAGTTTCAGCGTCCATGAAATAGTAAATTCCGCCGTCACTATAAAGATAAGTCATTTCTTTCTTTTCAATAACTGCTGATTGGAATTTGTCTGATGGGTTGAAAGTCATATCCTTCACTTGACCTGTCATAACGTTTTTAAGTTTTGCTCTAACGAATGGAGAGCCCTTGCCTGGCTTTACGTGCAAGAAATCAACAACAGAATAAACTGCCCCTTCCATTTCAAATGTCACGCCTTTTCTAAATTCACCTGCTGTAACCATAATATAAATTCTCCTTTAAATTGTTTTCTAGTTTATCTTATCATAAAATTCACTTTTTGTCTAGTATTTTTTGATATATTTTTTTCATAGTGAGCGCATCTTTTGGCATATCTGACATACTCTCACAAATTATCCTCATTGAAAGGTCATATTCCACAAGGAGTTCGGCAAAAGGATAAAATTCAGGCCCATAAATTAAATCATCAAAATTTAAATGTCGTATCTCACCTTTTTCACCATATTGAATCTTTGAAAAGTGCACATGTGCCATGCTTGTTCGCTCAAAGCCAAGTTTTTCAATGCTGTAATCAATAACTTTTTTGAAGTCTTCTTTAGTTTTAAGCGAGCCTTGCTCTAATGCATTTATATGTCCAAAGTCAAAAGTCGGAACAAGGTGTTTATTTATTGTGCATAAATTAACGACCTCTTTATACGTTCCAATCTGCATGCTTTTGCCCATAGTTTCTGGACAAAGAAATATGTTTTCCAAAAGTCCTTCTTTTTCAAACTGATCAAAGGTTTCCTTAAAACGCTCAGTTGTCAATTTTATAGCATCTTCTCTTGTCTGTTTTCCGCATGATGCCGAATGAAAGACCAACCTGTCTGCACCAAAAGCACGCAAAAACTTTATTCCAGTGCGAAGATAGTTTTGGCTTTTTTGATACATAACCTCATCGGAATTTGCAAAGTTGATATAGAATGGCGCATGTAGTGAAACCTTAATGCCTTTCTCTTTGAAAAGTTTGCCTGCTTTTTCAGCCAAAGATGTTGACATTTGATAGCCATGACCAAAGGAATATTCATAAGCGTCAAGACCATAGTTTTTGATAAAATCTGGAACTTCCAAAATTGATTTAAAACCCTGATTGTAAAACTCATCACCACAGCCAGATGGTCCAAAAATTGCAGACATATTTTCTCCTTTTCTAAATTTAAAAGCATTTAATTTAAAATTTTAATGATTTTCAAAAAGTTAGTGCTTAAATTTTATGTGTTTAAAGTTTAAATAAACCTAAATTTAAATTTAATTTTGCCATTTTCTTGTTTGACAACTCCAAGATATTCTTCCCCGCAAAATGCGTTATATAATCCTTCACTTTCCTTTCTGTCTACCCAGACACCATTTGAAAGCCTATCTTTTTCATACTGATTCAGTTGGATTTTTTCATAATCAAAAAGAGTTTCAAGTTTGACAATCCCAAATTTGCCTGACTTAATTTCTTCAATCGAATAACCATCTTTCAGTTCAAAATCGCCACATTTTGTGCGTAGTATGTCAAGCATAACACCATATGTTGAAAGTGCACTTGCCATATCACGACATATTGAGCGAATGTAAGTTCCACTTGAACAGTGTATTTCGAAAACAAATTCGTTTTCTTTAACTTTTTTGAGCAGTTTGATTGAATAAATTTCAATTTCTTTTGGCTTTAAGTCAACCTCTTTTCCAGCACGTGCAAGGTCGTATGCTTTTTGACCTTTGATTTTTTTTGCCGAATATGCTGGTGGCATTTGTGCAATTTTGCCAGTTAATTGAGGGATAACTTTTTCAATCTCTTGCGCAGTGATAATTTTATCATCTCTTGCAGTGACCTCACCTTCAAGGTCAAGGGTGTCAGTTGTTTCACCAAAGCGAAAGGTTGTTCTGTAGACTTTATCTTTTTGGAGATAATAATCGAAAAGAGTTGTGGCTTTATTGATTGTGACTGGAAGAAGGCCTTCTCCTTCAACGTCGAGTGTTCCCAAATGCCCTGCTTTCTTTGCGCCTACTGCACGCTTAACTATATTCACACAAGTGTTGGAAGAAAGTCCTCTTGGTTTATTGACAAGAATGATACAACTATTCATTTTTTGCCCTTTCTTTTAAATATGCGCGCATAACATTCACGACTGAGTCGACAACTTTTTGACCGTCATTGGCAATAAAGGTTGCACCTGATGCTTCGTTATGTCCACCTCCGCCAAATTGAATTGCGATTTGATAACTTGAATAGCCACGTTTTGAACGGAATGAAAGAGAATAGACATCTTTTTCTTTTTCAATAATACTGCAACTCATATTTATCCCGTCAATCGACACCATTTCGGTGCTGAATGTTGAGCAGTTTGTTTTGTCGGCTTTATTGTCTTTAAGGTCTTTGTTTGAAATAAGGCAAATGGCGAACCCCTCTTTATAGAGTTTAACTTTGTGATAAAGCACTTTTTTCATGGCAATATTTTTTTCTGATATTGTGCGATATTCCACTTCGTTAACCATTGTTATGTTTGCGCCATAGTTAAACAACTTCATCGCTGTTTGAAAAGATTTTTCATTGGTGTTAAGATTTACAAATGAGTTGGTGTCTGACGACAAGCCTGCATAGAGATATGTAGCAATTTCAGGCGTGATTTTCACACCAAGGTATTCAATAAAATCCAAAACGATTTCACAGCATGATGAACGCGTGTTATCTATGAAAGAAATGAGAGCATAATCGTCATCTCTCTTATGGTGGTCAATTCGCGCTGTTAGCGGAAAAGAAGTGAAAAATTGTTCGAAGTTTCCAAGTTGTTTTGCGCCTGCAACATCGACTGAAATAAAAAGGTCAAAATCGTTTGCGTCGAGTTTATTTTTTTCAAGTTTATCTTTGTCAACAAGTTTGCTTTGGTTTGAAGTCAATTTTTCATCACAAAATAATGTGACATTTTTGCCCATTTTTTCGAGTGCTGTGCCGAGAGCAAACATTGAACCAAGGCAGTCCATGTCTGGACTTCTATGGCAAAACAGACCAATATTGTTTGCTGACTTTATCTCTTTTTTGATTTGTTTAAAAGTTTTATTCATCATCCTCTCCGTTTTCTTCTTCAAGTTTTGGAATGTTAAGATTTTTCAATAATTCATTAACTCTCACGCTTGCACTTGTGCCTTTATCAAGCACGAAATTTAGTTTTGGCATAAAAGGCATATCCACCATTTTTGCAAGTTCGCGTTTGATAAAGCCTTCTGACTTTTGCAAAACTTGAAGATTTTGATTTAAAACATTTTGGTCGTCGCTATCAAGGGCAATCTTAACTTTGCAATATTTGAAATCAGGTGTTAAACTGATTTCGCTGACATAAAGGAATGGGCTAAGCCTTGGGTCATTCATTTTGGTTGTTATAATTTGAGCAATACATCTTTGAACTTCGCTGTTTGCTCTTTCAATTCTGTTAGACATAATTTTCCTCCTTTTTAGGTCTTAACATTGCAATTTTTATTGCACTTTTTCTCAAGAATGCAAAAGAGGAATTTTCATTTCGTCATTCCTCTTCCAGTTATTTATCTTTTTATTGGCTCTTTGATATAGCATTCGATAATATCGCCCTCTTTGAAATCAATATTGTCGCGCAGTTTTAATCCGCATTCAAAGCCCTTGGCAACCTCTGCCTTTTCGTCTTTGACGATTTTGATTGATTCAATTGTTGTTACGCCAATTTCCTCATCACCGCGTTTGATTTTTGCGATTGCGTTTCGAGTGATTTTTCCGTCTTTAACATAACTTCCCGCAACTTTTCCAGCAGTTGAAAGTTTGAAGACGACTCTGATTTCAGCGTTTCCGATGTATACTTCTTGATATTTAATGCTCATCATGCCGGTGATTGCCGATGTTACATCGTCAACTATTTCATAGATGATTTTATATTCTTTCACTTGAACTTTAAGTTTTTCTGCCAAAAGTTTTGCTTTGGCAACAGGTTTTTGATTGAAGCAAATGATGATTGCTCCTGTTGTTTGAGCCAAGATGACATCTGATTCAGTCACAGCGCCGGCATTTGAGTGAATAATGTTCACTTTTGCCTCTTCATTTCTTATCACGAGAATGGCATTTTTAACCGCCTCTACTGAGCCAATTGAATCTGCTTTCAAAATGATATTGAGATTTTTGAGTGTGCCTTCTTGAACCTTATTCATAAAGTTGTCAAGTGTTACGCCAGAACTTTGCATTGCGCGTTCTTTCTTAATTTTGTCAATACGTTCTTGAATAACTTGTTTTGAAAGTGTTTCTTCAACCGCAAAAACTTGGTCACCAGAAAATGGAACTTCATTAAAGCCAAGAATTGAAACTGGCATTGATGGTGTTGCAACTTTAACAGGTTTTCCTGCATCGTTGAACATTGCTCTAACTTTACCATAAGTTATTCCTGACATGATTGAATCGCCAACTTTGAGTGTTCCGTTTTGAACAAGCACGGTTGCAACTGGACCTCTATTCTTGTCAAGTTCGGCTTCAATCACAACGCCTGTTGCCATTTTGCTTGGATTTGCTTTAAGTTCTTGCACTTCGGCAACAAGCAAAATTGTTTGTTTAAGGTCATCAAGTCCCATTCCTGTTTTGGCTGAGATTGGAACGCAGATTGCATCACCGCCCCATTCTTCAGGGAGAACGCCATGCTCGGTGAGTTGTTGTTTAACTCGGTCAGCGTTGGATTCTGGTTTATCCATTTTGTTGATTGCGACAATCATAGGAACACCAGCGGCTTTGATATGGTTTATTGCCTCAACTGTTTGTGGCATAATTCCGTCGTCGCCTGCAACAACAAGAATGGCGATATCAGTGCTTTTTGCACCGCGTGCGCGCATTGCAGTGAATGCTGCGTGACCAGGAGTGTCAATAAATGTGATTTTTTCGCCGTTAAATTCAATTTGATAAGCACCGATTTTTTGAGTGATTCCACCTGCTTCACCAGCAACGACGTCAGTCTTTCTGAATGCGTCAAGAAGTGAAGTTTTTCCGTGGTCAACGTGTCCCATAACAGTGACAACTGGTGGTCTTTTGATAAGTTTTGAAGCATCTTCTTCCAAAGCGCTTTCAATGAGTTTTTCTTCATAAGACTTATCTGCTTTAAGTTCAACTGTTATTCCAAAGTCGCTTGCAATAAGTTCGGCTATTTCAAAGTCGATATTGGAATTTATTGTTGCCATTATGCCAAGAAGCATAAGTTTCTTTACAATTTCAGTCACAGGCTTTCCAATCTTTTCGCTGAGTTCTTTGATTGTTATTTCTTTTGAAGTGAAAACAGCATGAGTGACTGCAGGAGCAACAATTGTTGCCTCCTTCTTTTTCTTTATCACGCTCTTGCGAGAGCCATAACTGATTTCTTGGATTCCGTCTTCGTCTTCGATATAGGTAACGCGTCTATTATCAACTTGTTGGCGTCTTGCAGAAGACTTGCGCTCTTCATTGTTTGAAGAATTATGTTTTTGTGCATTTTTTGTTTTTTGAGCGAAGTTGCGGTCTGATTTAACTTCAAGTTCTGGCAAATCGTTTGATGCGAAAGAGCGGAAACTGTTTGCTTTTGATGAAACGAAGTTTGCAGGCCTTTTTGCGCCCATTGGACGATTCCCAAAGTTTTGATTTGGTCTTCCGTTTTGAGAGTTTTGTCCGTTTTGGAATCTTCCGTCACGGCGGTCACGATTTTGACCAAATTGGTCACGCGACTGGTCACGATTGAAACCACCTTGACGATTGCCGAAAGAATTGTTTTGGTTGTTTTGGGATCTTGGATTATTGCTTCTTTGATTTTGGCTGTTTCTATCAAAAGTTCTGAAGTTGTTGTTTCTGTTTGAGCCATTGGAAAAAGCAGGTTCACGTGCAGGCGTTGGTTCAACCTTTTCTGTTACCTTTTCTTCAACTGGCTTTTGCAATTGCGCCTCTTTTTGCGCTTTAAGTTTTGCTTCTTCTTCCAGAAACTGTTTTCTCTGCAAAAGACGTTTGGCAAAAGCATCAACATCGCTTTTCGAGGTTCTCACCTTGCGAAGTGCTTCGTTGATAACGCCTTCCTTTTGCAAATCATGAATTGTTTTAAGATTTTCTAATTGATTAGCCAAATTCCACTCCTTAATTTTCCAAAAATTCAATTATTTTTTCGGTTAGTTGTTTATTTTTTATTCCAACAATCTTGCAGTTTTCAATTGATGAAAGTTCGTCAAGATTGTCAATTTCGATTGCCTTTATCCCTTTTTCTTCAAAAGAAGATGCAATCTTTTTGCTGTTTTTTCCAGCAGATGAGTCAACAAGGACGAGATAAAGTTTTTTGTCATAACCGCGCAAGTTATCACTGCCGATTATCAGATAACCGGCTTTATGCGCGATGTTAAGATAGCCTTTAACTTTTGTTCTGTCCAAGAATTTCCTCCTCAATAGATGAGATAATCTCATCCGAAATGTTGCATTTGAAGGCACGATTGAGCGCTTTTTGCTTTTTAAGTTTTTCAAAGCATGCCTTATCTTTGCAAATATATGCGCCACGACCATTTTTCTTGCCAGTAGGGTCAAATGAAATGTTGCCGTCTTTGTCTTTAACGACGCGCACGAGTTCGCGTTTATCTTTCATTTCTCGGCAGGCAACGCACATTCTAAGCCTTTCCATTATCCCCTCCTATTCAACAGGGTCTTCGTCTGAAAACTCGATTGGTTCAAGTTCTTCAAGTTCGTCGAGTTCTTCAAGGTTTGTGAAAGCGTCGTCTTCAGAAAGTTCGGTGAGTTCATAGTCTTTCGCCTCTTCGGATTGAACGTTTGACACTGAACTTTCAGGCTTAACTTCAATCTTCCAGCCAGTGAGGCGCGCAGCAAGGCGAACATTTTGACCACTCTTTCCGATTGCGAGTGAAAGTTTGTCGTCAGGAACAATAACTCTTGAAGCCATCAAACTTTCGTTTGTTTCAACAGACAAAACTTTTGCAGGACTGAGCGCGCGGGCAATATATTCAAGTGGGTCTTCGCTATATTCAATAAGGTCAATTTTTTCGCCATTGAGTTCTGAAACGATTGTGTCAATTCTTTGACCGCGGAAGCCTACGCAAGTTCCGATTGGGTCAAGGTTTGTTTTTTCAGTGTAAACTGCGACCTTTGTTCTGTTTCCAGCGTCACGAGAAATGTTTTTGATTTTGACATCTCCACTTGAAATTTCAGGAATTTCAAGTTCGAAAAGTTTGCGAACAAAGCCAATATTGCTTCTTGTCACTTGAATTTGAGGACCTTTGAATGAGTCCTTAATTTTCTTGACATAAACTTTTATCCTGTCACCAACATTATATTTTTCGCCAGGGATTTGGTCACTTGGAAGCATAACACCTTCTGTGTTTGAAGATGAGATTTGAACATAAACAGTGCCGTTGTCAATGCGCTTAACGATTGTTGTCATGAGTTCATCTTCTTTTTCAGCAAGTTCGCTCACTGCAATATCTCTTTCCATTTCTTTGAGTTTTTGCATAACAACCTGCTTTGCAGTTTGGGCAGCGATACGGCCAAATTCCTTTGTTGACTCTTCGCTTAAAACTTGGTCGCCAAGTTTGAAAGATTTTTTGATAAGTCTTGCTTCTCTGAGCGAAATTTCTTTGTCTGGGTCATTCACTTCGTCAACAATTGTTTTGTATGAGAAAACACGAATTGTGTTTTTCTCTGGTGAAAGTTTGACAAGTGCTGACTTTGCTTCACCATACATTTTCTTGTATGCTGATGTGAGCGCCTGTTCAAGTGTTTCAATGAATGCTTCTTTGTTTATTTTCTTTTCGCTTTCAAGGTCTTCAAGTGCTTGAAAAAAGTCTTTATTAATCATTTTTTATTTCTCCTCAAATTAAAATTTTATAACTGGCACAATATGCGCAATTTTTTGACGCTCGAAAGAAAGTTCTTCGTCGTTTTTCAAAATTGTCACCACTTCGTCATTAAAGGAAACAAGTTGTCCTTTGAAATCCTTTTTTCCATTAATTTTGGCGAACAGAATGATTTCAATTTCTTTTCCAATATGTCTTTGAAAATCACGTTCGGTTTTAAGTGGTCTGTCAAGCCCAGGCGAACTTACATTCAAAATGTATGGCTGGTCCTCTGTTGGATTGACATCTTCCAAAATCTGATCGATTGCTTTTGAAACCTTTTCGCAGTCAGCAAGTTCAATGCCTTTGTCGTTGTCGATATAGAATGTCAAATTCATTCCGTCTGACTTTTTGACATATTCAACTTCAACAACTTCATAGCCAAGTTCTTCAATAATCGGACAAATTTTTTCTTCGCAAATTTGTTTAACTTTTGCCAAATTGCACCTCCATAAAATGTCACTTTAACACAAGGAGGAGGCCTTTTTGCCTCCTCCTTGTCAAGTTAGTTTAATTATACCCTAATTTTACATAAAAAGCAAGGTATTTTTAAAATTTTTATTAAATAATTAAACTTTTTTTTTCGTTTTGAACGCTTTTTTTTGAAATTTATTTCTAGTGTAAATTTTTAAATGTGTTTTTTCTTAAAAAGCACCCTAGCAAGCAGGCAAAAGCACTATTTTTTCTTGGACAAAGCAAGAAGAACTTGTGCCGTTGCATGAGCGTCGTTATACGCTCTGTGAGCGCCTTCCAAAGTTATGCCAAGCGCGTTGACAACTGTTCCAAGTTTATAATTGCTGACACGCAAATTGCTCGTTCTTGCAATTATGAGAGCGTCTAGAAGGTCGTTATCAAATTTTAGACCAAATTTCTTGCCTGCTTTTTGGATAAATTTCATATCAAAGCCGATAATGTTATAACCGCTTATGATGCAATTTCTCGTCCAATCATAGAAATCTCGAATAACATTTTCAAGGCTTGGAGCATTTTTGAGCATTTCATCGGTTATGTGAGTTATCTCTTGAACTTCTTTTGGAATTTTGCCACTGATTTTGACAAAGGAAGCAAACCTTTCTTTGATAACACCATTGACAATTTTGACAGCGCCAATTTCAGTTATTTCACAAGTTTCTGGATCAAGACCTGTGGTTTCGATATCAAAAACGACAAAGGTGTTATTCATGATGTTGTCGTTATAAATCGGTTTCTCTTCAAACAAGTTTGATTGAGCCTTTGTCTCAATTGGTTCAGTGAAAACCACCTGTTTATGACGACCACTTGGCGCATCAACAACCACCTCTTTTGGTTTCGCTGTTGCGAGAGCCATTTTTTTGATTTTGTAGTTCAATTTTCCGCTTAAACCTTTGACAACGTCGCCAACGCAAATAACGCTCATTCCGTCAGATAACGCTTCCATTTTCTTTTCATTGGACTTTGTGCAAAAATAAATCACTTCCATTGAAGAGCCGTCATTTATAGTGAAAGAATAATAAAACTTTTCTTCACCTGCACGTTTGCCATGTTTTGCGATGAAACTTTTGCGTGTGAAAGAAGAAATTATGCCACCAAGAATGACTGAACCTTTTGGCTTTTTTATGTTTTTTATGTATTCTGGTTTTGGTGCAATATCTCCGCCGAACAGTTCACTGTCAATCACCATATCATATCTTTCAATTGTTGGTCGTGTTGGCAAAATATCTTCAACATCAAACTCTGTTGGCAAAGACTCGGCAATTTCGCAAAGGTTTATTTCAAATTCGGCAATAAAGCGAGTTGACAAAAATTTCACAATCTCTTGTTTTATTTCCCCTTCGTCAAGCATTGACAAAACGTCTTGATTGAGCGAGATTTTGATTGTGACATTATAATCGACGTTGCTTGAAGAAATATTATCGATATCAATGAAAGGAACGAGAGATTTATGTTTCTGTTCAAAGAAATTCTTCACCTCAATTTTTATCAGTTTTTCATCAAGGAAACTGCGTTTAAATTTCACTCTGACATCACAATTAAGCGAAAAAAACTCTTTGACAAAGTTTTCAAGTTCGCTTCTTTCCTCACTTCCAATATCTGTTATTTTGTAAGGATAAAGAAATGAAACTGTGCAAACAAAACTGTTCACGTCGTAGACCATGTCAAAAAGTTTCAAGTAGGAATATTTATTATCAAATCTTTTGTTTATTTTTTCTATTAAATCCATAGCTATATTTTACAACACAAAATGAAGTATGTCAACTAGTATCACAAGTCCGAACAAAACTGCCAGACCAACTGTGTGAATTATGTTTTCAATTCGGCGATTGATTGGCTTTTTGCGAATCCATTCAATCGTTGTGAACAAAACATGCGAGCCGTCAAGAGCAGGAATGGGCAACAGATTGAATACGGCAAGATTGGCTGAAATCAATGGTATCAGCACCAAAAGGTTTGTTGTGCTTGCCTGTGTGACAGTGGCAATTGTTGCAATTGTTGTGATTGGTCCTCCAATCGCCTCGACACCAAGTTGGAAAGTGATAAGAAGCCACAAACTTTTAAGAACAACCCAAGCAAGACCAAAAGTGAAAGGAATTGCCCTTTGAAGAGCCTCCCAAAAACTGTGCTTATATGCCTGAGCATAGATGCCAAGCGAGTATGCTTTTTCAGTTTTAATAATCTCCTTTCCATTTTCATCGACTTCTTTTTTCTCTTGCTCGATTTGATAGAAAGAAACAGGAACTTCAATCAATTGTCCGTCACGACGCACAACAAAGTTCAAAACAGGATACTCGGCAAAGTCAGCATTTTCGTTATCTTTCACCCATGCAAGAAGTTTTCTTTGTTCGTCTGTGATGATATCATTGAAAGTGTTTCCATAAGCGAAGTCAATTTTTCGACCATTGATTGAAAAGATAACGTCACCCTCTTCGAGTGCCTCGGCGCTTGAATTGTGAACATAGTTATCAGAAACGCTGTAAGCAAGTGGGTCATATTTCGACACCTCTGGAATATCATATCCAACAGCACAAAGCAAGATGAAAGAAAAGATTATTCCTGCAACAAAGTTGAATGTCACGCCGGCAAGAAAGACCAAAATTCTTTTCCAAGCAGGCTGTTCGTTAAACAAAAGTTCGCCTTTTGCTTTTGAAGACTCTTCTTGTTTTTTTGTTAGATTATTATTTTTTACAGCCACATTTTTCTTGTCGACTGCTGTGTTTTTTTCATTTTCGTTTGAATTCTCGTCACTTTCGTCGTCATCGCCTTCTCCAGCAAAAGCGCAATATCCGCCAAGCGGAAAAAGACGAAGTGAAATTTTTTCTCCACGCTTATTTGTTTTTTGAAAAATCGCCTTTCCAAAACCAACTGAAAATTCGGTTATTTTGAAATTTAAAAGTCTTCCTATCGTATAATGACCAAGTTCGTGAATAAGCACCATTAAAAGCAAAATCACGAGGGCCAATAAAATATATAGAACGAACATTTTTCCTCACACTAAAATTTTATAATAAAATAAACACAACTGCCAAGAGAAGATATGGTGCAACAAAAACATAAGAGTCGCACCTGTCAAGCATTCCGCCATGACCAGCAAGAATGTGACCAGTGTCTTTAACACCTGCTTGACGTTTCAATAATGACTCAAAAATGTCACCGCATGCTGAAACGATTGAGCCAAAGAATGAAATCAAAATGACATGCCAAAAAGCAAAGCCTGTTTCATTGAAGATGAGATAAATTGACTGAACAGAATTTAAAATGAAGTAGAGGCAAACAGAAAGAATAACTGTGAAAAGAACTCCGCCTATCACACCTGAAATGGTCTTGTTTGGACTGATTTTTGGGCAAAGTTTCTTTCCTCCAATAAGAGAGCCAACAAGATATGCAAATGTGTCAGCAAAAACTGGAATAAGAATTGCAAGAAGCATGAAAACAAGTGAAAGTTGACCGCCAAACTCACCTACTTTTGAGAAAGTTGTTGTGAAGTTGTCGATATGATTTAAAATTATCAATGACATAAGCATAAATGTTGGATAAATAAGCCCAACCATTGTGTTGAATGCTTTATTCAAAGAATAAGAATTAGCACTTCCTTGAATGCGTCTATATCTCATTTCTTTTGAAGTTTTGTTTCTGAAAATGATTCCAATAATAAACTCACCAAGAAAAGCGAGCCCAATCAACAGCACATTGACAAGAATTGCCCAAATAATGCTGAATTCCTTATCAAACCCTGCTGACAAGAGATTCACAAGCGCAATCAGTGCTGGAAAAAAGTATATTATCCATTTTTCATGATATTTGCCCATCTTGTTGAGAAGTTTTGACATTTCGATTGCGCAAAAGATTGCCACAGTCAAAATGAGAGCATCAAAGAAATAGTCGCTTACATAAATTTTTAAAACAAAAACAAGAGCAAGCACAAGAACTATTGCAAGTGATGTCATAAGTCGGTTTTTCATTTTATTCCTCCATATCGTCTATCGCGTTTTTGAAAGTCGACCAGCGCCTTTTTCAAACATTTTTCATCGAAATCTGGCCATAGTGTTTTTGTGAAATAGAATTCTGAATAAGCACCTTGGTATATCATGAAATTTGATATGCGCTGTTCGCCACTTGACCTTATGATAAGGTCTGGCTCAGCCAAACCTTCTGAATAAAGATTGTCAAGTATGTCTTTTTCATTTATTTCCTTTTTGCCAGATTTTATAAGTTTATTAACCGAATAAACTATATCTGCGCGTCCACCATAGTTGAGCGCAAGATTTAGAATAAGTTTATCGTTGTCTTTTGTTTCTTCTTTTACGTTTTCAAGTTCGCTCGAAAGGTCCTTTGGAAATTTGCTTAAATCCCCCATTGAGCGCACTTGAACGCCTTTATTATTAAAATAATCCCTGTTGGTTTTCAAGTATTCGCGAACAAGTGAGAATATTCCATCAATTTCTTCTTTACTTCTTTTCCAGTTTTCTGTTGAGAAAGCAAAGAAAGTCACAACTTTGATTTTAAATTTTATTAGAGCGTCAATTGTTCTCTCAACTGCCTTCATTCCCTCTTTGTGACCAAGATTGCGAGGCAGTCCACGTTTTGTTGCCCATCTTCCGTTACCGTCCATGATTATTCCAATATGAGTTGGCAATTTTGACTCTATAAGTTGCATAAAGTTTTCCTTTTTTCTAAACTTCCATAATTTCTTTTTCTTTAAGTTTGCAAGCCTCGTCAATTTTAACGATGGCGTTATCTATAAGTCGTTGAACTTCGTCCTCAGCGCTCGCAAGCATATCTTCAGAAATTGAGCCTTCTTTTTCAAGGTCTTTAAGCATTGCAATTGCATCTCTTCTTGCGTTACGAGAAGTTATCTTTGTTTCCTCTGCAATTTTTTTGACATTTTTAACAATCTCACGTCTGCGTTCTTCTGTCAAGATTGGGAATGTCAATCTGATAACCTTTCCGTCATCGTTTGGAGTGACGCCAAGGTCAGCCATTGCGATAGCCTTTGAAACATTTTTTACTTGGGATGCGTCCCAAACAGAAATCACAAGCATTCTCGCTTCTGGAACTGTTATGCTTGCCATGTTTTTGATTGGTGTTGGCACTCCGTAATAGTCAATTGAAACTTTGTCTAAGATGTGTGGATTTGCTCTGCCCGCGCGGATGAGAAGATACTCATTCTTTTGATGGTTTATTGCTTTGTCAAGTTCCTCTTGGCAAGAAAGCAAGATTTCGTCAATCATATCATTCATAATAAAACTCCTTTGCATTAAGTTTACAATAAGATAAAAAATTAATATGACAAATTTTTCATAGGTATAATCAAGGTTATGCGAAGATAGAAATTTAAATGACTTATAATTAAACTTTGTTTAATTTAAAGTTTTACGCGTAGCAAAAACAGCTTTTCTTTCATGTTATTATTTCGTTAAAAAAACTACACTTTTGTTAATGTTATAAGCGCAATAAAAAAACGGCTTGAAGCCGTTTTTTTATCTTATAGGTCTGAAATTTCATCATTTATATCATCAAACATTGGAATAATATCGAGGTCATAACCTTCCATTCTGTTCACGCCGATTTCGTCAATATTGAGCATAGATTTAAACAAAGGTTTTGCTTTAAATTCATTCAAGTCAGCAGAGCCAATCATAAGATATTTTTTGTCTTTATCAGATGATGTTTGACCTGAGAAGAAGTAAACCTTATCATCTTTCACTCTGACGCCATGATAATTATTTTGTGTTGAACCGATAAGATTGACCATTTCCTCAAAGAAAGCGCAGTTCTGTTTATCTTCTATAAATTCTTGTGTTGCTATATCAATAAAGGATTCTGCGCCTTGCAATTTATAAGCACTTGGAGAAACATAAGACTGACCCATAAAATTGCCAAGTTTAATTCCAAATTCTTGCAAAATTCTTAAAGTTTTATGTGATTTAATTTCATATAATCCACCGTTATGTGCAACAGCAAGCACGTAAGCAAGGTATGGAAGGATATAACTTTGGAGCATGAGTTTGACATTCAAAGTTGGATTGAGTGGTTTATCAAATCTAAATTCTCTATCTATTTTTTCAACATCAAATTTTGCCACATCAAAATATTTATCTGTTAATTCTTCAATTTTTTGTTTAACTTCTGGTGTTTCGTTTTCAAGGTTTATGAACTTGAAAATTTCTTGATATTTGTCAATTTCGCTATCAACGAGATGTTTAATTGTTTCAGCCAGAGCAACAGAATTGACATTATTTTTGGAGCTTATATTATAACAAGCAAGTGAATCTTGAAGTTTTTTCAGCATATCATTTTCTTCGATAATTATTGGTTGAATGTATTTATTTAAATATTCAAGAATCGAGATATTCTTTTTTGCATATTTTTTATCTTTAAATATAGGTTGCAATTTTTCAACAGTTGCATCATCTAAAGTATAAACTTCATGAACCGAGCCCATAAATTCTCTCAAAGGATTTTTTTTGTGATATTGGACTGAATCGTCCAAAATTTCAGCACAGATAATCAGATACAAGTTTTTCGCAGTTGTTCTATCAGAATAAACTTTGCTGTATTGATTGGTTAAACTTACAAGTTTATCGCCCTGAATAATGTCTTCAATTTTGCACTTTTTCTTTAATGTGTTATAAAAGTTTCCATAAACTTGTTGCACCATTTCAGGCAAGGAATAATTTTTATTTTTATCAAGTGGTTTATAATGTTTGATAAGACCATTCAAGGCACTTATAATTTTTTCGCCTGTGGTTTTTTCTTGTTCTTGGACTGAAATGACTGGCGCAGGTTGAGCAATGTTTGATTTATTTTGCTGTGCTTTTTTAAACTCTTTTATTTGTTGTTTTGAAGCAAGTTTCTTGGCTTTTTCGGCCTCTTTTTTCTCTTGTTTTGCTCTTGCATAGGCTTCTTCTTGTTCTTTTCTTTTTCTATCCTCTTCCTCTTTTTTTCTTTGCATTTCTTCCATTGCTTTTTTGATAAGTCCAGCAACTTCTTTGCGTTTATTCTTGTTCAATTTGCGCTCAAGTTCCATTATTTTATCCATTTCAACATTGAGTTGTGGAAGTGGTTGAATTGCAAAGTTAAGTTTTTCACGTCTTGTTCTTTCGCTGTTTGCAAAGTCATTTTTCTGAGCAACAAAGTTTTCATACTGCTCAAAGTATTTGGTTGGGCTGTTTATAAAGTCAGCGCGAAGTTCGTCACTTTCTGGTGAAGTTGAAAGCACTGCAAGCACATATTCAACAACATCAGGGTCACGTTTTAAAAGTGCAAGATTTTGCATACAAGAAATGGCATTGTCTGCGCCAAGATAATTTTTCAAAGTTTTTGCCATTTGAGAAAAGTTTTCATTGGCTGATTTTGAAGAGAGTTGTGTGAAGTTGTCAAGGTTATAAACCATGTTGTCAGCAATTGCTACTGCAGTTTCTTCCATTTTCGAGCCTTGATAGACTTGTGAGTCAGGAAGAAGATTGAATATAACACTTTTCAAACTTTCCTTAACGGTGGAAATTGTGTTTGAAGAAACCATCAAAATGGATGGTGAAAGCGCGATACGACTGACAACTTCGGCTTTGCTCATGCCACGTTTTTGAATCATCTCATTTTCAATCAGAGCCATTGTTTCCAAAAGGTTTTCTGGCTCAATCATCAATAGCGATGGGCAAAGTTTAATCATTTGATTAACATCAACGATATAACTGTTTGAAGTTTTATCATAAACAAAATCAGACAAAAGTGCAAGAACGCTTTCAACTCTTTCTTCATTAAGTCTGAATGCAAGAGTTGTGCACTGCTCGAGCATATCTATAAGTTCACTGCCCTTGACAATGGTTTTATTGCCAAGTGCTTCATATCTTTTTTCAGTCAAGATTGAGAGCGTTTCTTGAAATGCATCAAAGCTAGCGTTGCGCATATTAGTTTTGCAGGCAAATTTGAATGGGTCAACGCCCTGTCTTTTTGCTTCTCGCAAGCATTCAATGAACTCTCCGCTAACGTTTTCACTTTCGCTTTTAAAAAGATTGAGTGCGTCATTGATGACACCAAGACCAAAATTATGACGAGAAATGAGGTCGGCTTGACTCAATTCTCCTCCTGCAGATTTGAATTCTTCAAGCAGATGGAAAAGTTCAACAGCCATTTTTTCATCTTGACTATCGCAAATTTTCAAAATTTGAGTTTCAACCTCTTGTTGAGAAAGGGCAAAATGTTCTCTCAAAAATCTTTTCATTTTGCTTACAATATTTTTGAAAGCAACATTGCTGTTGATAAATTTTCGAATATCAAACTCAGGATTTTTGAGTTCTACTTCCAAACTGTTGATAAGTGCTTGTCTGTTTTGTTTTGCCATTTTTCCTCCGATGTTTTTTTATGCGATTTTGGTCATGATTTATTTGCACAAATATATATTATCATTCCTTTTAATTATAATATATATACAGAAATTTGTCAATAGAGAAAAAATAAAAAAGCAGAGGTTAATTCTGCTTTTTTCTTGGTTTGATTGATTATTTATTGCCTTTCATTTGTTTTTCAACTTCGGCAGCAAGGTCATCATGTCTTTTTTCAAGACCTTCACCCATTTCGTAGCGAACGAAACGACGAACTGAGATTTTTTCGCCAATTTTCAAAATCATTTCGTTGATGTATTGAGAAATTGTCATGCTTGGGTCTTTAACATAAGTTTGTTCCATAAGGCAAACGTCTTGATAGAACTTCTTAACTCTTCCTTCAACCATTTTTTCAATGATTTGAACAGGCTTGCCTTCGTTGAGGGCTTGTGCTTTAAGGATTTCTTTTTCCTTCTCAACTTCTTCGGCTGGAACTTCTTCAGTTCTAACATATTTTGGATTTGCAGCTGCGATTTGCATTGCAATATCTTTTCCAAGTTGAACGAAAGCGTCTGTTTTGGCAACGAAGTCTGTTTCGCAATTGATTTCAACAAGAACGCCAATCTTTCCACCCATATGGATGTAAGATGTAACGATACCCTCAGCGGCGATTCTGTCTTGTTTCTTTGCGGCAGCAGCGATACCTTTTTCTCTGAGCCAAAGAGTAGCTTTTTCGAAATCTCCATCACACTCAGTGAGTGCTTTTTTGCAGTCCATCATGCCTGCGTTTGTTTTTGCTCTAAGAGCAGCAACGTCTTTTGCTGTAAAGCTCATAATAATTCTCCTTTTCTATGATGATTTATTTGTTTTCTTCTGCTGGTGCGTCCTCTTTTGTTTCAGCTTTTGCCTCAACCTTTTTCTTAGGTGCTGGCTTTTTTCTTGCTGGTTTCTTTGAACGCTTTTCTTCGCCTGCTTCTGCGATTTCAAGGTTAGGCTTTGTTTCAGCGAGAGCTTTTTCAAGGTCGATTTCTTCGTCCTCAACAACCTCTTCTTTCTTCATAGAAACGCCTTCTCTTGCTTCGATAACAGCGTCAGCGATTGCAGCTGCGATAAGTTTAACTGATCTGATTGCGTCATCATTACCTGGAATTACAACGTCGATTCCGTCTGGATTGCCGTTTGTGTCAACAAGAGCAACCATTGGGATGCCAAGAACTTTGCATTCGTGAACGCAAATGTGTTCGCAAGATGGGTCAACAACGAAAACAACGCCTGGAAGATCTCTCATTTCTTTGATACCGCCAATGTTCTTTTCGAGTTTATCTCTCTCAGCTTTGAGAAGAGTTACTTCCTTCTTTGGAAGGAGTTCGAACTCACCAACTTTTTCCATTTGGTTGAGTTTGTTAAGACGCTCAATTCTTGATTTGATTGTCTTAAAGTTTGTAAGGCATCCGCCAAGCCAACGAGTGTTCACATAGAACATTCCACAGCGCTCTGCCTCTTCCTTAACAGCCTCTTGTGCTTGTTTCTTTGTTCCCACAAAGAGAATGTTTTTGCCTGATGCAATGACGTCGCGAACGAAAGAGTAAGCCTTGTCAACTTGCACAGATGTGTCTTCGAGGTTGATGATATGAATATCATTTCTTGCAGTGAAGATGTATTTCTTCATCTTAGGGTTCCACTTTCTTGTTTGGTGACCGAAGTGAACGCCAGCCTCTAAGAGTTGTTTCATTGAAATAACTGACATTTGTTTTTCCTCCTTTTTTGTTTTTGTCCTTCCCCTCGCCTTTCTCTGCTCCAAAAGCAACCACAAGAGAAACCTCTTTTTATTTAGCAGTTGGTATCGTTTTAAACCACTAAATGTCTTTGGCAACGGCTTTTGAATTTGACGAGAGTGCAAATTTGTCTTCAATGACCTTGTCATTGTATCACAAAAAAAAATATAAGTCAATTATTTTTTCAAATTGGCTTATAATTTTTATAAAATTAAAATGGTAGTTCGTAATTTTTTGGATCTTCTCTATAAATCGAATCTCCATATTCATAATCAATTTTTTCGCTTACATTATAATAACCGCCTCTATAAACATAAGGGAAAGAAGGTGTTGCGGAATAGAGAGAATTATTATCGTGCAATAAAATTTCACCATGTGGAGAAACATATCTTAAATTATTTCCTTCAATTACGTTTTCTTCTTGTAAAATTTTATTACATAAATTATAAATATTTTTTTTATTATTTCCTATATCAGTTTGTTCTTTTAACACAGCAACACAACTTTTAAGAAAGCGTTCTTTGTTAATTTTTTTATAGCTTTTTGAAATTAATTCTAAGCCTTCTAAAATGTATTTTCGATAAGGTAAGGTTTTTACGTATTCTTCGTTTGCCCGAATAATTTCATCATCGTCAACCTCCAAAGGAAGTTTGATAATTTTTGCTTTCTCACCACATAAATTGTAAAAAAAACTTGCATCTAATCTATATACTGTTTTATCAGTAACAACTATGCCAGAATTTCTACCTATATCAAATAAAGCTACATCATCTAATTGTTTACCTATAATTTCAGAAACAAAAAAGTTTATTAAGTCATGTTGTCCTTCCTCACAACCCTGCAAATAACGCTCTTCATATTTTTCACTTATTCGATAATTTTTACAATTAACATTTTTATTTATATCTTTATCAATTAAACTTTCTGATTTAACAAAAAAATCAATCTTTTCAGCAAGTTGAACATAAAACTCATGCCATTTTTTATCATCATAACCAGCAAAACATTCCACAAAGTTTTCGTAACCATGATAATTTTTAAAAGCTGAATAATATATAAATCTCTGTGTCCAATAATATGCAGCGGCTTGCGCTGTTGTTAATTTAACTTTCATTTGCTTATCCTTTTTTATATCATCTCGAATTGAAAATCAATTTGAGAATTTTCAAGTGTATTATTTTGCGATTTAAAATATGTGTCGAGAATTTGTCCTGCAACATCGTAGTTTATAAGTTTCAAAACTTCTTTTGAAAAGTGTGAATTGCCAGCCACACTCTCATCCTCTCTTATTCCTCTTGACATCATTGGCAACGCGCTTTTAAGTGTCATTGCATCTGTTACGAAGGAATTTCCGCGATATTTCCCTTTTGAAGATGTTGGTTGAGTTGAAATGATGACGTCATGGTCGTTTTCATTTGGATTCCAAATTCTGTAAAGCGTGCAGTTTCCTTTAACCTTTTCAACGAAAGCCAAGCGATAGCCATAAAAACTTCTTTCTTTGAACTTTGTCATTCCATGATAGCCATGTTCATACTCTTCGCCCTGCGCAATTCTTATAACTTGAACCTCGTCACTTGAATAAGTTTTTTCCTTTTTATCTTTTGCCATAAATCCCCCTTCTCTTTACACAAACTATAACACACTCGGAAACCATTGTCAATAGTGAAATTAAAAAAAAGAGCAAGTTTATTGCTCAATTCCTTCTCCATTTTCTTGGTTTTCAGCACCATTATTTTCGTTTTGTGACTCATATACAATGCCGTCTTTTGTTATTTCTTTGATTTTATCCAAATCATCTGGGTTGATAACAACTTTCTCACAATCGTCAGTTTCATAATCACCGCAGTTTTCTAACAAAAGAACAATGTTGTCATCACTTCTTACAACAACACATTTTGGATTTTGGCTTACTAAAAGTTTTTTATCTATAAAGTCAATTTCCATATCATTTACACCTTTCGGCAAATCGTTATAATAATATTCTTTGCCTATAAAATATTTTTTTTCTAAAACTCTTTCATTAACACTTATACGGCCATCACTAATTTCTTCTTCTGTGCGCCAAAATGATAAAACTATTGTGGCTTCAAATTTTAGAACTTCTAAATCTTTAAATATTATAGGATCTTTTTCTACATCTATGATGTATGATCTTCCAATATCAAAACTAGATTCTCGGGTAACTGAGTATGTGACAACTTTTTCCATTTTTTCTCCCTACTAGCAGTATATAACAAAAGTCAAAACATGTCAATACTCAATTTTGAAAAAATAAAAAGAAAAGTGCTTTAAGCACCTTTTTATAAACTATATATTTTTCATTTAAGAAAGGGTTAATAACCCCTATTTTGAACTTAAAGCTTTCTTTTTCTTTGGCTTGTAGGCGATTGCCCAAAGTCCAGGAGTGATAAACACTGATGAATAGAAACCAGCACCAATACCGAAGAGGATTGGAAGAGCAAAGTCACGAATATCGCTCACGCCAATGATTGCAACCATTGCAATTGTGATAAGGGTTGTTATTGTTGTGAAAAGTGAACGAGTCATAGTTTCCTTGACTGACGCGTTTGCAATTTGAGCATTTTTTGCCTTTGTGAACTTTCCGTTCTTTGTGTTTTCGCGAATGCGGTCAAAAATGATAATTGTGTTGTTGATTGAGTAACCAAGTATGGTCACAAGTCCGGCAACGAAAGAACTGTTGATTTGAACTCTGAAAATGAGAACAAGGCTTGTCATTATAAGAAGGTCATGGAAAAGAGCCAAAATGGCTGCAAGCCCGCTTGTGAGTTCAAAGCGAAGTGCAACATAAACAAGAATGAATGCGATTGCAACAATCATTGCGATAAAAGCGTTCATAAGAAGTTCACTGCTTGCGGTTGCAGTCACAACTTCTGGTGCAGAAACTCCTTCTGAAAAATCTTCATTGATTGCGTTATGGTCGATATAGCCAAATTCTTCTTGAAGTGCTTTTCGGATTGCTTCATTTGTTTTTTGGATTTCTTCCCCGCTTTCGCCTTCACGGTTTTGATATTGAATTTGAATGCCTTGACCTTTTGAAACGCCAAGTTCCCCTATATCCATTGATGTTGTTCTGAAAATATCAACATTGATTCCGTCAAATTCTTCACGTGCAAAAACCTTGTTGATGCGGTCGCGCATTGCGTTATAGTCGCTGTCTTTTGTTATGTCATAAGATGTTGAATATTCTTCTGAAATGAGTTTTTCGTTGTTTGCGTAAATATTCAAAATTGAACCGCCAGTGAAGTCAATTCCAAGATTGAAACCAACTGTGCAGAGAAGGATAACTCCAACAAGCAAGATAACAAGCGGAGCAATCAAAAACCATTTGAGGTTTTTGCAATAGTCAAAGTTTGATTTGTCGATAAGTCCATCGATTGAGAATTTTGATTTTTTAAACTTATTCATTTGTGTCACCTCCTGTGATATAGTCAGGAGTTTGCTTTGCTGAAACTGCTGGGTCGATAACGATTTCCTCGCCTTTTTCTTCGGTTACAACCTCTTCAACAACTTCTTCAACGCCCTCTTTTCGATACAGGCACACTGGTTTTGGATTGGTTGCATTGAGTGGAAGATACCACTTGACAAGAAATCTTGTGATTACAAGTGTTGTGAACATTGAAAGCACGATACCAAGAAGAAGAGTTATTGCAAAGCCCTTGATTGCAGTTGTGCCGAGAATGTAAAGAATAATTGATGTCACAATTGTTGTGATGTTTGAGTCGAAAATTGGCCAGAATGCTTTTTTGAAACCAGACTTGACAGCGTAAGGAATTTTCTTTCCGCTTGCATACTCCTCGCGAATTCTTTCGAAAATGATAATATTTCCGTCCACTGCCATACCGAGTGAAAGGATGATACCTGCAATTCCAGGAAGTGTCAATTGAACGAAAGGAATTGCTTGAAGGAAGAAGAGCATAAGAATCATGTATATAACAAGCGCAAGGTCAGCAAGAACGCCGAAAACGCCATAGCGGATGCCCATTATTATAAGAATGATTGCAAAAGCAACTGCGCCGGCAATAAGACCATAAGTGAGCGCTTCACGACCGAGAGTTGCAGAAATCACGCTGTTTTCAATGAGTTTGAGTTTGACATTGAAAGTTCCTGACATGATTGAAAAAGCATACTCCTCAGCAGACGCCTGAGAATTTATTGAACCGCCTGAAATGAATGTTGCACCATCCTTGATTTCAGTTTCACAGGTGAGAGTGTTCCAAGGCTCACCTTTAACTTCGCCAAGATAGATATAGATGTTTTTATCTGATGCAGAAGAAGCCTCTTTGGTCAGGTCAGCGAACTTTTGTGCGCCTTCATTGGTGAACTTCATTGAAACTCCCCAAGTTGAATCCTGTGAATTGTATGATGCATAAACATCAGTGACGTCGTCACCTGTTATCCAGATTTTTGGCAAAAGGTCACCACTTGCTTTTTCACGAGTCATTGAGAGAGTTCTTGGATTTTCAAGAAATGTGAAAATTGAGTCGCTTTCCTTTGCGGAAGGAACTTCGATACGGATTCTGCTTGTGCCCTGTCTTTTGACAGTTGCCTCGCTGTAACCTTCAGAGTAAAGAATTTGTGAAAGTCTTGTAACTGTTGCATCAATTGCACTTCCGAGATTGGTGTTTTCTCGAGTTGGTTCGCAGTCATAAACAATTGAAAGACCACCCGAAAGGTCAAGACCAAGCGAGATTGAATTTGCAAAACCATTATAAATATAGTCAGTTCCAGCAACAGGAATAGGACCAAAGCATAAAACGATGCCAATTGCAACAAGAATAGCTGTGATGATATATTTAATTATTGAACGCTTTTTAGCCATTAATTTCCCCTTTAAAAAATATCAAAAACATTTCAACATTGATTATAGCCAGAATTTTATAAAATCTAACAAATTTTTTCATTAAAAAAGTTAAATTTCATTCTGAACGAAATATTCAAGAAATATTTTAGTGTTTTCTTGGGAAATTGTCAATCGTTTTTCAGATTTTCCTGATGTTTTTTGATTTAAGTTGTGCTTTTTTTGATATTAACACAAATAATTCCGCAAATTGCACCCATAACACTGCCAAAAAGTGTGTCATTGAGAAGTCTTTTATCAAAACAAAAGCCACCGTCAAGCGCACTGAAAACTGTGAATGCGACAAGTGTGTAGATAAGACCAATCATAAGTCCGCTCACAAGCCCCATTTCTTTGCTCTTTTTGAGACCAATAAACACACCCATAAAAACGCTGACACCTTTGATAACTTGGTTGACTGGCGCAATGACGCTTTCAGGAATGTTTGTGAATTTCAAAATGAAAGCAAAAATCAAGATTCCAAGCATAGTGAAACACAGAGCAATCAAACTGCCTTTCAAAATCGACATCAAAATTTTGTTGCCACCTGACCTCTCGCTTTTTCTTTCTCGTTTTGAAACTTTAACCTTTCTTATTCTCGCTTTCATAAACTTCTCCTTTTCGAACTTTTATTTTATACATTTAAAAATATGTGTGAAAATTGGAATTTATGATGACGACAAAAAAGAATAAAAAAAGAGTTACAAATTGTAACCCTTTGTTTTAAGAAAAATTCAAAGAAATTCTTATCTTATTCACCTTTTTTCTTGCGAGATTTTTTGCCACTGACTTGTGCTTCAACATCTTCAACAGTGCTTGAATTTGATGCCAAAAGTTCGTCAGCAGGTTTTTCTTCAACTGTTGCAGTTTCTGAAACCACTTCTATATTTTCAACTTTTTTGTCTTTTTTTGAAGTTTTTTCTTCTTTCACTTCTGCTTTCTTCACATCAGTTGTTTCAACTGGTTTTTCATCAGAAAAAACTGTGTAGATTGCATAAGCATCAACTGAAATATAACCTTTATTTTTGTCAGACCCTGTTTCGATAGTGACAATTTTCTTTTCGTTTTCAAGTTTCAAATCAACGATTGTGCCATAAACGCCACTGGTTGTTAAAACTTTATCTCCCCTTTTAAGTGAATTTGTTTGTTCAATAACTTTTTGATTTTCTCTCTTGTTTTTTGATGAAACAAGGATTGGATAGACAATAACCAAAACCAAAATCAAAACAATTAATGTGATTTGAGTTGCTCCCATTTTAAACCTCCTTACTTTTTAAGAACAAAGACAAAAATATACACAAAGAATATTGTTGCCAAAAACAGCACGACAGTATCAGCCATTTCACCTCCGAGTTTAGCATAAAAAATTTTTAAAACAAAATGATTTTGGCTTAATTTTCAACTTTCTTAAATTAAAATTCTTTCTTTTGCTAAAAAATGACAATTTTCAAGTTTTATTATCTTTATATTTTCTTTGAACGAATTTCTTCTTCAAGCCTTGCAATAAATTCATCAAGATTAAGACCTGACTTATTTTCAAATCCGCGTCCACGAATTGAAATTGTGCCTGATTTTTCTTCCTCGTCACCAACGATGATAAGATAAGGAAGTTTCATGCTCATTGCCTCTCTGATTTTATAGCCAATCTTTTCATTTCGAATGTCAACTTCAGCACGAAGACCATGCTCTTTGAGTGTTTGAGTGATTTTTTCAGCATAGTCATTTGACCTGTCTGTGAGCGTCAAAACCCTAACCTGTTCAGGCGCAAGCCAAAGTGGGAAAGCACCGGCAAAGTGCTCAATGAGAATTCCCATAAATCTATCGATTGAGCCATAAACAACTCTGTGAATCATGATTGGTCTATGCTTTTCACCATCTTCTCCAACATAATCGAGTTCAAAACGTTGTGGAAGTTGAAAATCAAGCTGAATTGTTCCGCATTGCCAAGTTCTGCCGATTGCGTCATTGAGATGGAAATCAATTTTTGGACCATAGAAAGCGCCGTCACCTTCGTTTACAACGTAGTCAAGTTTAAGTTCATCAAGTGCGTCTTTGAGTGCATCAGTTGCAAGCGCCCAATCTTCATCAGAACCAATGCTGTTTTCAGGTCTTGTTGAAAGTTCAACATGATATGTGAAATTGAAAACTTTATATACTTTATCAATAAGTGCAACCACATTTTTTATCTCTTCTTTGACTTGACTTGGTGTCATAAAGATATGTGCATCATCTTGTGTGAAGCATCTCACTCTCATAAGTCCGCCAAGTCCGCCTGACTTTTCATGTCTGTGAACAAGACCAAGTTCGCCAAGACGCAAAGGCAAATCTCTATATGAGTGAGGCGAATTTTTGTAAACAAGCACTCCACCTGGGCAGTTCATAGGCTTGATTGCAAAGTCTTCATTATCGATTTTAGTTGTATACATATTGTCTTTATAGTGGTCCCAGTGACCAGATGTTTCCCAAAGATGACGAGAAAGCATGATTGGCGTCATAGCTTCTTTATAGCCAGCCTCATCATGAATTTGGTGCCAGTATTCAATTAGTTTATTTCTCACAATCATTCCGTTTGGAAGATAGAAAGGAAAGCCTGGTCCTTCTGGTGAAAGCATGAAAAGACCAAGTTCTTTGCCAAGTTTTCGGTTATCTCTCTTCTTTGCCTCTTCAAGCATTTGGATATGCTCACTAAGTTCTTTCTTTGATTTGAAAGCGTAAACATAAACGCGTTGAAGCATTTTGTTTTTCTCGTTTCCACGCCAATATGCTCCGTTCACGCTATGGATTTTATATCCAAAATTTTGAAGGTTTCTTGTGCTTTCAACGTGTGGTCCACGGCAAAGGTCGAAAAAGTCATCACCAGTATAGTAAAGAGAAACTTCCTCTCCGTCTGGCAATTCGTTGATAATTTCAGTTTTATAAGAATTGCCCTTGAATAATGCAAGCGCTTCCTCTTTTGAAACAACCTTCTTTGTGAAAACTTCGCCTTTATTGATAATTTCTTTCATCTTGTTTTCAATATTTTCATACTCTTCGGCAGTGATTGAATGGTCAAGGTCGATGTCATAATAAAATCCGTCATCAATAGCAGGTCCAATTGTGAGTTTTGTTTCTGGATAAATGCTGACAAGTGCTTTTGCGAGCACATGTGCAAGTGAGTGACGTGATTTGATAAGTTCTTCATCAATTTTCTTTTCGATTTTCATAAATTTCTCTCCTTTTATTTTTTATCTCTAAGACCAAATATGCATACCCTAAAAGGTGCATAATGCACTGCCTAAGACACATAATGCCCCCATCGGCACACTTAGTAAGCGCATAATGCGCAGTGCTATCGGCACACATTAGTAAATGCCTAAGGCATAAAAAAGCCGTCCTAGAAAAAATCTAAGGACGACTACTAAATATAACCGCGGTTCCACCTTATTTGCATAAAAACTTTTATGCCACTTAATTTTGTTTAGCCTTCATCGCAAAAGTGGTTTTGCATTTCCAATCTAGTCAAGGTTTTTCACCAACCAACCCTTCTCTGTGCACATCGAATGGCGCTACTTATCTCTCGCTCATGCTTTATGGCAAAATGATATCACCTTCTTTTGAATTTGTCAAGCAAAAATGATGATATTAAAAAATATTTTACATTTTTTTGACAAGTGCTTTTTCTGTGCAAACATTTATGCGCTCATCAAAGATTTTTTCAAGCAGACCTATTGTTGAGTTTTCCGAACGACAATAGAGATTTATTTTCTGTGGAGCAAGGTCGATGATTGAAGACACAAGCCCCTCTTCATTGAAAATCACATTATTATAAGTTGCGTCACCGTCTTCAAGAAAAATTTTGTAGCCTTCTTCATTTTCAACAATGTTGATTTCATCTTCGCAAATTTCAATATTGTCGATAAGAAATTTTAAGAGGTCAACAAAAGCGTCGTTGCTTATAAGATAAACGCGATTCTCATTGGCAAGCGAAACAAGTTCAGTCCACTTTGATTTAAGTGAAGTCAGCCTAAAATCATAAAAACTGTCAAGATAGAGAGATTTTTCAAGGTTTAAGTTTTTAAGCACCAAAAACTTATCTGTTTCGCGGTCAAAATTGAGAAGTGCCTTTTTGAAAGCTGTCATGCCAATTTTGTCGTGCATTGGAATTTTTAAATTCTTTTCGAGAAAATCAAATTTAAAATAGGTGCAAATAACTTGAGTTATAAGTCTTTCAAGCACAGTTGTTGCTTCCTGAGAAAAATCATCATCCACCGCAACCAAGATAGATGTCATATTATTTTCTTCATGCAAAGTGACGATGCCTTGCATATAAAGGCAATTTTTCTTTATATTTTCAAACAAAAATTCTGCCACTTCGGTTTTATCAGTCTTAACATTTAAGGAAAATTCCCACATACAAACTCCTTTCCAAAGATATTCTATGCAAGGGTTTTAAAAATACTCAAAATTTTTTATACTTTTTCAAGATTAACTTTAAATAATTTGACAAATAAAAGAAAAATATTGATAATAATATAAAACGAGGTGAACATGAAAAAAATTAAAACTTTTGCACTCGCATCTTTGGCTATACTGCCAGCACTTGCACTTTGTGCTTGCGGTGAGCCACAATTTTATTCAATCACAACCTTTTCGAGCAGTGAACTTTTGGGCACTGCATCTGGCGGAAGCGCGAAAGAGGTTCAAGAAGGAAGCAAACTCAC
Source organism: uncultured Eubacteriales bacterium (assembly GCA_948607205.1). Taxonomy (GTDB): domain Bacteria; phylum Bacillota; class Clostridia; order Christensenellales; family UBA1242; genus Caccovivens. Next base: position 56,155 of record CAPERS010000003.1, on the reverse strand, counting down.
TTTAACCGCTTCAGCAAAGCCAAGCGCAAATTCAAGTTTTCTTTGCTGGGTTCACAATTCAAACAAAATTGTTTCAAGAACTTCACAAATGGAAGTGACAGCATCAAGTCAGACTAACGGAATTTACACTGCCCTTTTTGAAGGAAGATATTCATCTGACAACGAGTCGATAAACTATTCTCAAATGATGTATGCAATGGCGACAAATCTTGAATATCAAGTTGAAAATGTTTCAAGTGTAAGTTATTCAATTGAATACGCCTCACTCACCGCCTCTGACAACTTTCATGCTTTGACTTCTGGGAGTTATGACCAATCAATAAACAACAGCATTGTTGGCAGTGATGTTTTCTATCTTGGCAAGCCCGGAAATCTGTTTTCATACTCTTTCAAAGTGATAATATCTGAAGTTAGTTACACAAACAGCGAAATGGTTTCTAACATTGGAGAGATAAAAATGAATGGCGTGATTTCATCATCAAGTTTTAATTCAAATGGCAAAATTGTGCTTGAAGGACAGGATGACAGAGGAAACAAACTGAGTTTAACACTTTCAAAACTGTCTTCTAAATTATGGGAAAGAGATATTTAAAATTTTTAGATTGCAGATTTGATTTTGGACGCGCGGAAAGCGCGTCTATTTTTTTGCCATAATGCAAAAAAAATAGACGCAACGCTTGGCGCCAAAAAAGGTGCCCAAGCGGACATTCTGACACAAACGTGTCAGAATGTGCTTTCCGCGCTCACAAACAAAAAAGAAGGCACCTGATTGATTACCTTCTTTTTCGTCACGGCTTGAAAACTATCTAGAACAATTCTTTGTTGTTCTTGAATCACAACCCTTCGCTTCTTTAGATGCTTCTACATTGCTTTTTGCAGTTTTAGAGCTTTTTGAAGACTTTGATTGTTTTGCGTTTTTACCAAACATAGTTTTCTCCCTCCTTTTTTTTTCGCAAGACTTTCCTTGCAATTATAGGTTGCTCCAAAAAGTGAAATTTTATACAACTGTTATAAGAAAAATTTAAGATTTTTTATTTAAATATTCTCTTAAAACCTTTCTCATTAAACATTTTCATTTTAACAAAAAAATCCCACCAAAAAAGTGGGATTAATTTTTAACCTTAATTTTTAAAACCTTAAAATTTTTTATTTCTTTGGCTTCCCTGCAGTTTTGCCAGCGGTTTTGCTTGCAGGCTTCTTTGCAGGTGCTTTTGAAGTTTCCTTCTTCGCAGGAGCCTTCTTAGGTTTCTTAGTTGCCTCTTCGAGAAGGTCATAGTATTTATCGAATACTGCGATTGCAACTTCTTCGTTTTCTTCAACACGAAGGATTGTGTTGCCGTCTGCGTCTTCGTCAACAAGGAATACGATTGCTTCATCATCAGCGATGCCGTCAATCTTGTCCATTGGCTTCAAAACGCAATATAAACTTTTATCTCCATCATCCACGCCATAAGGAATAACAGCAACTTGTTCAAAAGTGAGTTGCTTTCCTTTTTCGTCCATCAAAATGATAGGCTCTCTGTTTTCTTGGTCAAGAAGCACATCAAGCAAATCGATTTGTTGTGGTTGCTCATTAGATTTTTTGTCTGCCATAAAATTTTGTCCCCTTTTATAAATTATTCATGTAGGATTGCAAAATGATTTGTGCTGAAATTTTGTCGATAAGTTCCTTTCGCTTTTCCCTTCGAACACCGCTTGAAATCAAAATCTCTTCAGCCTCAGCCGAGGTTAAGCGCTCATCGATGTAAACAACTTTAACGCCAGAAAGACCAGCAAGTTTTTCACCAAATTCACGATGAATTTTTGCCCTTTCCCCTTCAGTTCCGTCCATATTAAGCGGAAGTCCCATTGCAACAGCATCGACATCAAAATCTTTGATAAGTTTGTCGATATGTGCAAGCGCGTCTTCCTGCCCCCTATTTTGATAAACTTCATAAGGGCTTGAAATGATGCAAAGTGCGTCAGAGAGTGCAATCCCTATACGCCTATCGCCATAATCAATTCCCATCTTTCTATGCTTCTGCATTCCATCACCAGTTTAATTATAGTCTTTTTTTTACTTCTAAGTCAACAAAAATTAACGAAAAACAAATTTTTCTTTAAATAAAGGCATTTTTGTTGAAAGAAAGGTGCTTAAAAAATGTTTATTTTCAAAAATTGATTGAATTTCAAAAAGTGCCTAAGGCACCCTAAGGCACCATAATGCACCAAATAATTTAATTGTGTTTAAACTCTGTTTTTTATAAAAAGTGCCTAAGGCACCTATTTGCAATCGAATAAACTTTCACCCATTCCAACAGAAACGACGAGTGGAACTTTTAACGCACATACATTTTGCATTTCTGTCGTGACGATATTTTTAACTTTTTCTTCCTCTCCCTTTTTTACGTCAACGATAAGTTCGTCATGAATTTGCAAAATCAGTTGACTTTCGAGTTTTTCTTTCTTGAACGCTTCTGAAACTTTGAGCATTGCCAGTTTGATAATGTCAGACGCAGTGCCTTGAAGTGGCATATTCATTGCAACACGTTCACCGAAAGTTCGAGTTTGATATTTGGCGCTGTTGATTTCAGGAATTTTTCTCACTCTGCCAAACTTGGTTCTCACAAGCCCCTCTTTTTTTGCAAGTTCAACATTGTTTGACATAAAATCTTTAACGCGAGGATATCGCGAAAAATAAGAGTCAATATATGCTTTGGCTTTTGCAACCGAACTTTTGATATTCTGCGATAAACCATAATCGCTTATTCCATAAATTATTCCAAAATTGACGGCTTTTGCCTCACGCCTCATGCTTGAAGTGACATCCGCTCTTTTGACATCAAAGATTTGTGATGCAGTCAAAGTGTGGATGTCCTCACCCTCATTATAGGCGTCAATAAGATGTTCTTCACCCGACATATCAGCGAGAAGACGAAGTTCAATTTGATTATAGTCGGCCGACAAAATTTTTCCACCATCAAACTTGGAAATGAAAAGTTTGCGGAGTTCTCTGCCCTCGTCATCACGAGTTGGAATATTTTGCAAGTTTGGCTCACTGCTTGAAAGCCTGCCTGTGCTTGTTAGCGCTTGATTGAAAGTTGTGTGAATGATTGAACCACTTATCTTGCAAAGGTTTTTATATACATCAATGTATGTGTTTTTAAGTTTGGCAAGTTTTCTGTATTTCAAAATATTGTCAACAATCGGAATGAAACGAAGGTCATCAAGTTTTTGCACGCTTGTTGACTGCTTTTTGTTGTTATATGATTTTATGCCCAATTTTTCAAACAAGATGTAAGCAACTTGTTTTGGAGAATTTATATTGAATTCCTCGCCTGCTTCGGCAAAAATCTCTTGGCTTATTTTGGAAATTTTTTCAGCAAAATTGACAGAAAGTTCTTCAATCTTTTCTTCATTGACTTTAAAACCATTGTCTTCCATCTGCTTTAACACTTCAATGAGAGGGAACTCAATTTCAGAATAGATTTTTTCAACGTTAAGTTCTTTCATTTGCCTGTTGTAAAGTTCAAAATAGTCACAATATTCATCCGCACCAATATTATCACCAAAGTTTTTCAGCCCAGCGCTAACAACATAGTTAGCAAGCGAAAGGTCAAAATAGTTTTTAAGAACAATACCCATTTTTGAAAGTGTATGCATGTCATCTTTGGCAGAAAAAGTAAGTTTCAAAACACTTTCATCCTCGAAAAGTTGTTTAAGTTTTTCAATCACCTCTTCAAAAGTCAAATTGCTTCCAAACATGTCATAATTTTGAGAGAGAAAATAGTTGTTTTCATCACCAAAATTAAACTGCATTGTTTTGAGATTGTATGAAAAAACTTTTGGCTTGTTTTTTCCAATTTTTTCCAAAACATCGCTGTCAATGGAAATTTGATTGGCTTTTTTTCTGACTTTATCTTCAATTGCTTCACTTGTGAAAATATAGTTATTTTTTAAAAGTGATGAAAAATCATATTTCTTGAAAAACTCATAGACCGAACTTGAAAAAGGAAAAACAAACTTGCAATCGTCAAATGAAAAGTCAAATTTGCAATCTGTTTTGATTGTTGCAAGTTCTTTTGACATATAGGCGTCATCTTTACCCAAAGTCAGTTTCTCTTGAAGTTTGCCCTTGATTTCTTCTATATGCGCAAAGACTTCATCAACCGAGCCATAGTCTTCAATAAGCCCGAGTGCAGTTTTCTCGCCAACGCCACGAACACCGGGAATATTATCAGAACTGTCACCCATGAGTGCTTTCAAGTCAATAACCTGACAAGGCTTTTCAACGCCATAAACGTCTTTTAGATTGTTCAAATTGACTTTTGCCACTTCGGTCACGCCTTTTTTGGTCAGCCAAACAAAAGTTTCATTGTCGATAAGTTGCAATAGGTCACGGTCACCAGAAAGAATAATTTTTGTGCATTTTTCTTGTTTTGTGATAGTGCCGATGATGTCGTCGGCTTCAAAGTTCTCAAACTCAAAAGTTTGTATGTTCATTTCTTTGAGCATATCTTTCAGAATTGGAAACTGGGTCAAAAGGTCTTGCGGAGTTTCCTTTCTTTGCATTTTGTATTCAGCATAAATATTATTTCTGAAAGTTTTGCGTGCGTGGTCAAAAGCAACAGCGATATGGGTTGGCTTTTCTTCCAAGATAAGTTTTATCAAAATGTTTGCAAAGCCATAAACAGCGCCTGTTGGAGTGCCTTCCTTGTTAGTTAAAAAAGGCAAGGCGTAAAACGCCCTGTTTGCAATGCTGTTTCCATCAATTATCAAAAATTTAGACATAACCACTCCTTGCCCAATTTGTTATATAAGTCAAAATATTTTTCCCATTTTCAAGGCAAAAATTTCAATCATTTTAAAAGCCCAAAAAGAGATTGAATTGGTCCCGGAATTGCGACAGTGAGAATGTAGAGAATGACTGCAATCACAAGAAGAACAAAAAATGCAATTTTGAGAGGATTTCCAAAGAAATTGATTCCTGCAAAAGCCAAGATAATCACAAGTCCACCATATTTTGCAACATAGCCAAGAATTGTTCCTATTGTTCCGCCAACCTCAGGGTCAATGTTCAAATATGCAAGACAAATAATATAAACAATTGAAACGATAGAAAGAACAAAATATAAAATAGTTTTCATTTTTTCCTCCAACAAATAATATGGTATCCTAAGTTTAAGATACCATATTTTTTGCCAAAATCAAAGTGTATTAAAGATTTTTTTCACTTTTTTTCGCTTTTTTTGCGTGTTTCTCTTTGTTTTTTAAAGGTTTAATCTTCTTTGGTTTCTTTTCTTTTTTAACCTTTTCTGCTTTTTCGGCTTTTGTTTTCTTAACCTTTTTAACTTTCTTCACCTTTGAAACTTTCTTAGGCTTTTTCTTCAAAAACTTCTTAGGAATTGTTCCATCGTCTGGTAAACTGTCATTCAAGATATCAAGGTTTGACAAAATATCTTTACATAGTTTAAGACTTTTGCCCATATAAAGACCATCAGCAACGCGCTCATCAAGACTCATGCCCAGTGAAAGAACTTTTGCAAGAGTGAGTTCTTTATTATTTTCAACCCAAGGCTCAATCTGCTCTTTACCCATGGCAACAAAGATTGTTGTTGTTCCAAAGTTATATAAGTGGTGATAAACATAATTGAGTTTGATAGATTTGAGGTTTGTCAAAAAGCAACTTGTGTGGAATGGGCTTGCTTTAATGATAGATTTTGGAAGCATTCCACGCTTATCAAGAAAGTTGACAATTCCCATTGCCCAACGGAAAAGAAAGTCAGGAAGAGCGCAAAACTTGCTGGCAACTTTGGTTGTCTGGTGAACCTCACCCACTTGCAGATTTTTTGCGATTTCTTCGTCTACAATTTTTTTAACTTCTGCGATTGACTCTCTGCCCGTGAAATAGAATTTAAGTGTCACAGACTCACCTTCATCTTCAAGTTTTTTCTTGATATCCAAAGAAATACTGATTGTATTACGTTGATATGTAGTTCCTCGCATAATAAAGCGATTAAGCTTTGGTCTTGTGTAAAGCACACGAACAAGCATTGCAATAATGATATGCATATAGGAATAGGAATTGCCAAGTCTGCGCTCTTTTGCAATAAATTCATCAATGCTGTTGCATTTCACCTTAACTGTTGTATAATTGACAGCGTCAATTCTTTGAGGCATAAAAAATGGACCAGCCTTATCAATTATATTCATTCCTTTAACTTTTTTTCCGTCACTTCGAAATCCAAACATTTTTGTTTTTCTCCTTAATACTTTAAATAATTTTAAATTTAAATTCAGTTTTTGTTAAACTTTTTTCGAACAATATTTTTTTCTCTGCCGTTCTGGCTTGGCGTGTAATAAACGCGGTCTTTGAGCGAGTCTGGCATATATTGTTGCTTCACATATCCGCCATAATCGTGTGGATATTTATATTTTCCATGCCCATCTCCATTTGTGCTTGGATGATTTTTGAGATGATTTGGCACATGATTATCAATAGCGTTCTCTGCGTCAGACTGCGCCAAATGCATTGCGGTCACCACAGAATTTGATTTCTCTGCCTCGCAAACATAGATTATTGCATGACTGAGCGGAATAAGTCCTTCAGGTTGACCCATTTTTTCGAGAGCATACATCGCGCTTGTCGAAAGAAGAAGAGCATTGCTGTCAGCCATTCCCACATCCTCAGAGGAATGTGCTACGAGGCGTCTTGCGATAATCATTGGGTCACAGCCTGCTTTTATAAGACGCATGCTGTAATAAAGCGCTGCTTCCACATCACAGCCACGCAAACTTTTGCAAAAAGCAGAAAGCATGTCATAATACATATCTTCATCAAGCGAAAGGGCTTTTTTGTCAATGGACTGTTCTGCGTCCTCTCTTGTTATATGTATTTTCTTATCCTTGCCAAGTTTTGAGGTCATCACGGCAAGTTCGAGTGCGTTGAGTGCGCTTCTGTTATCACCGCCTGATGCGAATGCGAAATAATCAAGTGCATCGTCGGTTATTTCAACTGGCATATTCCCCAGTCCTTCTTCACTTGCAAGAGCGCGTTTAAGAGATTTCACGATATCTTTTGATGCAAGAGGCTTAAATTCAAAAATTCGGCATCTTGAAACTATTGCCCTTGTCATTGAAGTATAAGGATTCTCTGTTGTTGAACCGATAAAGAAGATTGAGCCTTCTTCAATCGCCTGCAAAACACAATCTGACTGCGCTTTGTTCCAGCGATGGCATTCGTCAAGCATAAGAAATGTGTCTGTGCCGAACATATCTTTGTCGGCACGCGCTTTATCGATAATCTTTTTGGCATCGGCAACACCGCTCGTGACAGCATTGAGTCTGACAAAGTTTGCGTTCATAGAGTTTGCGATGATGTTTGCCAGAGTTGTTTTGCCAGTTCCCGGTGGGCCATAAAAAATGCAACTGCCAAGTGTTCCAAACTTGATAGCACGAACAAGCAACGAATTTTTTCCAACGATATGCTCCTGTCCAACAAACTCATCAAAAGCCTTTGGACGCATTCTTTCAGCCAGTGGTATACGCTTAATGTTTTCCATTTCACAGTGAGTATAGCACGACTAAGCACCAAAAGACAAATAAATTTCCTTATTTTTTGAAAAAATTTCTTTTGTCAAAAGTGTGAAGTTAAAATACTTAACTTTGTTGGCAAACAAATACCTGTTTTCACTTGGCACGATAAAAACCCTCTTCCACCCTAAATTACGGAAGAAACGCACTTCTTTAAGCCCTTCAAAATGCTCATTTATCTGCACTGCGCCGTCGATATTTTTGACCAAATTTTCACGTGATTTGAGATAAAAATTTTCACTTTCCTCATCTACACCATTTTTTAGCCATGAAAGCCAGATATTTTGGGGAATGTAGCGATTGAAAAGGTCGTCAAATTTTTTATCTTTTGTTTGCACCTGTAAATCAAAAATTTCATTCATTTTATTTTGAGAAATTTTGAAAAATGCAAGTGCATCGCGTGGGCTGTCAAAGACATATTTGTTCTCGCCATAATTGAAATAAAACTTTTTAATTTCCAGTGGACGAAGTTCAACAGTCATTTTCAAATTGACACAAGCATAGGTTGAACTTTCAAGTCCGCTCACGCATGAAAAATTGAATTTTGCACCTTTAAGGTTATAATTGAAATAGGCTTTATCTTTGTTGCAAAGGTTTTCAATCTCAACACTTTCGCCGTCATTTTTGAAAATATAATACCCTCTTGGAAGCATCACATTGATTTCAAACTCAAGTTTTCTGTTTTGTTTATATGGATTGGTGAAAGACAAAAGGAAGTTTTTCCCATTCAAAATGAACTCGCTTATTTCATATAAAACACTGTCATTATTCCCCTTTTTGTGAAGGTAATATGGAAGATAATTAAGTTCAATCTTTTGACCATTAAGGGCAATATAATCTTCATTAATCTCATTTGAAAACTTGGTGTGCGAGCGATAATTGATGTTCAAAGACTCTATATTTGCAAGCAAACTCGAACCCATTTCTTCTTCAAAAATGATAAAAGTGTTCTCCATTTGAAGAACTTTATTTTCATTTAAAATAGGCGCTTTTGTCAAAATCAAATTGAACTGAACGCTCTCTTTTGCCAGTTTGAAAGCGCTAAAAAAGACCTTATCAAGTTCCTTATCAAACTTAAAAATAGGCAAAGTTGGGTCAATTCCAACCACTTCCAAAAGAGCAAAATCAATTTCATCATCGGTCACAATTGGTGCATGAAAGCGCACACGATTTATTATAAGATTTGCAATTTTTTCAATATATTCTTTCTTTGTCATGCTTTCTTTATTGCCAAAACAAACAGATATTATTCACTTATATATTTTTTATGACACAAAAAAAGTGCTTGGATTTTAAGCACTTTAAATATACGAAGATTAGTTAAGTTGTAAGCCGAGTTCTGTATTTGACAGTCATCTATCTAGACCTATCGTTGCCAATAGGTTCAAGCGGTTCTTAAATGCGGGAGAGAACAAGCCCATTGCATTGTCGACCTTGCTTCAGGTGGAGTTTACAGAGCATCAACTGTCCCCAGTCGACCGGTGGTCTCTTACACCACCTTTCCATCCTTACCATAATCTATGGCGGTTTATTTCTGTTGCACTATTCTTAGAGTCGCCTCCACTGGCCGTTAACCAGCACCCAGTTCTCTTGAAGCTCGGACTTTCCTCATCGAAATCGATGCGACTGCCTGCTTAACTAACGATTATATTATATCATAACAGCAAAAATTTGTCAAGCCAAACATAGACTTTGATAAAATTTGATATTAATTGAAATTAATATATTATTAAAAACAATCACGTTATCGTTCGTCCAAACTAATTTGCATTTTGCTTATATTCATTATTAGACATAAAAAAAGCCAGAATAATTTCTGACTTTTTTGAAAAATACAAATATAGATAAGTTCGGTCTTTTAGCAAACCTTTTAACCAACAGTGAACAAAGATTTAAGTTTGCCAGCTTTTTTGTCATAATAGAAGGCTTTCAAAATTCCGTCTTGAGAAATTTTGATTGCAATGCCATATTTGGCAAGAGTTGTCGCAGCAGCAAGTCTTCCACCACCTTCACTGCCCGCTTCGATTTTGAGGATTGCGCCAACTGCGATAATTGTTCCGTCAAGGTCAACGACAGTTGCGCCGTCCATTGCAACAAGTTCTTGTCTGAGTTTTCTTGAAAGTTCATGGAACTTTTTGCCATCAATGATTTTTTTCAAACATTGAGCCTTATAGCACTTTTGGTCAACCAAAAATTGAGAATAACTCACGCTGAACATTTCTTCCACCTGCGAAAGAGAATGAAGATTATATAATTTGCTCGCATTGGCAATCTCTTGCTTTTTCTTTATTTCATAATAACTTTCATCCAAAATGTCGTGTGCATTAATGTGAGATAATGCCGATTCAACAGTGTCCTTATTGAGATAAATCAAACATCCACCACTGTAGCCATAAGAAACATCAAGCGCTGTATAATAAATTGAACGACGAATATCTTTCAGAGAATAACTGCCTCTGTTTGCGAGCAATTGAATGACTTCTTCGTGAGAATAAACATTCCAAACGCCCAATCTTTTGGAAAACATAAGTGAGCGGTTTCTGAAAATAAGTATATCGCCATTTTCTGTGAGAACAATTCCAATTTTCTTTTCTGAGCAATATCTTGCAATATTTTCGAACACATAAGGCGTGATTGTTTGAATTTGACGTGCTTTCCCTGCCTGAACGTATCCAATAAGATTCCCTTTTTTGTCGAATTCGATAAAGGAATCCTTGCCGTCTGAAAGCAAAGCGAAAAAGTCTTTATTCATTATCTTTGAAAATTGGCTATTGTCAGCAAGTTCACCATTATCAACAGACTGATTCAAAATTATGCCAAGTTCAACTTTTTTTCCTTCATACGTTCTTGAAGCCCACTTACTCAGTTCGGTGATAATCCCCTGCATTGTCACAGCAGTGTCTGAGTCAGAGAGGCTTAAACAGATTGCTTTTTCAATTGCTTGGTCTTGAAGTGAACGGATATAGTTTTCATCTTCAATTCCCAGTTCTGAGATTGTGTTGATTTCACTGATAATTGATTTTAACAAATTAAGTTCAAGCATCTTGAATGGTTGACCGCGTTTAAGAACAAGACGATAATCAGCCAATTTGTTTGGTTTTATTAAAAGAGAATTTTGTTTGCCATAAGCAACTTCGCTGTCACGAGATGAAGAAATTTCCTCTCCACCAATATATGAACCGGTGAAAAGAGGCATTATCAATTTTTCGACAACTTTCTTAAAAGAAGTTTTTTCCAATTCGATTTCACTCCCTATTTTATTTTAGTATAAACATTTTTAAATTAATTTCAAAACTTTTTACGACATTTTTCAAATATTTTTTATATTTATTTTATCTATATTTTTATTTCCAATTAATTTTATTTTTATTTTTAATTATTTTTTACTTTATTTTAAGTAAGTTTAACCATTATTTTTCAGGAAATATTAATTAATTCTTTTATTTAATTTTTCTTTAATAAATAAAAAAAATAAATCAAGAAAAATCCTGATTATTTTATTATTCATGTTTTAGTTTTTATTTAATATTATTTTTAATTATCAATTATTAAGTATTTTACATCTTGATTTTTTACTGAATTTATTAATCAATTTCGCTTCTATCAAAGTGCTTTTTAACTGTGCTTATTGCCCTGCTTTCAATGCGTGAGATATATGAGCGCGAAAGATTGTAAATCTGACCAATTTCTCGTTGTGTTTTCTTTTCATATCCGCAAAGTCCAAAGCAATAGCACAAGATTTCAAATTCCATAGGCGTAAGTTCTTTTTTCATTATTTTAACGACATCATTGACAAGGCACTCAGTTTCAACAAGTTTTTCAACATCATATTCTTCACCTGCAGGAATGATATCTTCAAGTTCAAGTTCATCACTATCAGATTTTGGCGTGTAACTGCTGTTTAGCGAAACCTGCCCCTTATATTTCTTGTTTGCGCGAATAAGCATCAAAATCTCATTATTAATGCAACGTGCCGCATAAGTTGCAAGCGAAACATTTTTATCAAGTTTAAAGGTGTCAACCGCTTTAATAAGCCCGATTGTTCCGACTGAAATGAGGTCATCTGCTTCCAGTGAATAGGAATAGTTTTTGACAATGTGCGAAACAAGCCTGAGATTTCGACTGACAAGCACATCTCGCGCCTCAAGGTCACCTGCATCTTTTTTCTTCAGCCATTCAAGTTCCTCTTCCTTGCTTAGTGGTGGCGGAAATCCTTGTGCTGTGTTTATAAATGAAGTGAAAAAACAAAGTTTACTCGCAAACGCAGACAAACTTTCATATATCATTAAAGCACCTCCCAGAGAAAAAATCCCTATGCTTATATATGTTGAAAGATGTCGAATTTTGCTTGACCACTTAAAATATATTGTTTTTACCTTGTCCTTTTTTTTGATGTTTTAATTTCCATACATTTCGCAATTGAAAACTTCATATAAAAATTAAGCAAAAACTAAAAAAACAGCCTTTGCAGACTGTTAATGTTTATAGAAATAGTTATATTTTAATAATAAACTAGTTGAATTTTAGAACTAGTCAAACTAGTATGCGTTGCATACTAGAATAAGTTATCGATAAACTCTGAACTATCAAAAAGTTCAATGTCATCAACACCCTCACCAGTGCCGACAAACACCACTGGAAGTTGATAATCCTTTTCAATTGCGACAACAACGCCACCTTTGGCAGTTCCATCTAGTTTAGTGAGAACAATTCCATCTATTGAGACAAAATCTTTAAAAGCGTTGATTTGAGATAAGGCATTTTGACCTGTTGTTGCATCCAAAACGATGAAATTATATTTATTTGCCTCTGGATATTCACGGTTAATTATTTTATCTATTTTTTTAAGTTCTTCCATGAGATTAGTTTTTGTGTGAAGTCTGCCCGCTGTGTCAACAAGAAGGACATCAGTGTTTCTTGCTTTTGCACTTGCAATTCCGTCAAAAACAACCGCACCAGCATCCGCACCTTCACTATGTTTTATGATTCGAGTTTTGGTTCTATCCGCCCATTCATTAAGTTGAGAAGATGCAGCGGCACGGAAGGTGTCACCTGCGACCAAGGTCACATCTTTTTTCTGAGATTTAAAATATGAAGCAAGTTTGCCAATTGTTGTGGTTTTACCAACACCATTAACGCCAATTATTGTTATAATTGCTGGATATTTGATATCAATTTTGGTTAGGCTATCAAATTCCTCTTTAAGAATGACTTTCAATTCATTTCGAACATCTTCCGCAGTTCGAATTTTGGTCTTTCTTGCCCTAACACGAAGACTTTCAACCAAATCCATACTTGTTCTGACGCCTATATCACATGAAATAAGCACATCTGTGAGGTCATCATAAAAATCATCATCAAGTTCGCCATGACTGAGAAGAGAATCCACCTTTCTTGCAAAGGATTCTCTTGTTTTCTTAAGTGCATTGCCAATCTTTTTAAAAATGCCCATACTAACTCCTATATTTTTTATAAGTAACCAAACTCAATTTGAAAATTCAAAACTTTTTCATTCTTCTTTATATTTAAATCAAAAATAAACGATTTTTAAAATAAAGAAAAGATAAAGTTGAGATTTGTTAAGATTAAAACAACTTTTTTATTGTGCGTTCTTGATTGCATCTGCAAGTTTAACAGAAACAATTTTTGACACACCCTTTTCTTCCATCGTCACACCGAAAAGCGACAAAGCGTATTCCATTGTTGGTTTTTTGTGTGTGATAAGAATAAACTGAGTATCCGTTGAAAGTTTACGAAGATATTTATCGATAATTTCCACGTTTGAATCGTCAAGCGCCGCTTCAACTTCGTCGAAAAGACAGAATGGAAGTGGTTTAATTCTGAGAATTGCAAAGATGACAGCCATAGCGGTCAACGATTTTTCTCCGCCTGAGAGAAGAGTCATGTTTTGAATCTTCTTTCCCGGTGGCTGAGCCAAAATTTCAACACCCGATTCAAGAGGATTTTCTTCATCACTAAGTGTAAGTCTTGCTGTTCCACCACCAAAAAGTTCTCTGAATGTGATTTTGAAACTTTCATTTATGCGGACAAGTTCGTTATTAAACTTTTCAACCATGATTTCTGAAAGGTCTTTGATAATCTTCAAAAGGTCATTTTGTGCTTTATCAAGGTCTTCGGCTTGACCATTAAGTTCATCGTAGCGTTCGAGAAGAACTTTGCAATCTTCAATTGCGTTAACGTTGACGTATCCCAAAGCACTTATTGCCTTTTTGAGTCTGTTTATTTCAGGCATTGCAACATTAATGTCAAAATCAGGACGGCGGAACTCAAGGCAACTTGTGTATGTAAGAGAATATTCTTCATAGATTCGCTCTTGCATTTGTTCGAGTTCGGTATCAACTTTTGCAAGGTTCATTTCCTCTCTAAACTTTTTATCATTTATCTGAGAAAGTTCTTCCATGAGTTGTGATTTTTTGGCGTCAAGGTCTTTGATTGTCATTGAAATAGAGTCCTTGCTTGCATTGATTTCGTCACGTTTTGAAATAACATTTTCAAGTTCCTTCTTCTTTTGAGAAGATGGCGCTGAAGCAAGTTTTTCCTTTATCATTTCTTCGGCTGAATCAATGAAACTGTCATTCTTTTCAATTTGAGATTTCAAGTTTTCAATATTAACCGCAAGTCTGCCTTTTTCATCAGCAAGACGTTCAAGTTCAAAATTTATTGATGAAACTTTTTGTCTAGTTGACGCCATTTCAACTTTAACAGTCATGATATTTTCGCTCAGTCTGTCGCGTTCTTTTCTCAACTTTTCATTCTTTTCGCGTTTTTCTTTTATGAGTTCATCCGCGTCGACTCTGTTTCCACTCAATGCACTTTCAATTTTTTCAGAGCGAGAAAGTTCATCATCGATAAGTTTAAGTTTATTTGTGACAGTTTGGCTTTCCATGCTTGCGACATTGAGGTTATCTTGAATTTCGCATAGCAAAGTTTTATATCTTTCAAGTTTTTCTTTTTCTTTTGCAAGTTCAATTGTTTCATGATTGATTTTATCTTGAACTAAGGCAAGTTTTTTCTTGCCCTCTTGGAAAGAGATAAGACTTTCGTCATATTCTTTTTTGAGTCTATCCTCTTTGGCGACAAGTTTTATTATCTCATCACCCAAAGTTTCGATTTCGCGTTGTCTGCCCATCAGATTTGCGACTTCGTTTTTCTTGCTTCCACCAGTGAGTGAGCCTTGTGGATTGACAATATCGCCTTCCAAAGTTACAATTCTATAAGCATAGCCAGAAGACTTTGCGAGGTTCACTGCCGTTGCAAGAGTGTCAACAATGACTGTGCTTCCAAGCAAGTTGCTCACAACATTGTCGATTTTTTTGTCGTAGTCAACAAGGTCGCTTGCAATACCGAAACAACCTGACTTGCCAGAAATAAGTTTTCTGTCAAGGTCGCGTCTTTTCATTGATGTTATTGGAAGGAATGTCGCACGACCGAAACTGTTTTCTTTCAAAAATTTAATAAGTTCTTTTGCTCCATTTTCATCGAAAGTGACTATGTTTTGAACAGCACCGCCAAGCGCAACTTCAATTGCGGTTTCAAACTTTTCTGGCACTTTGATGAGTGAAGCAATAACGCCGACAATATTCTTGCCGATTGCCATGTTTCTCTCGCTTTCCTTAAGGATTTTTTTGATAGCGTAAGAATATCCCTCATAGTCTGTTTGAAGGTCAGTCAACAATTTTTTTCTGTTTTCATAGACTTTGATTTGAGTGATGATGTTTGCCTTTTCATTCTCGCACTCTTTAAGTCTGTTTTCTTTGATATAACTTTGAGTTGAAAGTTCTTCCGATTCTTTTTTAAGGCTTGAAATTTCAAGTTCTTTCTTTTCAATTTCAGCCTGCGCTGATTTATATACAGATTCACTCTCCTCTTTCTTGACTGCGAGATTTGCAATATCATCTTGCAAGTTTTTATGGCTTGTTGAAAGCAATTCTTTCTCTGCGTTCAATCTTGAAACACTGCTCTTTATATCAGAAAGGGAACCCAAAGTTTCAATAATTTTTTGTTGAGATGCACCAGCTTCATCTTCACTGAGTGAAAGGTCATTTGCAAGTGCTGAATAAGTTTCAGAAAGGCTTGTGAAAGAACTTTCAAGTGCTTCAAGGTCGGAATTGAGTTTTTCAAGTTCTGCCTTTTTGGCAATTTGTTGTTCTTCGCAAAGTTCAATCATAGTTGTCGCATTTGTGAGGTCAAGATTTAAGCGGTCATTTTCTTTGTGAGTGAAATTGATTCTCTCACGCGCAATCTTTGTTTCACCTTCCTGCTTTTCAAGAGAGACTGTCAATTCCAAAATTTGTTCATTTATTGTTGCAAGAAGTCTATCAAAATTTGCGAGGTCTTGCATGCTTTTGTCATAGTTGGCACTCGCTTGGTCAAAATCCTGTTGGCGAAGAGCAAGTTGTTCTTCAATTCCTTTAAGTTTAAGACCGATTTGGCTTTTAACAGTGTTTGCATTTTCGTATTGATATATGTAAGCATTGATTTCGAGGTCTTTGAGTTGACCTTTATATTCGAGATATTTTTTCGCATTCTCTGCCTGTTTCTTGAGTGGCCCCATTTGTCTTTCAATTTCAGACAAAATATCTTTCACGCGTGTTAAGTTATCACGAGTTCTTTCAAGTTTACGTTCGGCGTCAACCTTATCTTTTTTATATTTGGCAATTCCGGCAGCGTCTTCAAACATAGCACGCCTATCTTCTGGCTTGGAGTCAACGATTTCAGTCACCTTTCCTTGACCAACAACTGAATAGCCGTTCTTCCCAAGACCGCTGTTATATAAAAGATTGGTGATATCACGCAAATGGCAGGTGTTGCGGTTGATAAGATATTCGCTTTCGCCTGACCTATAAAGTTTTCTTGTGATTGCAAGTTCGTCATAATCAAAATTGAAAAAGCGAGTTGTGTTATCAAAAGTCAAAGTGACTTCACAATATGAAAGACTTTTTCGTTTTTCAGTTCCATTGAAAATAACATCCTGCATGGAAGAACCACGCAAAGTCTTTGGGCTTTGCTCGCCAAGAACCCATCTTATTGCGTCAGAAACATTGCTTTTTCCACAACCATTTGGTCCGACAATTGCTGTGAAATTATTATCAAATTCAATAACTGTTCTGTCGGCGAAGGATTTAAATCCCACCATTTCAATTTTTTTAAATATCATATTCATCCTCTTTTGGTCAAGTGCTTTAAGCACGTTTTTTATAAATTGTATAATTTTAACAATTATTTTAAATATAAATTTCTTGTTTTTTAATATTAACTCTTTTGTCTTAATTAAGTGCTTTCAGCACGTTTTTATTAATTGTTTAATTTTAACAATTCTTTTTAAATATTTTTTTTGTATTTAATATTAAATCTTTTGCCTTTAGTAAGTGCTATTAGCACTTAGCACTCATCAACTTTGAAAAGTTTATGTATGCAATTTTTTGCGCAGTTCTGCTCGGCTTCAATTTTTGATAATCCTTCTCCGCTCGCGATTTCATCTTCATCCATAAAAAATGTTGATTTAAAGCCATCACCTTCGCGCTCAGTCACATAACTCATTTTGCATTTGAAACCTGCTTGAACAAGTTCTTGAAGACGTGATTTATAGTTATCATCCTTCACCTTATTGAAAGTGTCAAGTTCAAAATGCTCTTCAATAAATTTGACAGCATTCTCAATGCCTCCGTCAAGATAAATCCCTGCGATAATCGCTTCAACAATGTCTGCCTTGATTGCTTTTGAAAGCGCACCTTTATAACTTTTTCCAACAATAACTTTTTTTTCAATTTGAAGTTCATCAAAAATTTTGCAAAGATTATTTTCAGAAACAAAGTGACTGCGCAAAACCGTCAAATGCCCCTCATCGTCTTTCGAATGGCGAAACAGATAATCTCCAACCACAAAATCAAGGATGCCATCGCCAAGAAATTCCAGTCTTTCATAGTTTTCCTTGCCTGCAGACGAGTGTGTGAGGGCTCTATTTAGGATTTTGCTGTCCTTAAATTTATATCCCAATTTGTCCATTTATTCAACCTCGTCGCCCGCTGAAATATTTGAAAGCGCTTGTTCGATTTTTTTGTTGAGTTCTTTTTCGTGAAGAAGGATTGTTTGATTGATTGAAGATGCGATGTTAAGCCTTTTGCAAGAGCCATGATTTTTCACAACCAATTTTTTGCAACCCAGAAGTGGCGAACCGCCATGCTTTTTTAGAATATCAATTCGATTTTTAAGTTCTCTTAAAGTCTTACTCATAAATATTGCACCAATCTTGCTCCAAAAGTGAGATTTAATGCTCTTTTTGAGGATTGAAACAACCGCTCCGACAGCGCCTTCTGTTCCTTTCAAAAGCGCATTGCCAGCAAAGCCATCAGCAACCATAACATCAACATCACCGCTCATGAAATCTCCGCCTTCTTTGTTGCCAATAAAATTGATAGGCGCTTTTTGAAGAATTGGATAGACTTCTTTGGCAAGTTCATTACCTTTGCCTTCTTCTGAACCATTATTCAAAAGTGCGACGCGAGGATTTTCTATGTTATACACAATTGAATAATATGCACTGCCCATCAGCGCAAAGTGAAGAAGATTGATTGGTTTGCAATCAACGTTTGCACCGCTGTCGATGATTATCACGTCATTATCTTTCTTGGTCGGAAGAATAGGCGCAAGAGCAGGTCTTGAAATACCCTTAATGCGACCAATCTTCATGATAGCGCCAGCAAGAACAGCGCCAGTGCTTCCTGCGCTGACAAGACCTATAACATCTTCACGCTCTTTCAACACATCAAAAGCACGAACAAGAGAAGAGTCTTTCTTCTTTCTTATCGCCTCAGTTGGATGGTCAGAGTTGGAAATAACTTCGCTTGCATTGACAATTTCAATGCGTTCAATCCTTCCATTCAAAATTTCTTTAATCTTGCTTTCATCTCCGCAAAGAATCACTTCAAGTTCTTTATTTTTTTCAAGAGCCATCAAAGCCCCTTCAACTATTTCAACAGGTGCGTTATCACCACCAAAAGCGTCAACAACAACTTTCATAATTTTCTCCATTTTATTTTGTCTTACTTTTTAAACTTTTTTCAAAGTGAAATTTCTGACTTTTTTTATTATATATATTTATATAATAACAAATTTAGTAAGAAAATACAAAGGATTTTTGCCAATTTACTAAAAAATTGTGTTTTTGATATTTTTACTATATATTGTGTCTATTATGTCAGACATAACACAATATATTATGCTAGTATGCAAAATTAGTAAAGAAAAAGCCTTCACTTTAAAATAAGTGAAGGCAACAAAATTAAACAAATATTTATTATTTAGCTTTCTTTTCTGTTTCAACCACAGTCTCGTTCTTATATGTGCCACATTTAGCGCAAACAGTGTGAGGCTTTTTCATTTCGTGACATTTTGGGCACTCAACAAGTGTTGGTGCAACTGCTTTAAAGTTTGCTGAATGTCTTGAATTTCTTCTTGCTTTTGAAACTTTCCCCTTTGGAACTGCCATTTTGTCTTCCTCCTTTAAATATCTTGCCTTTTAAGTATAAGCATTTGTCTTGAATTTGTCAAGCGTTTTAAACAATTTATTTTTTTGAAACCAAATCTTTTGTATCTCTTGCCATCATAAGTTCTTCATCTGTTGGAATAACATAGATTTTTATTTTTGATTTCTTTGATGAAATAAGTTCTATTTCACCACGTTTGAAGTTATCATTCTTCTTTTTATCGAGAATAATGCCAAGATTTTCCATATTTTCAATGATTTGCTCACGCATTTCATTTCTGTTTTCTCCAATTCCGCCGGTGAAGACAATTGCATCAGCGCCGTTAAGCACTGCGAGATATTGTCCAACATATTTTCTTGCAGAATATGAAAGCATATCAAGTGCAAGTTTGCTTCTTGCATCGCCTTTATCAGCAAATCCCCTAACCGCTCTCATATCACTTGTTTTGCCACTGATTCCGAGCAGTCCGCATTCTTTGTTAAGATACATCATACACTCGCTGACAGTCATATTCTTTTTGTTACACAAAAATTCAACAAGAGTTGGGTCAATATCGCCAGAACGAGTTCCCATAACAAGACCTTGAAGTGGTGTAAGCCCCATTGAAGTGTCAACACTTTGACCATTTTCGATTGCAGTTATGCTTGAACCATTTCCGAGGTGGCAAGTGATTGCTTTAACCTTGCTTTTGTCTTTTTTGAGAACTTTTGCAAGTTCCTCAACAACATATCTGTGGCTTGTTCCATGCATACCAAACCTTCTGAGGTTATATTTTTTATAATCCTCATATTTGATGCCATACATGTAAGCGATTTCAGGCATTGTTTGATGGAAAGCGGTGTCAAAGATTGCAACCATTGGTGTTTTTGGCATAACTTTCTTGCAAGCACGAATACCGAGTGCGTTTGCAGGATTGTGAAGTGGAGCAAGAGCAGAAAGTTCTTCAACTTCTTTGATAACTTTTTCAGTTATAAGCACACTTTCTTTAAACTTTGAGCCACCCATAACCACACGATGACCAACAGCACTGATTTCTTTAAAACTTTCAATCACACCGATTTCTTTGTCGATAAGTATATTCAAAATCTTTGTGATAGCCTCTTCATGATTTTTAGCGCCCGGAAATTTGTCTTCCTTGCCGTTGCGCTTATATGAAATGACACTGCCGTCAAGGCCAATCATTTCACAGTTACCCTTTGCGATAACCTTTTCACCGTTCATGTCAAAAAGTTGATATTTAAGAGATGAACTGCCTGCATTGATAACCAAAATTTTCATATCTTTTGTTTGTTCTGTTTCTTTTTTCATTTTAATTCTCCTTTTGCGCTTGCAGTGCTGTCACTGCTGTTATTGTTACGATATCTTGAACATTACAACCTCTTGAAAGGTCATTCACAGGTTTGTTAAGTCCTTGCAAGATTGGACCAATTGCGTTAAGACCGCCGATATACTGAATTGTTTTATACGAGATGTTTCCTGCGTTCAAATCAGGATAGATAAGAATATTAGCGTCGCCTTGAAGTGGGCTGTCTGGGCATTTATGTTTGGCAACTTCTTTTACCATTGCAGCATCAAACTGGATTTCTCCGTCACAGCAAATGCCATGCTTTTTAAATTTTTCATAGCCTTCTCTAACCTTTGTGATAACCTCTCCGCTTGCAGAGCCATGAGTTGAATATGAAAGGAAAGCAACTTTCGGGTCTTTAAGTCCAAGGTTCTGATAGGTCATGCAAGAGTCATAAGCGATTTCTGCAAGTTCGTCAGAAGATGGATTTGGCAGAACTCCACAATCAGCAATCACTAAACTTTTGCCATTCAAGAATTTATTTTTGCCATAAACAAGGAAACAAGATGAAACAACTCCTCCCTTTTTCTTTGCTTTAATGATTTGAAGAGCAGGTTTCACAGTGTTTGCTGTTGATGCCTCTGCGCCTGCAACCATCCCGTCAGCAAAGCCAGTTTCAACAAGGAGTGTTCCAAAATAATATGGGTCAAGGGCAAGTTTTTCAGCTTCTTCCATTGTCATACCTTTTGCCTTTCTTTTTTCGTAAAGACATTTAACAATTTGCTCACGATGCTCA
The DNA here is from genome assembly GCA_948607205.1 of uncultured Eubacteriales bacterium. GTDB lineage: Bacteria > Bacillota > Clostridia > Christensenellales > UBA1242 > Caccovivens. Next base: position 34,995 of record CAPERS010000003.1, on the reverse strand, counting down.
AAAGTTTTTGGATTGATTATTTGAAAAGACGCAAGGTCTTTATCCCTCAAAATAAGTGCACTTTCGTCACCTATGAGAATAGCGTTTGCAATTTTTTTCTTTTTGATAATTTTGACAGCTTCAATTGTTCTGTCACTGAAAGCAACTTCTGGAAAAACGATATTTTTTTGTAGGCTTTTTGCTTTCTTATAAATTTCTTTAATTTTCATAATTAACCTTCTTAAATTAAAATTTTCATCATAGAATTTTATGTGAGGACAACTTCTTCACATAACAAGGATATTATAACTTTTTAAAGCGATTTTTGTCAAACATATTGGAGCGATTTTTGAAAAAATACAAAACACTTTTGTCTATTTTTATTGTTTATATCATTTTGAACATGGTTATTTTTCCCGACATCTACATCAAAGAAACTTTGAGCGGAATTTCGGCATGGGCTTTTAATGTTCTCCCTTCAGTTTTACCTTTTATTTTTTTCACAAAAATTCTTTCAAGTCTTGGAGGAATAGAACGAGCAAGCGCAATTTTTGCAAGACCAATGAACAAACTTTTCAGAGCGCCTGCACTTTCAAGTTATGTTTTTCTGATGAGTATTATTTCAGGCTATCCAGTGGGCGCGAAGATGACAGCCGACCTTTATTCAAGTGGAAAGATTTCGCGAAGTGACGCTTTCAGAATGACTTCTTTCTGCTCAACCTCTGGACCTATGTTCATCATCGGCGCAGTCGGCGTTGGCATGCTACACTCTGCTATGGCAGGCTATATCATTTTCCTATCTCATGTCTTTGGCAGTTTTTTGAATGGAATACTTTATCGCAAAATCAAGGTTGAAGAATTGCAAATTTCTCCCCTTCAACAAAAGAATGAAAAGACAAATCTCAGCCAGATTGTTATCGATTCGGCGCTAAGCATAATTTCAGTCGGCGTGATAATCGCAATATTTTTTGTCGTCATACGCTCACTATCGCCAATCTTTTCCCTCTTCCCTGCACCTGTTGCAAGTGTTCTTGAAGGCATAGTTGAAATAACAAAAGGATGCATTGACATTGCAAAAAATATTCCATTCCGTTTGGCAATCATTGCCTCAACTTTTGTGATAAGCTTTGGCGGAATTTCCACTATGCTTCAATCTATGACAATGCTTGGACAAATAAAAATGCCAGCACCACTTTTTCTTTTGCAAAAATTCACTCATGCACTTTTGGCAACTTTGATTTCATTTATCTTAATTTTAATCATTTTTTAAAAGTCTATATATTATCAATCTAAAAAAAACGGGCCAATTATTTCGCCCGTTTTCATCTATTATATTTTCATCTAAAAATTAAGTAGCACATAAAAGGAGACAACGTCTCTTTCTAATCTTCATAGAGTTCACAAACAATTTCCACCATTTCGCGCACAAGGAATTTGATAGGTTTGAAATTTTTGCTGGCGTATTTAAGCCCCAAAACAATTCCATACATCATGTCAAGGTCTTTATCACCGCATGCCATAACAAGAGCGTAGCAGATTGCCTTGAGTTCTTCAATAATATTATCAAACTTTTTGACACTTTCAAGTTCAGAAAGAACCTGAGTGGTGAGCGACTGAACATCACTGCAAACTTTGCTGATGCCTTCTTCTGACACATCTTTTCTGTAAAGCGGAAAACGAACAATGTTAGAGTTTTCTTGAACGGCATCATTTTTTCCGACATATTCATCATCGCTGTCATAGCAAAATGCCTCGTTTATAAGATTTTTGAAAGGCATAATCATTTTGTCAACAAAGTTTTCGAATGGAGTGAGTTCTGCGTCATCACTAAAGAATCTTTTAACAAAATCACCGAAATCAAGTTTTCCAGCATCAATGTCAGCAAGAATGCAGAAAACCATTGCGATAATCTTGTATTCCTCTTCTGGCATATAGCAGTGGAACTGACCTTTTTCGTCTTGAACAAATGCACGCATAAACTCGCGGTCACGATTGAATTGCTCCATGCAATCTGCAACAAGTTCAACAACCTCAGATGTTGATGCAAGAACTCCAAGCAGTTTTTGAATTTTATGTTCAGCAACGAGAAATTTGCAAGAGGCAACCTCATCACAACAATTCAAAAACGTTTGAACATTTTCATTAATAGCCATATTTTTAACCCCTTTTGCTTAATTTTAGCACAATCTTAAAAAAAAACAAACAAAAATTCAATTGCATATCAAAAAAATTTGCAAGAAACAAAAAAAGATGTTAAAATATATCGAAATGAACAATATGTTATCAGAGCAAGAACAAGTTGTTCTTGACAAACTTACAATGCTTTTTGTGATTGACAAAATGGAAATCCCCTTGACTGAGGATTCCATTCTTGATATCTGCTCAGTCAAAAACGAGTGGATAAAAAACTATATGGACTGCAAAGCAATCATTCATGACTTGACTTCATCCAAACTTCTTTACAAACTTGGCGACCTTAAAAAAGGAAAGGAACTTTTTACACTGACCTATGAAGGCAGAGAATGTCTTTCTCATCTCTATAGACGCATACCACTCACCTCACGCGAAGAAATTTCGCAGTATATTAAAGCCAACCGTTTAAACGTCAAATCATCGCAGGAATACTCTGCTACCTACACCAAGAATGAAGACGGCTCTTACAATGTTATCTTGCAGATATACGAGCCACTTATCACCACTCCTATGTTTGAACTTAAAATCAAAGCTCCATCAAGGCAGAGCGCCAACGAGGCAATCCATAAATGGAAAAGCCAAGCGCCAAGCATATATGAAATTATTTTTAATAATCTGATAAATACTAACTAGTGCCTTAGGCACTTCATGTCTATAAACTTCATTCAAAAAAGGATGCAATTTTAGCATCCTTTTATTTTCATTATCTCTCCTCGTGCAATTTCGTCACAGCGGTTGTTGAGTTCATTATCTGCATGACCTTTCACTTTATGCCATGTCACTTCATGTCGTTTTGTTTGAACAAGCAGTCTTTTCCATAGGTCAATATTGAGAACTTTGCCATCCTTCCAGTTGCTAGCAAGCCATGAGCCAATCCAGTTTTGCAGAAAGGCGTTCACGACATATGCCGAGTCGCTGTAGATATCCACTTTGCATGGCTTTTTAATTGCCTCAAGACCACAAATAACAGCCATAAGTTCCATTTTATTATTTGTTGTCATTTCATCACCGCCAGAGAGAACCTTCTCTTTGCCATTCGCCTTAAGAATTGCCCCCCAGCCACCAATACCTGGATTGCCAGAGCAAGCGCCGTCAGTGTAAAGAATAACGCTGTTGGCATTTTCAATGTTACCTTCTTCATTTGATAATTGGTCATCAATTTTTATATCTTTAATTTTCAACTTTTCGCAGATTTCTTCAAGGCTTTCGCTGTTCTTTGGCAAGTTAGGAAAAACTTGAATTCCGTCATTTTTCTTTCTTGGAATAATGTGGATGTGAAGATGAAGAACACTCTGCTCTGCGCTCTCACCACAGTTTGACACAATGTTCACTCCGTCAAAACCACAATTTTTTGTGAAGTGATTTGACACTTTTTTAACAGCGCTAAAAACATGATTAAGAGTTCTCTCATCACAATCTAAAATATTATCAAAATGCTTTTTTGGCACGACCAGAGTGTGACCATTTGCGTCATTTGAGATATCGAGAAAAGCGAGTGAAAACTCGTCTTCGTAGACTTTATAGCAAGGAATTTCACCTTTGACAATTTTGCAAAATAGACAATCTTTCATGTTTTTATTATACAAAAAAGAAAAAAATTAAGCAAGCAAAATGCCAGATTGTTTCAAATTCTCCAAAATCTTATCCTTTAATTCTTGCGTTGCTTTCAATTTGTCAATGTCGCAAAGTTCAATCTCGCTAACTTCAATTCCGTCCTCAAACTCGCCGTCTAAGCCAAGTTTATCTTTTTGAACATAGGAAACAAAGTCGCAGATAAAGAAATGTGCTTCACGTTTCGATATAAAATCAACACCGTTATAAGAGCAAGGTGCCTGATAATATTCAGCATAAATTTCCTTTCTTGCCTTACATTTCACACCAAGTTCTTCCAATGCTTCCCTCTCAACTGCCTCTTCGAGAGTTTCACCTTCGTCAACTCCACCGCCAGCAGTGAGGTATTCGTTTTCTGAATATTTTAACACAACAAGTTTGTCACCCTTGACAACAATTGCGCGTGCTTTTTTAAAACTTTCACCTCTTTGAAATAGGTCATAGGCAAACTTTGCTTTTTCATTGATATAATTTTTATATTCTTCATCCTTTCTAGGCATTTATTTTTCCTCCAATTTGAGTATATCACATATGCGCAATTTTTCAAAACAAAAAAAACGAGAGATTAAACTCCCGCTTTTGCTGTGAGCAGAATTCCACCATCAAGGCATGCTGAAACAATAAGGTAAACTGTTGCAAGCAAAACCAAGACATAGATTATTCTAGCAATGATTGGACACCATCTAAACATCCAGTCGATGAGGTTGAATCTGAAAAGTCCAACAAGACCCCAGTTGATTCCACCGATAAGAAGTAAGATGAGTGCGATATAATTTGCAATAATCATATTTTCCCTCCCATGAATATGTTGCTCAAAATTTAATAAAATATTTATTTTTTATAAAATTCGTCAATTGTTCCGCCACCAAGGCACTGACCGTCTTCTTTATAAAGAACCACAAACTGACCAGGAGTGATTGCACGTTGTTTTTCATAGAAGTCAACATAAATCTCTTTGTCAGATAAAATCTTCACATGCACCTTTTGGTCTGGCTGGCGATATCTAAATTTGGCAAAGCAGTCAAATTCGCTCTCGGTTGGCTTTTCAGGAATCCAGTTGAACCCACTCGCTTTCAAGGCGTCTGAGAAAAGTTCGTCGTCTTCGCCTTGTGACACGTATAGAATATTATTTTCAAGGTCCTTTCTTATCACAAACCAGCGCTGACCATTTCCGCCCTTCATTCCGCCGATATTGAGTCCTCGTCTTTGACCGAGTGTGTAATACATCAGTCCGTCATGCTCACCTATAACCTTACCGTCAAGGTCACAAATTTTGCCAGGCTTTGCAGGAAGAAAGTCTTTGAGAAAGTTTCTGAAGTTGCGCTCGCCGATAAAGCATATACCAGTGCTATCCTTCTTCTCAGCAGTTGAAAGGTCAAGTTTTTTTGCTATCTCACGAACTTTTGGCTTGTCGATATTTTCCAGTGGAAAAACAACCATTTTGAGTTGGTCTTGACTGAGTTGATTGAGAAAGTAGGACTGGTCTTTGTTGATGTCATCGGCTTTATACAGACAATACTTGCCATCTTTTTCAATCTTTTTGGCATAGTGACCGGTGGCTATCATATCAGCGCCAAGTGCCTTTGCTTTTTCAAGGAATGGTCCAAACTTAACTTCACGATTGCATAGAACATCAGGGTTTGGCGTTCTGCCTTTATTATATTCTTCAAGGAAATATTTGAAAACACGGTCATAATATTCTTTTGAATAGTTGACGCTGAAATATGGTATGCCAATTTTGTTGCACACCCTTTTCACATCTTCAAAATCCTCTTCAGCAGTGCAAGTGCCGTCCTTTTCTTGCCAATTGACCATGAAAAGACCAATCACGTCGTGACCTTGTTCTTTCAAAAGATAGCTTGCAACTGAGGAGTCCACTCCTCCGCTTATTCCAACAACAATTCTCATTTTATTTCCTCATCTTCTTTTAAATCAATGGCGACTGGCACTTTAAACCTTTTCATCATCACCATCCAGATATCATACATCCACACAAGCAGAAAGACACCGACAATTATTCCAAGTATTTCAATCAAAACGCCATTCCAAACGCCTACTATTGAACTGTTGAAAATAACACAAACAAGCATGAGTGCCATATTGAGTGTTAAAATAACTCCTCGGAGATATCTGCCGACATAATAGCAATGCCCACCAAGGGCGCCCAAAAAGATTGCCATCAAGAGCAATTTATGGAATTTGACATCGCTCGGGAGTTTGTTTGTTTTTATGATATAGTCGCGCTCGCCACGCTTAATCTTGCGTTTTGCGTCCTTATTTGTGGCGAGAGAAAGCCTATCAAATGACAGTGAGCAGTCAGGACATGTGTCAACTTCTTCTGGCAATCTGATTTTGCATCTTGGGCAAATTTTGGTTGGATTTTTCTTCCTTCTTCTCATGCACTCAATTTTATATAAAAAAAGAACAATTGTCAAGCAATTATTCTTTCATTTTTTGGCTGGCTTTGTTGAAATAGATATATGACGGCGTATCATTTGAAACAGATTTCAAAATTTGTTCAAAATGTTCTTTCGCTTGAGAGTAGTCCTTTTGATTATATAGTCTCACACCATTCTCAAACACGCCTTTAAGTTTTATAAGTCTTTCACGCTTTTCGCGAGAGTAAACGTCAAGGCTTTCAAACAGCGACAGGTCGATATTATCTTCAACTGTAAGCGAGCCGAGATAGCGATAAGCCAATCTATATCTTGAAGACAAATCGTCAAGCACACTTTTTGAAAAAATCAATTTTGTTTGAAGAAAGTTGTTGATTTCTTCAATCTTGTTTGCAAGGTCGATAACGTCTGATATAATTGTCGGGCTTTTTCGTTCTTCTTCGCCTACAATTCCAAAAACCACCTCTCCAGTGTGAATGCTTATCCTTGGCAACACATTTGGCAGGTCTTTTATTCCCCTATTCTTTGCTTCAATATTGCGAACGATTGCATGCGCGCAATCGATTGCGTTTTCAGGCTTTGGAAAAACTGCCAAAAGACCGTCACCGAGATATTTGTCAACGAAACCACCATGTTTTCTTATAATTGGTGATGCGACATTGAGATATGAATTTACGAAATTAAAATTTTCTTCCAAACTCAAAGTTTTTCCATGCTCGGTTGCGCTTTTAAGGTCGCAAAGAAGAGTTGTTGCCCTCTTTTTGACTTTGTTGCCAAGTTCAAGTTCGGTTATACTTGACTTGCCCAAAAACTTGAAAAACTGTTTTGGAATAAATTTTTGTGTTTCAAGTTTTGTTTTTCTTATGATGTTATCTTTTTCGCGATAGTTATTGTTTATCTTGTTTATCGAGTGTTCGATTGTTTTGAATTGTTTGCCACCCCCAATTTCGACCATTTCTTCCTTAACTCGCCCGTCGCTAAGGCGGGTCATAATCTTTTCCATTTTGTTAACAGGACGGCAAAGAAAGAGATAGGCAAAAAGCAAAATGAGAATATAAACAATTGACAAGATAACAGCCCACAAAATTGTGTTATACTCGCTTTCTGGCGTGATATTGAGAAGAGTTCTCACATGTCTTGCAAGTGGTGCTTGATATATACTTATATGCGAGAGCATATACATGCTGACGCCATAGATAAGCGTGAAAGGAATGGTTGAAAAGAAGATAAGGTTTGAAAGTGAAAGCGTTTTAAGAAACCTGAAATATAAAACATTTCCAAGCACAATTGAAAGGATTGAAAGGATAATCGCAGAGATTGAATAACCATTAAAATCAAACATAAAACCGCCGTCAATAACTTTGAAACTTGTGAAAATATACCTCCCGAGAATGACAGCAGGAATGGTGAAAAGCACAAAAACGATTAATAAAATTTTGGTTGACTTTTTCATAGTCATATTTTCTGCAAAGTTTAAAAATGTATACATAAATTTTTCACATATTGCACATCCTCTTTGCAGGGAGGAAAAAATGGACGAAAAAGAACTTTTAACCAATTATATCAATGCAGTCTATCAAAACACAAAAACAGCAATTCAATCAATTGAAGACATCATCACCAAGGTGGAAGATGACGGATTTAAAAAAGAACTTGCAACCGAGCAAGACGGATACTACACTCTTTGCAAAGAAATCGAAATGCTTGCAAAAGCAGAAGGAATTGAAGGAATCAAGGACAACAACTGGCTTGAAAAAGCAAGGCTTTGGACATCAGTTAATATGTCGACTATAACCGACAAATCCAATCGAAAAATTGCTGAACTTATGCTTATTGGCACATTTATGGGCTATATAACATGCATAAAAGACCTTGCAGACCACAAAAACATTTCAAAGGACATTGATGAAATCATTGAGCGACTGAAAAACTATGAAAAGTCAAACCTTGAAAGACTTATTCCATATTTAAACTAAGTGCTTAAAGCACTTTTTTTCTTATTACTTATATAGTAAATCAATCTTTGTTCAAGATGTGCCTAATGCACTCTTACTTAATCCCCTTTACTTAAAAAATTCACACCGTAAATTTCATCCAAGGTGGCGGAAAGAGGATAGACAAGTGAGAGTTCCAAAACAATTTTTTCATCCAAAATTTTTGTTTTGCCGTCTTTGAAAAGGCAATAGAAAATTGTGAACTTGTTGACTTCAATATGTTTCAGCATTTCACCAAGCGTTGCAGAAGAATTGACTGCAAAAGTGAGAGGTTTGGAAAAATTTTTGGTCTTTTTTTTGAGCAGTGCCATAAGTTTATATCTCCCTTCATATTTTGTTTGAATGACTCCACAAAGAAGAAAACAACAAGCAAGAGCAAAGGTCGGATTGAAATTGACAAAGCAACTTATCACAAACATGATAAAAATCAGACCAGAAAAGATGAAATTGAAAAGAACAACAATTTTGATTGCTTTGACGCGTGGCATATGACCGCTTAAAATGCCAGCCAAGATTCGTCCGCCGTCAAGTGGATAGCAAGGCAAAAGATTAAACAAGCCCAAAATCAAAGATTGTTTGACAATTTCGATTGAATATGAGTAAGTCACTGGAAAAATCCAAAAAAGCGCAACGCCGAATATAGCAATAAAGATATTGACAACTGGTCCAGCCAAGGCGATTTTTATTTCGTCAAAACTGTCGAAGTTTGCTTCTTTATAGTTAAGGCTGACGCCATAAGGCGCAAGAAAAAATGAGTCAAGTTTGTATCCAGACCGCTTTGCAACGAGATAGTGACCGAGTTCATGCGTCAAAACGACCAAAACAAAAAGCAAAAATTCTTGCAAGTTTTGATTGATGACAAACCATAAAAACAGCAATAAAAAAGAAGGATGAATTGGAAAATATTTTATCCTTTTTTCTTTTAGCCTTGACCAATTTCTTTTTAGAGAATATTGCATAAATTCACCAGTAAAAGCGTTATTGATGCAATATTGAGAAAAGCAATAAAAATCAAGGGATAGAAAAAGATTCTGTCCTTCCAAGTTGGTTTTTCATAAAGGTTATAAACATTATCAAAAATGCCCTTTTCTTCTTTTTGAATATAAGGCAATATCATGTTGCTTAGCATGATATCTTCAAGTTCAACATCTTCATCAGAAAAATCTTTTTGCACAAAACTGACATTTTCAAGGTTTTCAATTTCGCCTGATTGGCAATCTTCAAACTCTTCTATTTCACATGTTTGGCATTTCTCATACTCATCTATTTCGCCCAAATATCTTTTATCGAAATCGTCCGGATTGGCACTTTCAAATTCATCAAATTCTTCTTGCATATCTTATACTATGCGCAAAATTTCTTTAAAATGAGTTAATTGATTTAAATCAAATTTCTAATCCAACAAAAAAAAGTGCTTAATGCAGTAAGAACGGATAAAATTTATTTTAAATAAAGCCAGTCGATAAATAAAAAAGTGTCTAAGACACTTCGGCGTCGCTATCGTCAGGCACAAGCGAAGAAAGTTTTTCTTCAAGTGCTTTTTCGCCTTCAATCATTTCAACATTTTCACCTTTCAAGAAGTCAGGAAGTTCTTCATTAAACTCAAGATCCTGAACATCTCTGAAAAGAGTATCTCTCTTTTCTTCATCTTCTTCTTGACGAAGAGTTTTGATTCTTTCCATAAGTTCTTCATAGTCAGGAAGGTCTGAAAGATTTTCGATATTGAATCTTTTAAGAAAGTTTTCAGTCGTTCCAAAAAGAAGAGGCTTTCCGACAGCGTCCTTTCGGCCAACAACTTCAATCATGTCTTGGTCGAGAAGAATTTGAACGGCATAATCAGAGTTCACCCTTCTGACATCTTCCACTTCAAGTTTGGTGATTGGTTGTTTGTAAGCGATGATTGCAAGAGTTTCAAGCGAAGCCCTTGTCAAAGCCTTTTCGCGAATTGGATTAAGCACATCGCTTATCACGCTGGCATAATTTGGATTTGAAGAAAGTTGAACTTTGTTTTTATAACGAATGAGATGCACGCCACAGTCACCTGAAAGTTCCTTTTCAAGTTCGGCAATTGCCTTTTCGATATTCTTTTCGCTAACTCCAAGTTTTTCCGCCAAAAATCCCTTTTCGACGCCGTCGCCAGCCACGAAAAGAATTGAATATATAACGTCTTTAAGATTAAATTCCTTATCCATTATTCACCTCATTTGATATTATGCTTATTTGATTGAATTGCCCTGTTTGTTCAACACGAATTGTTTGCAATTTGAGAAGTTCGAGAAGTGCCAAGAAAACATTTATCATTTCTGACTTGGTCATATCATCACTGTAGAGGTCTTCAAAGACAAAGCGACGATTATTTCTTGCGTAGTCACGAATTGACAGCATTTTTTCAGCGACTGTGAAACGGTCTTTGACAATTTTCTTTGGCTCTGGCTTATCCTCACCTCTTGCCTCTTTTCGTGCAAGGAGGCTGGCAAAAGCGTCAAGAAGTTTGTCAAGCACCATATCTTTCATAACAATTTTAACTTTTTCTGTTTCCTTTCCCGGTGCACGATACATTTTGTTGATATCTTCAATTTGTTTAAGCCTTTGACCAGTCTGTTTGAATAGTTCATATTCTTTAAGTCTTTGAAGAAGAAGTGCTTCACTGTCCTCTTCCTCAGGAAGTTCTTCTTGCTCGACAGGAAGAAGGCTCTTTGACTTAATTTCAATTAGCGTTGCTGCAACGATAATAAATTCGCTCGCTCTGTCCATGTCAATACTGTCAATGTCTTGCATGTATTCAAGATATTGCTCTGTGATATCTGCAAGTTTGACTTGCATGATGTCAAGTTTGGAGTCTTTTATAAGGTGTAAAAGCAGGTCAAGCGGACCTTCAAAATTTTCAAGTCTAAAACGATAGGTGTTGTCATCACTTTTCAAGTTAGCACCTTCGCCTATTTGTGAAATGTCATTGTTTACAGAATTTGTCACGTTTTCAGTAAGATTTTCTGATGACAAGTTTTGCAAATTTTTGTCGATTGTGTTTTCCATTAAAATAACCCCCAGAACGAGAAGAATATCTTTTCAACAATTCCAACAAATAAGGAATAACCATAATCAAATGCTGAAGTGAAGAAAAGAATAATCAGAATAAGATTGCCATATCTTTCCATAAACAAAATGAACTTGTTGTTTGGACGCATGAATGAGCGCAAAAAGTTGAAGCCATCAAGCGGATAGAATGGCAAAAGGTTGAAAATTGCCAAACTGATATTTATCATAAAGCCAAACAAGATGAAGTAGCCAAGAAAGTTCAAAAACATGTTTGTTGAAAAAATCAAGTCGCGATAAAAGAAGAAATAAAGTCCACTGAAAATGAAAGCAAGAATGATATTGACCACAATTCCAGCAAGTGACACAAGTCTTTGTCCGCGTTTAAAATTGCGATACTTCATTTCATTAACTGGCACAGGTTTTGCCCAGCCGAATCCGATAAAAAGAAAGCACAAAATGCCAAATGCGTCAAAGTGCTTTAGCGGATTAAGGGAAAGCCTGCCCATAAGTTTTGCCGTGTCATCACCGCACTTTAAAGCCACAAAGCCATGCGCAAGTTCGTGCAAGATAATCCCCAAACATAGCGCAAAGACATAACCCAAGATTGCAGTCAAAAAGTCCCAGCCAGACAGCCCCAGCGTGACGATGAAATATAGCATGGCTTTATTTTAACAAAAATAAAGACAAAAGGCAAGCAAAATGAGATTTTTTACAGTTGCGTTTATTGCAAATAAAACGAAAGAAAAAGAGGCTTTTGACATAGCCTCTTTTTTAAGCAATTATTTAAATTAAAGTTGCATTTTTTAACAAGCGTTTTTTAAGCAAAAATGATTTTTCTAATAGGTGTCATCAAGTGCTTTAAGAACTTAATGAAAGAACTATTTTCCCCTAGTAAGTGTCATCGACACCTTACCAGCCGGCAACGATTTTGTCGATGCAGTCTTTGAAAGAAAGTTTTTCAAGGTCTTCTTTCACGATAAGTTCAACTTCCTTTACAACTGTGCCATCTTTTGACACAATGGCTTTGCCGACAACATCGCCTGCCTTTGTTGGCGCTTTGATATTTTCAGGAAGAGAATAAGTCACTTCATAACCGCCCTTTTCACCTTTTTTAAGCACAACAGCGAACTTATCTTTTGCGAAAATGTCAACTTCTTCGACTTTACCTTTTGTGACAGGCAGAGTTTTGCAAGCCTCGCTTTCGTCAACAAGTGCTGTGCTTTCAAAGTTAGCAAAGCCATAATTGAAAAGGCTTGAACATTCATTGAAACGTGTTTGACTGTTTGGCGCGCCAACAATAACTGAAATAAGACGCATATCTTTTCTTTTTGCTGACGCAGAAAGGCAACATCCAGCTTCATTTGTTGAGCCAGTCTTTCCGCCGTCGCAACCTTCATAGTATCTTATAAGTCTGTTTGTGTTGACAAGTTCAGTTTTGCGACCTGACGGATGAACAAGTTCGTCCATCCAAATTGTGCTATAGTTGTGATAAAGCTCGTGACCAACCACCTCTTTAAGAAGGATTGCTGAGTCTTTTGCGCATGAATACTGCTCTGGCGCTGGAAGACCTGTGCAGTTGACATAGTTTGTGTCATTCATTCCAAGTTCTTTTGCGCGATTATTCATTTTGATTGCAAAAGTTTTTTCACTTCCGCTGATATGTTCAGCAAGTGCAACTGAGGCGTCGTTTGCTGACGCCATAATCACACCTTTCAATAGGTCGCCTGCTTTATATTCAACATATGGGTCAATAAAAACCTGTGAGCCACCCATGCCTGAAGCATTTTCACTTGTAGTTATAAATGTGTCAAGTGTGAGATTGCCATTGTCAATTTCTTCAAGTGTTAAAAGAATTGTCATCATTTTAACCATGCTTGCAACTGGCAAATGCTCTTTTTCATTTTTGGCAAAAAGAATTTCGCCTGAGTCATATTCCATAAGGCATGCCGACTTTGACTGCATATCTTTTTCAGCATACGAAACTGGTAAATTTTGCATACTAGCACAAAATGTAGTAGATAGTATGCAAAGCATAATACCAAATGTTATAGAACTTAAAAAAAACTTTTTCATAAATTGCTCCTTTTTCTAGAAGTTAGTCTTATCAAAAAAGTTTAATTTATTCATAAAAAACATCAAATCACCAAAATCACTTTCGCGCTTAAAAGGAGTAATAGCAGTGTTTCCAAAATGCAAATTATCAGCAGTAACACAAGGCAAAAGAGCATAAGTTGAAGTTTGCGCCTCATATGTTCCCTGCCACAGCAATTGAAATCTCTTGAACATTTGCACTGCAACATATAAAAGATACACAATGAAGCAAGCGCCAAAATTTGACACGGCAAAGCAATTATTATTGAAACTATCATGCCGGGAACACCGAAACAGATGAACATAATGGTCAAATTCAAACCCAAGAGATAAGTTCGATAGCCTATCAAAATCAATGCCAGAGGCATACAGAATTTGGAAAAAGAAAAACCGAACAAAAGAAGCATGAACAGAATCATTGAAAAAAGTCTTGAGAAGAAGGAAGAAGAAAGGCCGTTGGAGATATCGACCACGCCATATTTTGAGAAGGAATCACCTATTTGTGAAAAGCATTTGACTGCGACAATTATTCCTGTCAAAAGTGCAACAAGCATGACGAAGCCCGTGATAAAAAATTTAATTTTTGATTCATAATAACAATCGCAGACCAGGTCTTTAAGATTGGCAAAAACATTTACTTTTCTTTTTACGTTATTTTTCATATCATACTTTACGAAATTTGACAAAAAAAAAGAACAATTTGCTTGTCCTTATTTTTTTATTCTTTTCCATCCCTAAAATAGCAAGAAATTTAAAATTATCAATACAGGCTTAAAAGTTTCTCAGCGAAAATTTTTATATGTTCATAAGTAAGTCCGCCCTGAAAATAGGCAATGTATGGTTTTTTGATAGGGCTATCGCAAGAAAGTTCAATCGATGCACCGCCAACAAAGGTTCCTGCGGACATTATGACTTGGTCTTCATAGCCAGGCATATCCCAAGGAAGCGGAGTGACAAAACTGTCAACCGGAGAAATGGCTTGAACTGTTTGAACAAATTTGATAAGTTCTTCCTCTGTGTTAAAAACCACCGATTTGATAATATCATAAGCGCGTTCTTCATTTGACGGAATAATTTTGTAACCTTTTTCGCTCATAACCTGCCCAACGAGCATTGCACCTTTGATTGCGCCTGCAACAACATGAGGCGCGATGAAAAGGCCTTGATAGAAATTTCTATATCCCTGTTCATAAGACCCAACTTCAAGAAGAAGTGACGGAGAAGTAAATCTTGTGGCGATTTTTTGAATAGCGCTGTTCTTTCCGACTATATATCCACCCGTCTGAGCAATGCCACCGCCAATATTTTTTATAAGCGAGCCCACGCACACGTCTGCTCCCACTTCAGTTGGCTCTTTTTCTTCAACAAATTCGCCATAACAATTGTCAACAACGATAAAGGAATTTGGCGAAATCTTTTTTATCAATTGAAAGGCTTCAGACATTTTTTCAACGCTTAGCGCTTTTCGGCTTGAATAACCCCTTGACCTTTGGAAAAAGACCACCTTTGGCGAAAGTTCTTGAAGTTTTTTTTCAAGGTTTTCGAGGTCAATTTCACCATTTTTAAGTTCAATTTGCTTATATTCAATCAAAAACTCTTCGAGCGAGCCATTATCTTTGCCAAACAAAGTGTCTTGCAAAGTGTCATACAAACTGCCCGTGGCTGAAAGCAGAATATCATGAGGTCTTAACAGACCATACAAAACCGTTGAAATTGCATGCGAGCCACAAGTTATAAGCGGTGAAACAATAGCATTTTCGGCCTTAAAAACTTCACTATAAAGTTTTGCGAGATTATCTCTTCCAACGTCGTCATAACCATAGCCAGAAGTTCCGGCGAATGAGTTTGTTGAAATTCGGCAGTCAATAAAAGCATTCAGCACTTTTTTCTGATTTTTATAGGCTATATCATCCACTATTTTGAATTGTTTTTCAAGTTTTTTTTCACAACTTTCAATTGTTATCATTTAGCCACCTCTTAGATTTATCTATAATATCATTTTTACCTTTTTCAACATCAGACATATCAATCCAATCGACATTTTGCATACTTCGAAGAAAAGTCAATTGGCGTTTTGCATAATTTCGCGAATGTTGTTTTATAAGTTCGACCATATCTTGATATTGGCATTCTCCGTCTAGGAAAGAAACAACTTCCTTATAGCCAATTGCTCGCATAGACTGAGAATTTTTGTCAGTTCCATTATCGATAAGGTTTTTGACTTCGTTGACAAGCCCCTGTTCCAACATTTTGTCAACGCGAGAATTTATTCTTTGATACAAAACTTGCCTATCAATTGAAAGAGCAAAGATTTTAAAGTTAAACTTTGCCATTGAAATTGTTTTATTCTCACCGAATTCAATAATTTCCAGTGCGCGAATCAGTCTTTTTGTGTTGTTGACATGAATACTTTCAGCAATTGAAGGAGACATTTTGTTTAATCTTTCCCAAAGAGCTTGCGCGCCGTTTAGTTCTATTTCCTTTTGCAACTGGTCGCGAAAAGCCTGATTTTTGCCTGTATCACCAAAATTATAGCCTTCTGTCAATGCTTTGACATACAAAAATGTCCCCCCAACAATGATTGGAAGTTTGTTTCGCATAAAAATTTCTTCAATTTTTTCTTCGGTTATTTTTTTAAATTCAGCAACAGAAAATTCTTGATTTGGATGGCAGATATCAATAAAATGATGAGTTATGCCTTGCATTTCATGAGGCATAATTTTCGCCGAACCTATATCAAGACCTTTAAAAACCTGAACTGAATCGGCAGAAATAATCTCACCATCAAATTCCTTTGCCAGATTTATTGCCATATCGCTTTTCCCAACTGCTGTTGGACCGAGAATAAAAATCACATTTTTCATTTTATAAAACTTTTATTTTGAACCAAGATTGATTCCGCGAAGCAGGCGCTCGATATCCCGCTTTCGCTCGCAAAGAGCGAAAGCGGACAGTTTGCGCGATGCGCGCAAACTGTGCATGACATTGTCATGCGTATCGAGCGCCCTCAATCACAAAACTCTTTTGAACATCTTTTCAAATTGTTTTCTTGTCATAACAAGAGAGATTGGTCTTCCATGAGGACAGAGCATAACACCTTTACGCACTTCTTCGATAAGATAGGCACAGTCATCTTTTGATAACCTATCTCCACCCTTAATCGCATGCTTACAAGCATGTTGACAAAGTTTATCGTTAATAAATTCGCTAGGCTTTTTGTCAAAAGCAGGAATTTCGCTTACAAGTTCTTCAACAAACTTGTCAAGTCTAAGTTCACCAAGAGCATACGGAATTTCAACAATTTCAAAGGTAGAATTCCCCTTATCTTTAATTTTGAAACCCATTTTGTTGAGTATCTGCACAACGCTTTCAACTTTTTGATACTCTCTTGCATTCACAGTGAAAGCAAAAGGAATAAGAAGAGGCTGACTGTGTGACTTATTATCATTTATTGCCGAAACCAACTTATCATAAAGAATTCTTTCATGTCCTGCATGCTGGTCGAGGAAATATATTGAATCATCATATTCGACAGTTATATATGTGTTAAAAATTGTTCCCAAAATCTTCATCTCGCTTTCAACATCTGCTGAAAGAAATTTCTCTTCGGTCACAACTGGCGTTTCTTTAACAGTTGCAAACACATTCTCTTTCTTTCCCGATTTGATTTGATTGAGGTATTGTTCATTATCGTTGTCAAAGAAAAATGGACCACCTCGTTTGTTTATCGGAACATCTTTTTCAATCAATTGCAAATCATCAAACCCTGTAATTTTTTTTGGCTCTGGTTTTTTATATGCAATATCATAAGGATTGACATCTGGAAGAGGTTCTTTTCCATCATCAAGTTCAATAGTTCCATGATAACTACTTCCTTGATTTTCAGACAATAGTTCCTTTTCTTTTTTATAATAAGGATTGAAAGACTGAGAATTGAATTCACTTCTTTCGTCTTGCATTGGCTCTTCATCATTTGAGATGAATCTGACAATTTGATTTATTGAAAGAAGCGCCTTTTCAACTGCACGACGAACAATTCCAAATATCTTGCCTGAATTTTCGAACTTAACTTCTCGCTTTGACGGATGCACATTGACATCAACACAGTCCGTTGGAAGAGTAAGCGAAAGCACATAGATTGGAAATCTGCCTTTCATCAAAAATGATTCAAAAACACCTTGAACAGCAGATGAAACCAAAAAATTTTCAACATATCTGCCGTTGACAAACAAACTTTGATATGTGCGATTGCTTTTTGACAGGTTTGGTTTTGTGATGAACCCAGTCAGTTTATAGCCATCTTCTTCATAATCAACAGCAACAAGATTCTCATAGACTTCACGACCGTATATCGTATATATTATGTCTTGCATAACACAAGATGTTGTATTATATATCATTTTTCCATCAACATAATAGACAAACGCAATATCGCTGTGAGAGAGCATAATTTTCTCGATAAGATGTGTCACTTCACTTTCTTCAATCTTTGGCCTTCTAAGAAAGCGCGCTCTGACAGGCGTGTTATAAAAAATGTCTGCACATGTTATTGTTGTTCCATTAACCCTTGCAACTTCACTTACTTCAGAGAAAACTCCACCGTCAACTTTGATTGAATAACCGGTATCACTGTCTGCAGTTTTGGAAGTCAGTTGAACGTGACAAACTGATGCTATACTTGCAAGCGCTTCACCACGAAAGCCCAAACTTTCAATATTGTCAAGGTCATCAACGCTTTTAATTTTGCTTGTTGCGTGTGGCATGAAAGCATTTCTGATATCTTCTTTTCCAATTCCGCAACCATTATCTGAAATTGTGATTTCTTTGATTCCACCGTTTTCAATTTCAATCATGATTTTGGTAGCACCTGCGTCTATACTGTTTTCAACAAGTTCTTTAACGATTGAGGCTGGTCTTTCAACCACCTCACCTGCTGAAATGCGGTTATAGACTTTTGGCTCTAATAAATTTATTTTCATCTTTCCTCCTTTGCACGTGTGACAATATCATTGAGTAAATCAAATGCAGTCATTGGTGAAATCCTGTTCATATCTATATCTTTAAGACTGTTTAAAATTGAAAGTGCAAGTTTTGTGTTCTCCTCAGCAACTTCCTTCTTTTCATTGAAGACGTTTAGGTCAAGTTTTGTGTTAACTCTTTCAAGCGCTGAGCAAATTTCGCGCGCCCTTGATATGACATCTTTTGGAACTCCGGCAATTGTTGCAACTTCAATACCAAAGCTTTTGTTTGTTCCGCCACGCAAAATCTTGCGCAAGAACACCACAGAGTCCTCAGTTTCTTTGACAGAAATTTTATAATTTTTGACACCTTCAAGCACTCCTTCAAGGTCTGTTAATTCATGATAATGAGTTGCAAAAAGCGTTTTTGACGCAAAATTTTTGCTTATATATTCAATAACCGACCAAGCAATGCTCAGACCATCAAAAGTTGATGTGCCTCTTCCAACTTCATCTAGCAGAATAAGGCTTTTATTGGTTGCATTTGCAAGAATAAGCGCAACCTCGCTCATCTCAACCATGAAAGTGCTTTGTCCAGACGCCAGGTCATCACTTGCACCAATTCTTGTGAAGATACGGTCTGTTATTGCAATTTCTGCCTGTCTTGCAGGAACAAAACTTCCTATATGAGCAAGATAAGTTATAAGAGCGACTTGACGCATATAAGTGCTTTTTCCTGCCATATTTGGTCCTGTGATTATCATAACCCTATCTGTGCTTTCATTCAAGTATGTGTCGTTTGCAATGAAAGAGCCATTTTTTGAAAAGGTTTCAACAACTGGGTGTCTTCCATCGACAATTTTTATATGCTCAACTTTATCGTTGATGACAGGTCTGCAATAGTTATTAACAACAGCGCATTCTGCCAATGAGATATAGGCATCGAGGCAACCGATTGCATAAGCCGTTTGTTGAAAACGTGAGATATATTCTTTGAGATGGTCAAGCAATCTTTGATATAGCAATGATTCAAGTTTGAGTGCATTTTCTTCTGAACCGACGATATCTTTTTCCAATGCTTTAAGGTCTGGCGTTGTGAAACGTTCATTATTTGAAATAGTTTGTTTTCTTTCAAAGTGAAGTGGAACTTTGTCAAGTTGGCTTTTGTTCACTTCAAAGAAGTAGCCGAACACACGATTTCTGTCTATTTTGAGATTCTTGATCCCTGTTGCCTCGGCTTCTTTTTGCAGGAGCGCGTCAAGCCACTGACTTGCCTGCTTGCCAGCGCCCCTAAATTTGTCGAGTTGCTCGTGGAATCCTGCTTTAATAAAGCCTGTCTTGTTATCAAGTTTATCAATGTCGATTGCACGTTCAATCAAATCACAAATTTCGCTGAAATCACCGAGATTGTTGCTGAGTTCTTTTATTTCACGACTTTGAAAATCTTTTAAAATATCCTTAATAGTTGGAACATCAAGAAGTGAATCTTTGAGTTTTATAAGGTCTTTGGGCTTAACATTTCCATAAGCAATGCGTCCTGCAAGGCGTTCTATGTCACCTATTTTGGCAAAAATAGCCCTAAGTCTGTCTCTCACAACAAGTTTTTTGACAAACTCCTCAACGTTATTGAGCCTTTCGTTTATCTCCTTAGAATTTTGAAGAGGTTCTTCAAACATTTTTCTGAGTCTTCGTCCGCCCATTTTTGTTTTTGTTTTGTCAACAACGCCAAAAAGAGAACCGCGCTTACTGCGACTTTGCGTGCTTTCAATCAGTTCAAGATTGCGACGAGAATTGAAATCGATTGTCATATAATGCTTATCTTTGACAACCTTTATTTTGGTGATAATTCCCATGTTGCGCTTTTGCGTTTCGTTGACATATTCGATAATTCCGCTTGAAGCGCAAGCCATAAGCCCGCCCTCTTTGAGTTCAAAGACTTTGGCATAGTTTTCACCGAGTTGCATTTTCAAGTTTTCATTTGCTCTGTTTTGAGAATATGCCCATTCATAATAAACCTGACATTTTGGGAGCATATCTTTTATATTGGCATCAATGCTGTCAAAAATGACCTTGCCTTGAGCGTTTGCAATAATTTCAGCAGGCATAATTCTTGACAAATGATTAGCAAGAGATGCTTTGACATCGCTTTCAATTTGAAGGGTTTCAAACTCACCTGTTGAAATGTCAATATAACTTATTCCAACTTTATCTTCATCGCCAAAGATAGACAAAAGATAGTTGCTTCGCTTATCAGCAATCACTTCTTCGTCAATAAGTGTTCCCGGAGTTATTATTCTTGAAACCTCACGTTTGAACTGCTTTTGTTTATCGTCAGGCGTTGCAACCTGCTCACAAATTGCAACTTTATAGCCAAGATTGACAAGTCTTGCGACATAACTCATAACCGCATGATGTGGAACACCGCACATTGGTGCTTTACTTGTCATTCCGCACTGTTTGCCAGTCAAAACCAAATCGAGTTCATCAGCAACAGTCACTGCGTCGTCAAAAAACATTTCATAAAAGTCGCCAAGTCGATAAAAAAGAATGCAATCTTTATATTGCTCTTTGGTCAAAAGATATTCTTTCATCATTGGAGATGGCGCGTTTTCAATTTTCTTGGTCATTTTTCCTCCTTTTGCAATTCTTTCACAAGCGCTAGTAGTCTGTTCACACGCTCATGTTTTATCTTGTCATCAATCTGCCCATCCATTTTGCTTGCAACCGTTCCTTCGCGAGCAGAATACATAAAAGCAAAGATGTTATCATATTTAACATACTCAACAAGTGACATTGTTCTTTCAAACTCTTCTTCTGTTTCAGTTGGGAAGCCGACGATATAGTCAGATGTGATTCTGCAAGATGGAATTCTTTCATGAATTTTATCTATGATTTTTATATAGTCCTCACGCGTATATTTTCTGTTCATCAGTTTCAAAATGCGGTTATCTCCGCTTTGCGCTGGCAAATGAATATACTTTTCAATCTTATCTTCCTTTGCAATTGTGTCAATAACCTCATCGGTTAAATCCTTTGGATGAGAGGTCATAAAACTCAGCGCAAAATCACCTTCAAGCGCACAAATATCTTTCAAAAGTTTTGCAAATGGCACTTGCGGTTTCAAATCTTTGCCATAAGAATTGACGTTTTGACCAAGCAAGGTTATCTTTTTATATTTCTTTTGTGAAATTATGTCTTTTATTTCATTGAGAATATCTTCTTCCTTTCTGCTTTTCTCGCGACCTTTAACATAAGGCACAATGCAATATGTGCAAAAGTTATTGCAACCTTGCATGATATTAACCCACGCGTTTTCGCCACTCGTTCTGGTGTATGGAATGCTTTCGTCGATGTCGCCTTCCTGCCAAATTTCAGTTTTTCTCTTTCTTCCAAACTTGACAGCCTCGATATAGTCACCAAGTTTTGAAAGATTAAACGTTCCTATGCAGATATCGACAAATGGAAAAGTCCTCATAATATAATCAGCAGTTTTTTCCTTTTGTGTCATGCATCCACAAAGTGCGATTATGAGGTTCTTGTTCTTTCTTTTAAGTTTTTTAAGAGCGCCAACATTGCCAAAAACTCTGTCTTCAGCGCCCTCGCGAATTGCACAGGTGTTGAAAACAATTATGTCAGCCTCATCTCGCGATTGCCCACATTCATAGCCCATATTTTCAAGTATGGTTGCAATTTTTTCTGATTCATGCACATTCATCTGGCAACCATAGGTCACAATAAAGTATTTCATATAAATTCCTCGAAAAAGTAAAAAAAATTTCTTACACTTCAGATTATACAATAAATTTGTCATTTTATCAAATGAAATTATGTATCATGTAAATATTTTCTTAACTTTAGAACATAATAAACCCGATGAAAAAAATTGTCAAGATAATTTTGCTTACTTTGCTTGGGCTGTTTATCGCAACTTTTCTTGCGCTGGGTTTCTATATCCTTTCAATTTACTCCTCTGCCATGAAGATTGAACTTGACGAAGAAAAACTCACTTCGCCAAGTCTTGCAATTGCCATTTATGACAATGACAACAAGGAAATCAAGGAAAACAACACTTTTAACGGCAGTTATGTCAAGTTTGACAGCATTCCTGAGCAAACGAAAGAGGCTTTCATTTCAATTGAGGACAAAAATTTTTATTCACACAATGGTATCAATTTCAAACGAATTTTGGGAGCCATGGTCAAAAATCTTAAAACTGCGTCCTTTAAAGAAGGCGCTTCAACAATAACACAGCAACTTGTCAAAAACACCCAACTTTCAAGCGAAAAAACCTTTAACCGCAAAATTAAGGAAATCGCTTTAAGTCGAAAGGTTGAAAGCAAGTTTTCAAAGGAAGAAATCTTAGAACAATATTTGAACATAATCTATTTTGGTAACAACTGTTATGGAATTGAGAATGCATCCAACTATTATTTTTCAAAGTCTGCGCATGAACTCAATCTGCAAGAAGGTGCTGTCCTTGCAGGAATTATCAAATCACCGAGCAAGTATTCACCAATTTCGCATTATGACAACTGCTTAAAAAGGCGCAATCTTGTGCTTTCAGAGATGGCGAAAGACGGAAAGATATCAACCCAAGAACTTCTCACTGCACAAAACAGCGAAATTGAGCTCAATCTTAACACCGAAAAAGAAAACAAACTCAATTCTTTCAGTCAATCGGCGATAGACGAAGCAATTTCCATTCTTTCAATGCCTGCAAGACAAATTGCAATTGGCGGTTACAAGATTTATACCTATCAAAACCAAGAAATGCAGACCGCACTTGAAAATGCAATCGAGGCAAATCAAACCGAAAACAATCATGCAGGAATTGTGCTTGACAATGCTAGGCACGCAGTCGTTGCGTATGTTGGGTCAAGCCCATACAAAATTCTTGACGCCAAACGTCAGCCCGGCTCGCTTATAAAGCCAATTCTTGTCTATTCACCTGCTCTTAACGAAGATATAATTTATCCAAGCACACAACTTCTCGACGAGCAAACAACAATTGCTGGATATAATCCAAAAAACGTTGGCGAAGTTTATCGCGGATATGTCAGCGCAAGAGAGGCGCTTGCAAAGTCCATCAACATTCCTGCAGTCAAGGTTCTTTCTTATGTTGGAATTGACAAAGCAAAATCCTATGCCGAAGATATGGGAATCAACTTCGATGAAAGCGACGACTCATATGCACTTGCGCTTGGCGGTATGACATATGGAACAAACATTCTCGACCTTGCTGGTGCTTATTCGACCTTTGCCAACGAAGGCAGATACAGCGCACCAAAATTCATTTCATACATCACCGACAAAAACAACAAACTGGTCTATATTCATAAACCTGAAGAAAGGAATGCTTTGCGTGAAGACGCGTCATACATGATTAACGACATGCTTGTCACTTGCGCGCAAACAGGAACTGCAAAAAAACTCGCCACACTTGACAAAATGCTTGCGTCTAAGACAGGAACTGTTGGCAAGAAAGGCACTCGACTCAATCTGGACGCATGGAACATGACCTATTCAAAAGCCTACACTTGTGGTGTTTGGATTGGCAATCTTGATAACACACCTATTTCTTGTGCTGGCGGAAATCAACCAACCGAGATTGCAAAATCTTTCTTCTCGCAAATTGAAGATGATTCAACCTTCACAAAACCTGACAGCATTGTTGAACGCGACATTGACCTGACCGAATTGGACGAAAATCACCGCATCGTGCTTGCAAACGCTTTCACTCCAGATAGGTATAAAAAATCAGAGATGTTCTCTCTTTTCAATCTGCCAACAGACACTTCAAGCAAATGGACAAAACTTGAAGAGCCGGAATACAAAAGTTTGGTTGACGGCAACAAAGCGATTTTGACAATTGCTTGCAAAAACTATGTATCCTATGACATTTATCAAGGCTCACTTAAAGAACGAGATAAAGTGTTCACAATAACCGGCAAAGATGGAAAGCAGATTGTCAACCTCAGTTTGCCAAGTGAGAAAGAGAAATTCTATATTGTTTCAAGTTATGTTGGACAAAACAAAAATGAAAATGTTTGTGACTTTGAACTTATCAAAACCCCAAAGAAAGTTGAAAAAGAAAAGTGGTATATTTAGCCACTTTTTTTTAATAGAAAATACTTATAGAAAATTTTGTTCGCCCGAAGCGCGCGAAAATTGCATGACTTTCAGTCATGCAAAATTGCGCGAGAGAGCGCAATTTTCATTTTTGCGGAAGCAAAAATGATTTCCGCGCGCTCTACTCTTCGTCTGAACTTTCATCTGTTGGCACAAGACCACTTTGTGCTTTAACTTTATCCATAATTTCATTATAAAGCTCTGTGTTTTGTTCAAGATAAGCCTTAACATTTTCCTTACCTTGACCAATTTTTTCGTCATTATAAGAGAACCAAGAACCTGACTTTTTGATGATATCTCCGCTAAGAGCGAGGTCAACCAAACATCCGACTTGGCTGATACCCTTTCCATACACGATATCAAATTCAGCTATTCTAAATGGAGGTGCAAGTTTGTTTTTAACAACCTTCACGCGTGTGCGGTTACCAGTGATATTTGTGCCGTCTTTGATTGTGTCAACTTTGCGAACATCAAGGCGAATTGAAGAATAGAATTTAAGTGCCTTACCGCCAGTTGTTGTTTCTGGAGAACCAAACATAACGCCAACCTTTTCGCGAAGTTGGTTGATGAAGATAACAGTTGTGTTTGACTTATTGATAATGCCAGTGAGTTTTCGCAGTGCTTGACTCATCATTCTTGCTTGAAGTCCGACATGGTTATCACCCATCTCGCCATCAATTTCAGCCTTTGGAGTGAGTGCTGCCACTGAGTCAACAACCACGATATCAACAGAGCCAGACTTAACAAGCATTTCGCAGATGTTAAGCGCTTGCTCACCATTGTCTGGTTGAGAAACAAGTAAGTCTTCAAGTTTAACGCCAAGTTTTTCAGCATAAATAGGGTCAAGTGCATGCTCAGCATCAATAAAAGCAGCCGTTCCGCCCTGCTTTTGTGCCTCAGCAATTATATGAAGTGAAACAGTTGTTTTTCCTGAAGATTCAGGACCATAAATTTCCACAACTCTGCCTTTTGGGATTCCGCCAATTCCAAGCGCGAGGTCGAGAGTTAAGCATCCAGTCGGAATAACATCAATTGGTTGATTTACTCTATCTCCCAATTTCATGATTGCTCCTTTTCCATATTGTTTTTCAATTTGGAGAAGTGCATCAGCAAGTGCATCTTTTTTTGAATCTTTAATTGTAGCCATATTTCTTTTTCCTTTTATATTTCTTTTATTTTACATTACTATATTAACAAATTTTCTTTAAAAAGCAAAATCATTTTGCTTTAATTTTTTGAATAATTGAAAAAGCGCCGAATTTGATGCCATAATCTTATTTCCATGTCCAACAAACTTATTTTTGAAAACATGAACGGCTTTTTTGTCAGCAATTGCGAAAATGAATTCCTCATCATCAACTTTCTGCACTTTTGTTATTGCAAAAACAATGTCAGAACCGCAAGATTTGAGTTTATTGAGTGAAAAATTATATACCCCTTCCGCACTTGGCTGACAAATTTCACTTTCAATGTTTGCAAGTGCCAAAACTTCATTAAAATTTTGACCTTCAAACAATCTTTTTTCAAGATGACCGCCAGTTGCGCTATCAAAGATTGCAATCTTGCAATTTTTAAGTCTTAAAAGTCCAAAAATCGCCTGTTCAATTTCAAGACCATTTTCGCCAATAAGCATTTCTTTAAACTTTGAAGCAACTCTCAATTGCACTTCATCAATTTGACCTTCCTGACCAAGATAGGACAGAACAACATTGCACAGCAAGTTGTTATAAAAAAGAGAATAAGAAAGGCTGTCAAAAGACTTTTTCAAGTCTTCTAGTTCATTTTTCACATCTTGCAAATTTGATGCAAAGATTTGGAAGGAATATGTTTTGCGACCTTCTTGTTTTTTCAAAATCTCTTTCAAAAGTTTTTGCCAATCGTTATCTATAGGTAAAAATATAATCTTTTTTTCATCTTTTTCAAAAACGAGAGCTTGCTCGTCGACCGTGCCAATATATTTTCCAAGTGAAGAAAGTTTTGAAAATGTGAAATCGTCTATCTGAGAGTTTTCCATAAACACAATTTTATTTTCTTCTTCCTTTTCAAGTTCCTGCCAGCATGAATCTTTATCATAATTTAAAAAAACAAGTTTTTTGCAATAGTTATCATTCAACGCAAAAAACTTGTGCATAGACACAATATCAAATTCAATTTGACTAAGTTTGGCTTGTTCAATAAATATATAAATATTAAATTCCATATTGCCTCATTTGTTTAAAATTATTTAGTTTTTTTTATAGTTTTTGAAACCTTTTTCTCTTTTTTATTGGCTTCATTGTCCTCTGTTTTAACTTGATTTTCTTCAACCTTTTCGCTGTTTTCGTTTGAAGAAGGTTTAACTGCATTATTGTTTCCACTTGTTAAAACCGAACGATTTTTGAAAATATATCCAAGTCCAGAAGAGATTGTCAAAAGTGTTGTGATTGTGAGAAGAATGAGAAGGAACACATTGATAATAACATTTGCAAGATCGGCTTTTTCGCCCAAGAGAAGTGAAGTGTCTTGGATAAAACCGGCATAAACGAGATAGAGTGAAATTGTTATGTATTGAAGTGTTGCCTTGATTTTTCCGCTCCATTCAGCAGCAAGAACCTTACCTTTTGCTCCTGCGATTTGTCTTAATGCTGAAATGATAAACTCGCGGGCGAGCATAATGATTATGCAAACTGAAACAAATTCCACAGGTCTTGCAATAACATTAAAATCTGAGCGAACTGGAACGCCAATTATGAGAATAAGTCCTGTCATCATCAAGACCTTATCTGCAATTGCATCAAAGAATTTGCCAAGGTCAGTCACTTGGTTATATTTTCTTGCGAAATAGCCGTCCAAGAAGTCAGTCACGCAGGCAAGAATAAAAAGCCCTGCCGCGATGAATTTTCCTCCCGGAATAAAAGTTGCCATATAGAAAAAAATGATGAACGGAATCAAGATTATCCTTGATAAAGTTATTTTGTTAGGTAAATTCATAACGCCTCCCCTATAAAATCATTTCCGTTAAAGTCGTATATTTTAACTTTAACAAATTCGCCAACTCTGACACATCCATTATCCACAAATCTGACACCAAAGTCAACCAATGGAGAGTGGTTTTGAGTGTGACCTTGAAATTCTCCAGTGCTTTCATCGAAACTGTCGACAAGAATCTCCATTTCCCGACCAATCAGAAGAGAATTTTTTTCAAGCATAACTTGCTCTTGAATTTTTTGAACTTTTTTAAGTCTTGACTTTTTCTTCCATTCAGAAATTTGTTTATCCATGAAAAAACTTGCAGTGTTTTGTTCGCGAGAATAAGGAAAAAAGCCAGCGTAATCAAGTTGAGTTTCTTTTAAAAACTGTAAAAGTTTTTTAAACGCCTTTCCGCTTTCTCCTGGATAGCCCACTATGAAAGTTGAACGAAGTTTTATCATTGGATATTCATCTTTGATGAGTTTGACAAGTTCACGAGTTTTTTCTTCATCAAGTCTTCTTCTCATGCTTGCAAGAATTTGATTGTCAATATGTTGAAGTGGAATATCGAGATATTTGCACATCTTATCTTCGCTGACAATGAAGTCAAGCAGTTCTTTTGTCACCTTTTCTGGATAGGCATAGTGAATTCTCAGCCATTTCAGGTCTTTGATTTTGCAGAGTTTTCTGCAAAGTTCAACAAGCATATTTTTGCCATACAAATCTTCGCCATAGCGAGTTGTGTCCTGAGCGACAAGGATAATTTCTTTCATGCCACGTGCGACCAAGTTTTTCGCCTCACTGACAAGATTTTCCATAATTTCTGACTTATACCTGCCTCGAATGCGTGGAATTGTGCAATAAGAGCATGCGTTATTGCAACCGTCAGCGATTTTGAGATAGGCATAAGCACCAGAATGAGTGAAAACTCGTTCACCTTCACCAAATTTGCGTGACTGAGGAACATTATAAAGTGATTCAATAGTTTTGCAAATATCCACGTTTTCGCGAATTCTAAGGAATGCGTCAACAAGCGGAAAGTTTTCTTTCATTTCAGAAAAATGCCTTTCAGGAAAGCAACCTGTGACAATAAGTTTTTCAATTTTGCCAAGTTTTTTGAGTTCTTCCATTTCGATTATATTTGAAATGGCCTCTTCAATTGCAGGTTGAATGAATGCACATGTGTTCACGATGACAATATCGGAATATTCAACATCGGCAATAACTTCAAGTCCATAATCTTTAATTCGTCCAAGCATTTTTTCAAGGTCGACTTTATTTTTATCGCAACCAAGCGAAACAGCCGAAACCTTTTTATCCAAAAGTTCTTTTTTAGTCATAATTATCCCCAAAAATTTGATAGAATTCTTCTATCGACGTGTAAACAGTTCTCTGTTTTGAGCCTTCGGCTGTTGAGATATATCCCCTCTCTTCCATTTGGTCAATTATGCGCGCAGCGCGAGGATAGCCTATTGACAACTTTCTTTGAACCATTGTGGTTGAAGCGACGCCGTTATCAATACAAATTTTAAGTGCTTGTGGAAGAAGTGGGTCCATATTATTGTCGCTGTCACCACCGCCGGAAGACTTGTTCATGCCATTGATTGCATTCTGAGCATCAATGTCAATTTGCTCTTCATTATTTTCAATGATATATGTGACAATATCCTTTGTTTCAGGCGTGTCAATAAAGCAACCTTGAAGTCTTGCAGGCGCTGAATCTGCAGGCTTATAGAGCATATCACCCCAGCCCAAAAGTTTTTCTGCACCAGTTGAACCAAGAATAACTTCGCCGTCAACACGACCAGCAACTTTGAAAGCGATTCTTGCCGGAAAGTTGGCTTTGATTGTTCCTGTAACAACGTCGGTTGAAGGTCTTTGTGTTGCAAGAATAAGATGGATTCCCGCAGCACGAGCCTTTTGCGCAAGGCGTTGAATTTTGTTTTCAATTTCATTTTTATGTTCAACCATAAAGTCAGCGAATTCGTCGAATATGATAACTATATATGGCATCTTTTTCTTTTTGCCAGTTTTGACATCATCGATTTGATTATATTCACCAATGTTACGCACACGCGCTTCACTGATAAGGTTGAACCTTCTTTCCATTTCATCAACTGCCCAGCCGAGAGCATTGACCGCTTTGTTGGCGTCAGTGATAACCTTTGGCACAATGAGATGAGGAAGACCTTCATACATTGAAAGTTCAACTTGTTTTGGGTCAATCATGATGAACTTGACTTCATCTGGGCTTGCCTTATAAAGAATTGAAACGATGATTGAGTTGAGGCAAACAGATTTACCAGAGCCAGTCGTTCCCGCAACCAAAAGGTGTGGCATTTTTTGAAGGTTGCACACTTTGACTGCACCTGCGATATCTTTACCGAGCGCGAAAGTGAGTGGAGAAGGGCTCATTGTGAACTCTTTTGATTGCAGAACGTCTTTTATGCTGACTTTTGCAACCTTAGAGTTTGGCACTTCTATACCAACAATGCTTCTTCCAGGAATTGGCGCTTCAATACGGATTTGACCTTTTGCTGAAAGAGCATAAGCAATATCAGCGTCGAGCGAAAGAATTTTTTTGACAGAAATGCCCTCTGGCATTGCAATTTCATAGCGTGTTACAGTTGGTCCAATAACGACACTTTGAACTTTGGCTGGAACACCAAACTTTTCGAGTGCGTTTTCAAGAGCAACCCTTTTCATTGGTATTTCTTCATTAAACATTGAAAGGTCATCAGACTGAGTTGTGATAAGATCAAGTGAAGGACGCGAATAACGATATGGCTTTATTGGTTTTGAAATTTCCTCACCATCAAGTTCAACAAAACGTTTTTTGCGGTCTAAGTTTTCACTCGCCTCTCTTCTTTCAAAACTGTCACGGCGGTCAAAATTTTCACGGCCAAACTGTCTATCACCATTTTCACGTGACATAAAATTATCTCTTTTGTCAATACTTTCATGTCGCTCGTTATTTTGGTTTAAGTTTCTATCAAAGTTTTCTCTACGGTTAAAGTTTTCACGCCTATTCAAGTTTTCTCTTGCTGAAAAATCGTTGCTGGTTTGAGTTGATGTGCTTGTGTCAATTGAGCCGTAGTCGATAAAGTCATTATCTGAAAGATTTTCAACGCTAAGATTTTTTTCAGAATTTTCAATCGGTTTGATTGTTGACTGAAAATCTAGGTCGTCAATTCCCATTTGAAGACGCTCTTCTATTGCAACTGAACGCAAAATATCTTCTGCTTCATTGGTCAATTGTTCAGGTTTGATTTCTGGCAAATTGCCACGTTTGATTTGATTTGACTGAGAGAAATTGAATTCTTCTTCATGGACAATTTGAGATGGCTTGATTGGGTCTGAGGCTTTCATTTCGCCTATTGTTTTATTCATTTCTGAAATGCTGGCATTTGGCATTTGAGCCGATGCAAAGGATTGTCTTGGCTGAGGCTTTTTTGAAATGAAAGAATCCATATCAACAGTTGGAGGTGACAAAAGATATTCCTTCATTGTCATGCCATCAGGAATTTTCTTAGGGCTTTTTTGCTCTTCTTTTGTGATTGAGTCATAGATATTTTTGTTTCCGCCGAGTAGACCAAGTTTTTGTTTTGCAATTTGCTCTTTGGAAAGTTCTTCTTCGATATTTCCGCCCAACATTATGTTTGGCTCTTCTTTTCTTTCTTTAACTGGGGCTGGCTTAACTTTCTTTTCTTTTTCTTTGATTTTGATTTTGACTTGTGCTTTTGGCTGACGTGATTTATTGACTTTCAGAAGACTTTCAATATAAAAAGCAAGGCACACAGCAAAAGCGAGTGACAAGAGTATGCCAGATGCCCATGTTCCAAGTGGAATCACAAGGCATGTCACAATTAAACCTGAAATTATTCCACCGGCAGTCCACATTTTTGAGTAACTTTGAGCGAGATATTCACCAAAGGTCATTTTCCCCGGTTCGCCAAGAATGATAAGTTGAATGATTGAAATGAGAAGGATAATTGAGAGTGTTAAAAAAATTGCATAGCGTTTTGGCATAACGTATTTTTTGTTATTAAGAAAAGCCAAGCCAACAATCATCATGAGAATTGACATTGGATAGACGAAAACACCAAATGTGCCAAGGAAAAAGTGTTGCAAAGGCGCAATCAATCTTGTCACTGAAAAGAGAAAGATGATTGTTGCAAGGCTTATCAGCACCACTCCCCATATTTTTTTTACATTTTTGCTACTTTTTTGAGATTTCTTCTTATTTGAAACTTGAAATGTTGCCATTTATATTCCTTTTAATGCAAAGCACGCAAATTTTCACACTTATATAATAACATAAAATAAAAATATCTCAAACTAAGTTGAGATAATTTTTGAATGTTCGTGACTTTTTTTGTCCTTTTTATAAATTTATGGCTATGGCTTACATTAAACGACAAATAGAATTGACTATTCTTCACCAAGCGTTTCTGTCACTGTGGTTGGATTAAGATTTTTTTGTTTTAAAGTGTCGATTATTCTTGGCAATGCTTCAAGAGTGTTTGCCGTTGGATGCATCAATACCAAATCTCCACCTTTTGCGTCTTTGACTGCTCGATTATAGATGAGTTCGGTGTTTTTATCGCGCCAATCAATTGTGTCACGCGTCCACATGATTGTTTTATAACCAAGGCTCGTTGCGCATGAAACTGTTGTTTTGTTGTAAGCACCGCTTGGTGGCGCAAAGAGGTTCATTTCAACACCTGAAAGTTCTTTAACAATTTTGTGCGTGTTGGAAATTTCTTTTAAGTTATCATTTTGTGAAAGTTTGTCATGGTCTTTATGGAGATATCCATGATTGGCAACCTCATGACCTTTTTCTACCATTTTTTTTAGCATATTTTCATTCTTAACTGCCCAAGTTCCACCTACAAAAAATGTTGTTTTAACGCCTTTTTCTTCGAGAACATCAAGCATGCCATCAAGGAATTCGGTACCCCAATAAACATTAATCATCAGCGAAACATTGTTTGATGACGTGTCACCACTATAATAAACCCCGTTTGTCATGTTGGCAGTTGTAAGCGAGCGAACACTTCCCCAAATTGTCAGCCCGCCAAAAATGCATAACATAAGCGCGATTGCCACATTGACAAAAAAGCGCCTAAAATAAAAAACTTTCAATCTGATTTTTTTCATATCATACGATATGCCAAACTGAAAGTTTTAATGATTAAAAATTTAAATCTTCAAAAGTAAACCGATAAACAATAAGGTTCAAACTTATTCTTCTCCAATTTCATAGTTTACTGAAGTTTCAACTTGATTGAGAAAATCAGTTTCTTTTTTGTAAGTTCCTTGTTCAATAAGTTCATCAATTTTTTTATCAACTTCTGCGCAACTTTCCATGCCGTCAAAGTTTTTCACAACAAAGTTTATCAGTTTTGTGATTCCTTGAAATTTTAAATCCTCAATAACTGTTCTTCTGCTAAACTTTACTTCATCTCCATCTTCATCTGTCTGTGTGCTTAAACTTAGGAAATGAACATCGCCTTTAACTACTGTTTTAGTTTTATCAATTTTTGGAACAATGCGTGCAAACAAGAAATCGTGTTCATTTTTTGAAAGCAAAACACAAGCTTCTGAAATTTCTTTTTCATCCAAACCAGACAAACTTGATTCTGTATGTTCACAAATATATTTAACTCGATTTCTAAGAATTTCTTCTTTTTCTTTAAAATCATTGACTTCTTTGTCAAACAAGTTTTTTATATGTCCTTCAGGTTCTTTTTTGAAAAATTCATCATAACTTTTATCATTAATTTTATCATAGTAAGGTGCACGAAACTGCTCCAAAAGCATAGTTTTCAACATTGCACGTTTTTCGTTATTTGTTTTAACATTTCCGTATTTTTCGAAGTTCACATATTTCATAATTTTCTCCCCCTATATTTTCTTAATTATTATATCACTTTCTTTCAAAAATGTCAATAATTTTGACAAAGATGAAAATCAATTTATTTTTGAGCTGAAATAACAGAATTTAAATATTATTTTTCAATTCCTTCACCACTTTCATTTTGACTAAGTTCATGACCACATTCAAAATCATAGGCATATTCAGGTGGCTTTTCTTTATACAAATTGGATTTTACTACAGAACTCCAAATATAGTTGTTACAGCAATCTCCAGTTGTTACTGTCACTGAGTCACTTTCAGAATCAGCCCATGTTTTAACTTTATGAAGAACATTATGTCCATTTTCTTCAATAACAGCATAGTTTAATACAAAATGATGGTCAAAATAATCCATATTTCCACAACCTGCTAAAACAAATGGTGTCGTGGTTAAGAGTATTGCAGAGCATGCCGCAGCAATTAATTTAGTTTTTTTCATTATTTTCCTCCTTTCTACAATTTAATTATACTATTAAATTTGCTTTTGTCTATATTTATTTTTAAAAAAGATTTCCTTTTATAATAGCTTTATCATCTTTCATCTTCTAAATCATCGGCATTTTGTTCGTGTCTATTTTCAGCAAGTTCCTTTTGCCAAGCCAAAATTGAATCAATATAATCAATCAAATTTTCACTTTCTTTTTTGTATTTTGCTTTGATGATTTCATCAAACTTTTTAAGGTCTTTTTGAGGCTGTTCCGAATCATTAAGCACAGTGTTGATTTTTTTCATATATCTTGCATTAATTTCATTTTTGACAACACGAATTATCGTTTGAATTTCCTCTTTATTTGCGAAAAGTGCGGTTTCAATAAACATAAATTCTTCCAATTTATCCGGTAAGCAATCATACCAATCGGTTATGCTTCTGACATAATTTCCATATTTGTCAATTATTAAATCTTTGCCTTTCAAAGTTGTCACTTTGGCGTTTCCGAGTTCGTTATATTCAGTTGCATTGAGATATTCTTGACTGACAATTCCATTTTCATATAGATAAACAAAATTTCCATTTTCAAGCTTTGCAAGTTTTGGCATTTCTAACATATTTCTCTCCAATTTAAAAATAATTTACTTCATGGTCGCTTTTTTCTCTTATTT
This sequence comes from uncultured Eubacteriales bacterium, assembly GCA_948607205.1. Lineage (GTDB taxonomy): Bacteria > Bacillota > Clostridia > Christensenellales > UBA1242 > Caccovivens. The sequence continues at coordinate 638 of CAPERS010000003.1, read as the reverse complement.
CCTCTTCCATCTTGCACACTTCATCGCAAGAATTCAAGCCATAAAATTTATCTGCAAATTCATATGCTTTATCGTCATCAAAAAAAGGTTGAAAGCAAACTTCACGTCTATTAAGACCATCGCTTACGTAAAAAATATTTCCAGAATAATCGCGTGAAACCCATGGCTTGACAACCATTAATAATGGATTTCCACTTGTTGCTTTTTCATTTAGCAAAATCAAAGACATTTGAATTTTCTCTTCATCAATTTCTTCGGCCAAATTGTATTCTTTAAGCTTTTGAATAACTTCATTTTTGCATCTGATTTCTTCTTCAACAAAGTCTTTCCAAGTATATTCACCAATCACACTTGCAACTTGATTTTCTGTTATAACTGATTTTCTCCAAAAATTACGTAAATTCATTCCCTCATCTCCTTGTGTATTAATTTAGCCACAAATTATTCAAGTCCATTTTTAACATTTTAACATAATTTTCACCAATTGTCAATATATAAATTTAAGGTGGCTTAGCCACTCACCATACTTCGTTTGAGATGATTTTAAAATGTTAGAGCAAAAACACAATATAGTCAGCGTCCCCGAACGCACGAAGTGCCTTAGGCACTTTCTATGCTTCGATTAGTAAGTGCCCCTG
>CAPERS010000002.1 GCA_948607205.1 uncultured Eubacteriales bacterium | reverse complement strand
TTTTTTCTCGAAATCAAAACTTAGTATCAAGAAATTAAACTTTGATTTTTGATTTCTATTAAAATTTTGATTTTTTGATCAAATAATCAAAATTTCCACAATTTTGAAAAGACACTACTTTCTTATTCCTTTCAAAATTTTTGTCTTATCTTTTCTTCCACCACTGTATCCAGTGCCAAACCCAATAAAACACCACTGAATACAGTATGTAAAAGCCTTTCTCAAAAAAGACTTTTTATACAATATATTTGGAGCTGATAACGGGAATCGAACCCGTGACCTCCACCTTACCAAGGTGACGCTCTACCGACTGAGCCATATCAGCACATGTTGGGCAATTGCCCTTCGTTTTTAATTTATTTACTCAAATAAATATATTAATCTTCAGTTTTTGCCAATTTTGTTTTCTTTGGTTTTTCTTCGTTTGACAATTTGATAATATCATATTTTTAATTTTTTGCCAAGAAAAATTGATAAGAAAATGAAAAATTTTTATGTTCATTAAGCGTTGAAAATTTTGCATAAAAGTTTCATGCATTCAGTGCTCGAAGACAATAAGAACTTGAAAATTAAAAAGTTATTGAAGTCAAATGTAACAATTATTATTTTAACAATATAAATTATTTTGACTTAAGTGTGTTTTTTTATATAATAAAGTTGAATAAATTTTAGAAAATGGAAGAAGAAATATGAAAATTAAAATGATAATAAGTTTGAAAATCAAGGAAAAGATATGAATAAAAAGAAGGAGTATAATAAACTTGTACGCGATAAAATTTCACAAGTTTGCGAGAAAAATAATCAAATTGCAATCACGGGTGTCTTATTGGTGAGTTTTGATTCATACGCCGACAATGTTACTTTAGGCCTTCCAGGCGAATTTCAGCATGGTATAACAATAGAAGAAATTTCAAAAGATGAACTTCTTGAAAATGTCTTTGAGTTTAAAGATGGTGGAATTAAGTTTTAAATTTTAATAAAAAAGCACATTTACAAATAAGTAAATGTGTTTTTTTGTTTTAAAAGATTTTGTTACAATTATCTGTTTAAAAGGTTATTTTCGTGAAAAGAGGTTATATTTTCACCATTTTTTAAAGCTTCATCACACATGCGCTTTATCTCTTCGCATTTTTCTTTTAGTATCAAATATTGTTGCTTGAGTTCAAATCGTCTTTCAAGAAGGCATATTTCTTTGATAAGTTTTTCCTTGTCTTCTTTCATTTTGTCGCGCTCTTTCTTTGCCTCAATGTGCTCTTCGCTTTGACTGGCGCGATGTTTGATTTGATGAACTTGATTATTTTTTAAGCGAATGGCTTTTTCTAAGTTTTTAAGTTCGCCAAGTTTGACAATCACTTGATTTTTAAGTTCTTCTTTGCTTTCAATAACAGGTTTCATCGTGATTCTATTTATCAAGTTTTCGATGTTGACAGGTGCAAGGTCAGGAAGTGATTTTAAATCTCTTTCATTTATAACTGTTTTTGAATTGTTGTTCATATATTTCTTTCCTTTTCTATATTTTATCATATCAAAATTTCTATGTCAACGGCCTTTTATTAATTTTTACTAGCAAAAAAATAAAAATATTGAAATCAAAAAGTCAAATTAAAATTTTTTTAAAAAATGTTAAAATTTAGTTGACAATTGAATAAGTATTCAACTATAATAATAACAGTTGAACAGTTAATCAACTGTTTGATAAAATAATTTATATAATTTAGGAGAAAAAATATGGGAAAAAGTGATAGAGAGTGTGATTGCAATATCATACATGGGGATTTTGTTGAAAAAGCCAAAAAGAAGATGCTTGACGAAGAAGTGCTTTTATTTATGGCTGATTTTTATAAAGCAATGTCAGATAGCACGAGAATCAAGATAATCAATTTGCTTGACGAGAGTGAATTGTGCGTTTGTGATATTTCATCAATATTAAATATGACCAAGTCAGCGGTTTCACATCAACTTCAAAATTTAAAAGAAATGAAACTTATCAAAAGTCGCAAAAAAGGCAAGGAAGTTTGGTATAGCCTTGCTGACATGCATGTTAAAGAAGTTTTTGAGGTGACCAAACTTCACGCTATGGAAGAACTTGATGGAGAAGAAAAATGATAGTTAAAATAGAAGGTCTTGATTGTCCAAATTGCGCAAGAGCGCTTGAAGGTGAGATAAACAAATTGTCAAGTGTGAAAAATGCAAAGATTGAATTTGTTAAATCAAAATTGATTTTTGAAAGTAATGAGTGCACAGATGAGCATGCACTTGAAGATATAATAAAACTAACAAAAAAAATTGAACCTGATGTTAAGATAATTGCAAAAAGTGGGAAAAAAGATAAAAAAGGCAAAATAAAATTTGTTTTTGACCTTATTTTGCTTATATTAGGCATTGCCATTGGCTTTATCATATTTTTTGTTCAAATGCCCATTTGGACATTTTGGACATTGTATGTTTTGGCTGTTTTGATGCTCGGCTATAAGACTTATTATAAAGCGGTCACTCAAATTTTCAGAGGAGTTGTCAATGAGAACTTGCTTTTGACCATTTCTGTGGTGGGCGCGTCAATTGTTGGTGAACATATGGAAGGGCTTATGGTTATCGCACTGTATTCAATTGGAAAGATATTTGAAAGCCTTGCAGTCAATCGTTCGCGAAAGTCAATTGAAAGCCTTGTTAAAATGCAACCAGAATTTGCAGTGATAGTGACAGAAAAGGGTGAAGAAAGAGTTGAGCCAAAAGATGTTGAAGTAGGTTCAACAATCATAGTTCGTGCAGGTGAAAAAGTGGCGCTTGACGGTGAGATTATCTCAGGCGAGATAAGTGTTGATATGCAGTCGCTGACAGGTGAAAGCGTGCCAGTGCTTCTCAAAGAGGGCGATGAAATTTTGTCTGGTGCAATTGTGCTTGACGGCTTGGTCAAGATTAAGACCACCAAAAAATATGATGAGAGCACGATTAAGAAAATCATGAATCTTATCGAAAATGCATCACAAAACAAGTCAAAAACTGAAACTTTTATTTCAAAAATAACCAAATGGTATACTCTTGGCATTGTTGCACTTGCAGTTATTGTTTGGGGAATTGTTTGGGCTGTCACAAAAAACATTGATGTTGCTGTTTATCGTGGTCTGATTTTTCTCGTTATTTCCTGTCCTTGTGCTTTTGCAATTTCTGTGCCTTTGACATACTTTTCTGGGCTTGGTAATGCTTCCAAAAGAGGCATACTCATCAAAGGCTCAAACTATCTTGATGCATGTTCAAAACTTGACACTATGGTTTTTGATAAAACTGGAACGCTTACGACTGGGCAATTTTCAATAGACCATATTGAAAGTGAACTTGCTGAAGAGGAAATAATTTTTCTTGCAAGTGTTGGTGAGCAATATTCAATTCATCCACTTGCAAAGGCGATAGTTTCAGCATATGACAAAACTTTGCCAAAAATTGAGGATTTTAAAGAGATTGCTGGGGAAGGAATTGAATTTAAATTTCAAGACAAGAATTATTTTGTTGGGCGAAAAGATAAAACTTTAAAAAGCACTGTTGTTGAAGTTTATTGCGAAAAAGATTTGTTGGGAAGAATTTATCTCAGTGACACTGTGAAGTCAAGTTCAAAAGATGCTTGCAGTGAACTTAAGAAATTGGGTTTAAAAACTGTCATGCTGTCTGGTGATAATGAAGAAAGTGTGAGAAAAGTTTGTGAAGAACTTGACCTTGACGAATGGCATGCGAAACTGTTGCCACAGGAGAAATATACTTTTATTGAAAGATTGAAAGTTGAAAAAAAGAGAGTTGGCTATGTTGGTGACGGAATAAATGATGCGCCTTCTCTGGTTTTAAGCGATGTCGGAATAAGTATGGGTGTGAACGGCGCGCCTGCCAGCGTTGAGGCATCTGATATCGTGCTTGTTGATGATGACCCAAAAAAGATTGCGCTTGCAATCAAAATTTCCAAAAAGACAAGGAAGATTGTGCTTCAAAACATAATTTTCTCGGCTGTCATCAAAGTGGCTTTTCTTTCTTTGGGGGCTTTGGGTGTGACAGGAATGATAAGTGCTGTGTTTGCTGATGTTGGAGTTACCCTTTTGGCTATCCTTAACAGCATGAGGGCGCTCAAAGAGCCCGCTCGGAAGTAACCCCTTTTTGCCCCTCGTGGCAAAAGGGGGCTCCAATCGCGCGAAAGGCGATTGGGCATGAAAAATCTTCATGTCTTCCGAGCGGGCATGTTCCTTCGCTTAAACTTTATTCACCATAAATTTTTATCACTCCGTTAAAAAAATAATAAAAGAATGTTAATTTTGCTGAAAAAGTGGACAAAATTCTTCAAAAAAAGAGCAAAAAATAAAAACGTAATTGAAAAATCCTTGAAATATATCGTTAAGTATGATATACTACTTTTCGGAGGGAACAAATGATTAAAGGCATGCTTGCTAATTTTTTCAGTGATATAAATAATTGGGTCAATGATAACATCGGTGGTTCAACCAAGATAATCATTCTTGTTGTTTTATCAATGTGCGCACTTCTTATCTTTGCAAATGTCATAAAAAGTGCAACAGGCAAATCCAAAATATCAATCAAATGGGGGCAAATACTGCTCTTAATCATACTCGTTGTTGCAATAGTTTGGCTTAGCACAACACTTTAAAAAGGAGATTTTATATGAATATTTTATCAACACTTCTTGCAGATGACACACTTCAAGGTGACTTTTGGACAAGTTTCTTGCCACCTTTCAGATGGGTAATTTTTGCTATTATTATTCTTTGTTCAATCACACTTATCGTGACAATTCTGCTCCAATCAAATGATTCTAACAATGGCATTGATGCAGTGATGGGCAAGCAGGAAAGTTATTATTCTCAAAACAAGGGCTCTTCTCGTGATGGAAAACTTAAACTTGTCACAATTATTATGTCTTCAATAGTCCTCGTTTGCACAATAATTTATTTCATCACAGAAATTTTCAATAGAACTGTTTAATTTAGGTTATAATAATTAGGGTTGAAAATTATGTTGAAAGATAAGATTTTAAATATGATAGCAAAAGATAGTTTGGTATATAAAAAACCAAGCAATCTTTTTTGCTTTATGGCCAAAACATTTGGCGTTAGCGAAAAAACAATAAAAGATGAAATTGAAGCGCTCATAACAAAGGGCGAAATTTTTCAGATAAAAAATAAATTTATCAAAATCCCTTCTTCAAATTATGTCAAAGGTCTTTTCATAGGAAATGCCAAAGGCTTTGGCTTTTGTCAAGTCGGAACTGTTAAAGGTGAAAACGACATTTTTATTCCGGCAAGCAAAACTCTTGACGCAATTGATGGCGACAGAGTTATTGTCAAAGTTGGCTATAAAGGCAATGAAGGCAGTGATGGCGAGATAGTTGCGGTTTATAAACCTCTTGAAACAATTGTTGGCGTTATAGAAAAAATTGGTCAAACATATTTTCTTGTTACTGACAATAACCACATTCCATATAAATTTAGAATCAAGAAAAGCGAATTTAAAATCGATGAAGATTTGCGTGTTGTTGCAAGAATAAGTCGAGAAAAAGAAAAGTTTATGTGTAACTTAGTCGAGATTTTGGGCAAAAGCGATGATGTGAAGGCTATGGAAAAAGGAATAATTCGCGAGCATGAACTTTATGAAACTTTTCCGGATGACGTTATGGCACAGTGTGACAAAATTGGGCTGACAGTTGACGAAAAACAAAAGAAGGGAAGAGTTGACCTTACAAACGAAGAGATTTTCACAATCGACGGCGAAGATGCTCAAGATTTTGATGACGCTGTTTCAATTGAAAAAATTAAAAATGGATATCGCTTGGGCGTTCATATTGCCGATGTTGGCGAATATGTCAAATCAGGTTCTCCACTCGACGAGGAAGCGTTCAAAAGGGGAACGAGTGTTTATTTCCCAACTTCAGTTCTTCCAATGCTTCCTGAAAAACTTTCAAATGGAATTTGCTCTCTCAGCGAAGGCGTGGACAGATTGACACTTTCTTGCGTTATGGATGTTGACCAAAATGGAAACGTTATCGCTCACAAAATTTTTGAAAGCGTGATAAGAAGCAAGGCAAGGCTCACTTACACCGAAGCCAACAAAGTTTTGAACGGCGAAAAATCTGAAAAAGCAGACAAGGTGAAAAAAAGCCTTCTCCTTATGAAAGAACTTTCACTCAAACTTCAAGATAAGAAGATGTGTGATGGATATCTTGATTTTGAAATACCAGAAGCCGAGTTCGTATTTAATGAAGATGGTCTTGCAATCGGAGTGCAAAAGAGAGAACGCAATTCGGCACATAGACTTATTGAAGACTTCATGGTGTTGGCAAACGAGGTTGTGGCAAAAGAGTTTTGCTCAAAAGATATTCCTTTTGTTTATCGCGTTCACGAATGCCCTCGCAAAGAAAAACTGTTGAAAGTTTTTGATTTTATGAAAGGACTGGGAATCAAATTACCTAAGATTCCAGAAACAATCACTCCATCTTTTTATCAAGGTCTGATAAAGCTTGTCGACGGTCATGACTACACCGAAACAGTCAACAAAGTGCTTTTGCGCTCAATGCAAAAAGCAAAATATACAAACAAAAATCTTGGTCACTTTGGACTTGCGCTTGAATACTATTGCCATTTCACTTCACCAATCAGGCGCTATCCTGACCTTACAATTCATAGAATAATAAAAGAAGTGCTTAAGAAAAAAGCGCTTTCGAGCGCTCGAAATGATGAACTTAACTCACTCACTTATGAGTCTTCGATGCAATCAAGCGAGCGTGAACGCAATGCTGATATGGCTGAACGAGATGTGGATGACCTTTGGAAAGCATATCTTATGAAGGACCATATAGGCGAGGAATTTGAAGGAATTATCACCTCAGTAACCAATTTTGGCTTTTATGTTGAACTTGAAAACACAGTTGAAGGTCTGGTCAAAATTGAGGAATTGCCAGAGGATAATTATCTGTTTTACGAGAAATCTTTGATGATAAAAGGGAATAGTCATTCATTTAAAATAGGTGATAAAATAAAAATAATCATTGCAAATTCCAATATTTTCACAAGAAAAGTCGATTTTTCATTAAAAAATTGAGATTTTTTTGCATTTTTTTCAAAAAATTTCAATTTGGGTCTTGAAAATCTCTTAAAGGGGTGTTATAATAGGAGGCGAGATGAAGATACTAAATAACAACAAGAAAGTTTTTCACAATTTCTTCGTTTCAGACTTCGTGGAAGCTGGTATCGCACTTGTTGGCTGTGAAGTTAAGTCAGTTCGGTCAGGTGGCATCAGTTTGGAGGAAAGTTACGTCGTTATAAAAAACGGCGAGGCAATTCTCAAAAACTGCTACATAAAACCTTACGACAAAACAAGACCAGAATCAAGTGACACAAGACGTTCACGAAAACTTCTCTTGCATAAAGTTGAAATTTCAAAACTTGAACGCATGGTGCGTGAAAAAGGATTTTCAGTTATGCCAACCAAAGTCTATATAAAAGACGGGAAGGTCAAAATTGAAATCGCACTGGCCAAGGGTAAGAAACTTTATGACAAGCGTCAGGTCCTGCGCGAAAAGGCTATCAAGCGGGACATCGACCAAACTTTAAAAAACCTATAAACGCCTTTGGGGGTGTTCTTGGTTTCGACAGGGAGTGAAGGTCAAAGCGTAAAGCGTGTAGTAGCGCCCAGCCTACTTAAAAATGGGCACAAAAAATAAACGCAGAAAACAAAACTGTAAGAATGAACCTTAGAACAAGCGCAATCGCTGCCTAAGTTCACTCAAAAAACTCGGTCAATAAAATTTTGACCTGCTCATCCTGAATTGGCTTACTCAGGAAGCGAGTATCATTTCAAGCCAAACTCTATGAAAAGTTTGTCGTTCTATTCATAGAAAACCTAAACGGCTGGTCAAAGAAGTTTGTTTATGGACGAAACTTTGATGAGAATTAAGCATAAACTACACACGTAGAAAAACTTTGGATTTGCTTTTTGGACGCGGGTTCAACTCCCGCCATCTCCACCAAGTTTTTAAAGTTTAAAAACAAAAAAGCCAAAAAAAATAAAAAAGGAAGTGAAATTTATGTCAAGTTCAGTTATTATCACAATCGTAGTCGTGCTTGGAATCATTGTTGCTGGTGGATTTCTCCTCTATTTCATGGGCGACATCTTGATGAGCCTTGCCAACAGAAAGAAAGACGACAAAGCAATCGAAAGAAAGAAAGAGGAAGAAACAGAAAAAGTTAAAGAAAAACTTGAAGAGTTGGGTGCAGACGCAAAGGAAATTGAAAAAGTTCCTGAAATCGCTGAAATGCTCTATAGTGGCGCAGTTGTAGAAAACTATGACCCAGAAGCAGAAGAGTCAGCAGAAGAAACTCAAAACGTTGAAGAAGTTGAAGAGGAAGAAGTCGAGGAAATCGAAGAATCTGAAATGTCTGAGGAAGAAGAGGAAGAGGAAAACGAGCGTGACGCCGAAATCGAGCAAAAGAGAAGAGAACTTATGGCTCGCCTTGAAAGACTCGCTTCAGAAGATGAAGAAGACGAAGAGGAAGAAGAGGACGGAGAATTCGAAGAAGAAGAGTCTGAGGAAGAAGAGGAAGAAGTTGTTGATATCTCTGACGACGAAGACGAAGAAGAGGAAGAAGTTTCTCAAGACGATGAGGCTCTTAAAGAAGAAAAAGCAAAAAATGCAATGCTTGTTCAAGAACTTCAATCTGAAAGAGAAAAAGTTGAAGCTCTTCGCGCAACTCCAGCCGGCTATGTAAGCCTTGAAGAACTCGAAAACGCTCTTGAAGTTAAAGAAGACAGACTCAAAGCCAACGAAAAAGAACTTCGCGCTTGCAAGAAGGAATTTTTGCCACTTCGCAGAGTTAAGAGAACTCTCGAAAACGACGAAAAGAAACTTCGCAGAAAAGAAGCACTCGTTGCTAAGCAAAAAGTTGTTCTCTATGGCGTTAATAACTATGCTGACATCGACGAAGAAAAAGCAAAGAAACTCGCAGAAGACCTTGACCTTCTCGATGGACTCAAACTTTCAGTTGAACACTGCCAAGAAGTTATGGATAAGAACAAAGACAGATTCCCACTTCTTGAAAAAATGTTCGATGTGCTATCTGCACAAAATGCTGAACTTAAAGCAGATATCGAAAAACTTAAAAATGATATCGCTGAACTTAAAAAGAAAAACGACTAATAAATTTCATTAAAATATATTAAAAACACCTTGGGTTGTCCAAGGTGTTTTTGCATTTCAGATAATTTTTGTGTTTGTTTACTTTTTTCATAATGTTATTTCCAGTCAATAGGTGTTTGGTTGTGAGAAATGAGAAACTCGTTGCATTTTGAGAAATGTTTGCATCCAAAAAAACCACGATAGGCAGAAAGTGGACTTGGATGTGGCGCTTTCAAAATAAGGTGCTGAGAACCAATCAATTCAGCAAAACTTTGCGCATAACTTCCCCATAATAAGAATACACAAGGCTCTTTTCTTTCACCAACCAACTGAATTATTCTTCGAGTAAGCTTTTCCCAACCTTTGTCTTTGTGTGAGTTTGCTCGCGCTCGACGAACGGTCAGAACAGTGTTTAAAAGCAAAACACCTTGGTCTGCCCAACGCGTTAGGTCGCCAGAGGATAAACATTTAATTGATAAATCGTCTTCAATTTCTTTCTTAATATTGACAAGTGAAGGTGGATTTTCAATGTTCTCTGGCACACTGAAAGATAACCCTTGCGCTTGCCCGGGCTCATGATATGGGTCTTGACCGATAATCACAACCTTTATCTTGTCGAATGGGACATGATTTAGTGCATTGAAAATATTCTCTTCTTTGGGATATATTTCATAGCGTGAATATTCCTCAGCCAAAAAATCTTGAAGAGCGGCAAAATATGGCTTTTCAAATTCTTCTTTAAGAAGTTGATACCAGTTTTGTTTTATCTTTATCATGTTTTTATTATATCACACTGACTATAAATTTCAAACCATTTTATTTGCATTTTTCGTTTGGTATAAACGCAATTTTTGAGTATAATAATTGATATAAAACCAAATTAACCTTCATAGCCCTTCTTTCTAAACGGAAACGCAAAAATAGCGTATCTTTCCTGTCGGATTTAGTTGACTAGGGGGGGGGATTTTGAGGTATAATAAAATAAAAAGGAGAATTTTGTCGTGAAAAAGATAATATCTTCAATTTTTTGTTTAATAAGCATTTGTTCGCTGGCGTTTGGCGTTACTTTTTATATTTCATCTAATTCTGAAATAAACCAAAATGTTACATATGGTGTTTCAATTGAAACTCCAAAAAACAATTCTCTTTGGCCAAGTTCAAGCGCGGTCAAGCCAACAGGTGACGGAACAAGTGGTGAGCCTTATAAGATAGCAAGCGCAGAAAATCTTGTGTGGGTGAGAGAGCAAACAAAAACTGATGGTTGGTCAAGTGGAAAGTATTTTGAACAAACCAAAAATATCGACTTGGGGAATTATTATTGGGATTCAATTGGAACTAAAGATTCTTCATTTCAGGGTTTATTTAATGGGAATGGTTATTCGATTTTAGGTCTTTATATAAATCATCAAGTCACTTCAGCTCCAGTAGTAGAAAATATTTCATATTGTGGATTGTTTGGCTATGTAACCAGCGCAACCCTTCGCGGAATTGTTATACGAACAGGAAAAATTAATGTTAATGTTATTGATGGCGCAACTTCTCAATTTGGAGGAGCAATTTGTGGTTATGCAATCAATTCCATGATAACTGGATGTGCCAATTTTGTTGATATAGAAGTTCAGTCTGTTTTTGCTGCGGTTGGCGGAATTGTAGGAACTATGTCTTGTGAAAATGGCTATAGTGGTCCTTCGCCTATCATACCTATGATAACGATGCTTGTTACATATTGTTATAATTTTGGAGATATAAATTTCAATTATGAAGAATTTAACATGGTGATTATTGGGGGTGTTGTAGGCAGTTCGTCATCAGAACCATCATATCTTACAAGTTTTAATCATAATTATAATGCTGGTAATTTTACTGGTGGAAGATTGTTTCATCTTGGTGGTGTATTTGGCTCTGTTAGCAATTTACAGATTGTGTCAAACAATTTTAATGTTGGAAATAACTCTAGTTCAGCAGTAAGCACTGGAGCAATTGTTGCGAATGTTATTAATAAAAACGCAGATTATAGTGCTTATAGTTACAACTATTCAGATAGAGGCTTGGGCTTCGATAAAATTGATAGCAATGAATGCTTGGGTGAAACCAACCATTTTATTTCTGGCATTGTTGATGCATTCAGGAATTGGGATTGTTTTACAGGAAGTTCGTTTGTTGTGAACGGAACTTCATATTCTTGGAAGTCAGACTCTAAGTGGAACTCATATTTTTCACAAAAGTCAGAAATCAACGAAGGCTATCCATATCTCACGACTGAAAAGTTTGCCTCTATAACTTGTTACGCAAATGGTGGGGCGGTTAACGGAATGGAAACTGAAACTTCTTCTGGTCACATTTATGGCTCAACACAAAAAATATATACTATGCCAACGCGTCCAGGTTATACCTTTAAAGGCTGGGTCTCAAGTCATGGTGATGGCAGTTTGGATAGTTTTGGAAAATTCCATTACGTCATGACTGACGGCTTTTATGATAATTCATATAACATCACAGATGTATATAACAATTCAAACAACGGAAATGTTAGGCTAAACATTGTTGATAAACCTGATGACCTCAAATTGCCACGCTCTAAGAAAGTGCTTGAAATTTCAACAGTGGGGGAGGCAAGCCCGGGCTATGGCGGATTTCATAACTGTTTTGATTCAAAGCCAAATGGAGTTTATTATTAGATTATTCACGCGAAAATTCCCGAAGGTTACACAATTCACGCCCAAGCGAATGCGCATGGAAATGAATGTAATGATAGTTGGCTTACTGACAACAAAGGAACTGGGACTTGGAAAACTTACATATATAAATGGGTTTGCGGTTCAACTGGCAGTTTTTCAACAATAGGTTTCTTTAATCTTTCAACTGGACCAGCGCCAACAGCAGAAAAACCTCTCGTTTGGCAGGTTGCATATCTTGGCACTTTCGACGCTACAGGTCTTGATGTCAGCGGTAGTGGAATTGGTCAAACAACTTACACTTTTGGCTATCTTGATGTTGAACTTGTCGCCCTTTGGGATGCGAATGAATATAACGTTGTGTTTGACGCCAATGGCGGAAGCGGAACAATGCCATCACAAAAACATACATATGGTTATAACAAAAATTTAACAGCAAACTCATTCACAAGAAACGGATATATATTCCTAGGTTGGAGCAGAACAAAACAAAATCCAATTTCAGAATATGACACGTCAAAAATAACATATACCGACGGAGCAAGTGTTTCAAATTTAACAACAAGCACAGAAAATGTCACACTTTATGCAGTATGGCTTGAAACTTGGGCGTCAGCTGGTGCAAGTGTGACTTTAAAACAAGACGCCAGCGGTGCATATCTCATTTCGAGTGCAGAAGAACTTGGAAAGTTATCATATATGGCTCTTGAGGGCCATGATTTCAGTGGTGAAACAGTTAAATTGACAAACAATATTGACCTTGCTGGCAAATATTGGATGCCAATTAGCGAAACCGGAAAATTCAGTGGAACTTTCGATGGATGTGATAAAAAAATTAATGGCCTTACAACACAAAACTTTGGGCGATATGCGGTTTGGGGAGCACTTTTTGGCACAATAGAAAATGCGAAGATTGAGAATGTTATTTTGAGCAATGTATCAATTGACACAAGTGACCGAGGTGCAGGAATTGCATCACTTTGCAACTCATCACAGATAAGAAATTGTCAAGTTTTGTCAGGAAAAATCAAGTCTAATAGACATTCGGCAGGCATTGTTGACCATATAACTGGAAATTCACTTGTTGAAAACTGCGTGAATAGAGCAGAAATAGTTGGCGGGTATCAAGGTGGAATTGTCGCTTTGGCAAGTGATAGCACAATAAAAAACTGCATAAATTTTGGACTTCTTTCTCAAAATAATGACTTTGGAAGGAATGATTATTGGTTTGGAGGAATTGTTGGAATAAGTGCAGGAAACAACATTGAAAATTGCATAAATTATGGAAATATTCAAACAACAGTGACTGTTGGTGGAATGGGCGGAATCGTTGCGCTTTGCAATGATGGCTCAACAAGAATAATTTCGTCGGCAAACTATGGATTTGTCACCCATGTTGATAATGAATGTTTAAATCTGAGTGGAATTGTCGGTGTCATTTGGGCAGAATGTGAACTTGAATATTGCTCGTCAACAGGTGAAATTTCAAACAGTTCGGGCGCTATTTTTGGAGGAAGTAAAACTCCGTTTATCAAGGCAAGTTACTATAGCATGATAGTTGGCAATCAAGAGAGAAAGCGTGCTTATGGAAATGCCGAAGATTTCAACGAAGGTTTTAGATATGAAAAAGAGATGAATAACGGTCTTCCAATGCAGGTTGGTTTGTTTGAATACGCGAGTCAAATCCCACAGCAGAGCGATGTGCTTTCGGTTGGTCTTGCTGGGTTTGAGATAATTTAAAAAAAGACAGATAAGCTGTCTTTTTTCATTTAAAATATATTAAAAAAATTTGCAAAACTCATAAATCATTTTGAAATTTTTTGCCTTTGTTATACAATATATATCGGAGGAAAAATTATATGAGTTGTCCTATAAACATGAAAGGTTTCGGTCCATCTCCTATTCCAGAGGAAGCAAAATGGGTTCAAGTTAAGGAAATCAAGCAAATCAGCGGATTTTCTCACGGATGTGGCAAATGTGCACCACAACAAGGCACATGCAAATTGACTCTTAATGTCAAAAACGGAATTATCAAAGAAGCGCTCGTTGAAACAATCGGTTGCAGTGGAATGACTCACTCGGCTGCCATGGCAAGCGAAATCTTGACAGGCAAAACAATCTTGGAGGCACTCAACACAGACCTTGTGTGCGACGCAATTAATGACGCAATGAAACAAATCTTCTTGCAACTTGTTTACGGCAGAAGTCAGTCGGCCTTTTCAGAAAATGGCTTGGAAGTTGGCGCTGCTCTCGAAGACCTTGGCAAAAACCTCACGAGCAATGTGGGAACAGTTTATTCACGAGAAGATTCTGGCACACGCTATCTCAACCTTGCAGAAGGATATATCACCAAAGAAGGACTTGACGCTAATGGTGAGATTATCGGCTATGAATACATCTCAGTTGGCGCGCTTATGAACCTTTTGAAAGATGAAAATATCAAACCAAAAGACGCAATCAAAAAAGCAACCAAAACTTATGGCAGATTTAATGAGGCTGTCACAGTTATTGATCCAAGGAGGGCGTAAAACATGGAAAATACATCAATTAAACAATGTTTAGCCAAATATGGCATCAAGAATATGGAAGAAGCAAAAGCAATCTGCGACAAAGCAAAAATAAATGTTGAAGAAATTGTTCGTGGTATTCAACCAATTTGCTTTGACAACGCAGTCGAGGCTTATCAACTCGGCGTTGCCGTTGCAATCAAGTCTGGCGCAAAAAGCCCAGCCGAGTCGGCACTTAAAATAGGCGAAGGCTTGCAAGCATTCTGCGTTCCTGGCTCTGTTGCTGATGACCGCCAAATCGGTATTGGTCACGGCAGACTTGGCGCAATGCTTCTTGACGAAAACACAAAAAGTTTCGCTTTCCTTGCAGGTCACGAAAGTTTTGCCGCTGCCGAAGGCGCAATGGGCATTGTCAGAACTGCCAACAAGGTTAGAAAAACTCCGCTCAATGTTATTTTGAACGGTCTTGGCAAAGACGCAGCGTATATCATTGCCCGTATTAACGGATTCACATATGTCAACACAAAGTATGACCACAAAACTGGCAAACTTAAAATTCTTGGCGAAAAGAAATTTTCGGAAGGCGAGAAAGCTAACGTTAAAGTTTACGGTGCGTATGATGTTCCAGAAGGTGTTGCAATCATGATTCATGAAAAAGTTGACGTTTCAATCACAGGCAACTCAACAAACCCAGTTCGTTTCCAACACCCAGTTGCTGGAACTTACAAAAAGTGGTGCAATGAAAATGGAAGAAAATATTTCTCAGTTGCCTCAGGTGGCGGAACAGGCAGAACACTTCACCCAGACAATGTTGGCGCAGGCCCTGCAAGTTATGGACTCACTGACACTATGGGCAGAATGCACTGCGATGCGCAATTTGCAGGCTCTTCATCAGTGCCAGCGCACGTTGCAATGATGGGCTTTATCGGCATGGGCAATAACCCAATCGTTGGCGCAACAGTAGCGCTTTCAGTAGCAGTTGCGATGAGATAATAAAAAAGTCACTTTTTCTTGACAATGCTCGCGCGATAAGGTTATAATTAAGGCATATGTTAAAAGGCATATGCTTTTTTTAGGAGGAAAAATGGTAGACAAAAATTTATATAAAACACTTAAAGAGCGTGGACTTTTATATCAATGCACAAATGAAGAGAAATTTAAAGATATGCTCGAAAGCGGAATGCCAATCACTTTGTATGAGGGCACTGATCCAACAATGGATAGTTTGCATATTGGTCATTGCGTTCCTTATTCAATTTTGCGCAGATTTCAAAAAGCAGGTCATAAAGTTTTGCTACTTATGGGCGGTGCAACAGCAAGCGTTGGTGATCCAAGTGGAAAAACTGAACTACGAAGCATGCTTTCAAAGGAAGAACTTGAAGAAAATATCAAAAAAATCAAGGACTCTCTTTCAATTTTTCTCGATTTTGAAGGAGAAAACCCTGCGATTATAGTCAATAATGCTGATTGGTTTAAGGATCTCACTTACACCGATTTTATGCGTGAAATAGGTGTGCATTTCAATGTTAACCAAATGCTTTCAAGCGAAATTTATGCAAACCGTATCAAAAACGGTGGACTTACCTTTTTCGAGCTTGGATATATGCTCATGCAGGCATATGACTTTGTTTACCTCAATCGCAAATATGGTTGCACACTTCAATATGGCGGTGGTGACCAATGGGGAAACATCGTCGCTGGCGTGAATTTGCAAAGAAAACTCAACTTTGTCAACAACACTGACATTGAACTTATTGGTGCAACAAACCCTCTTCTTTTGACGCCAGAAGGCAAGAAGATGGGCAAAACTGAGAAGGGTGCAATTTGGATAAATAAAGACAAGATTTCGGCGTATGACTTCTACCAAGGGGTATACCAAACACCTGATGCTTGCGTTGAAATGATGTTCGCGCTTTTCACTGATATGGAAATGGATAAAGTTCGCGCGCTTATCAAAGAGGATATCGTAAAGGCAAAACGCATTATGACATTTGAGGTGACAAAATTTGTCCGTGGCGAAGAGGATGCAATCAAGGCGCAAGCAATGAGTGAAAACTTATTTTCTCATGGCGGAGATGATGCGCCTGAGTTTGTGCTTGAAAACCTTGGTGACGGCATTGGCATTTGTGACCTTTTGGCACTCACAAAACTTTGCTCATCAAAAAGTGACGCACGCCGAATGATTGAGGGCGGAGCAATCTCAATGAAGGGCGAAAAAGTTTCAGACATTGCTCTTATTGTCAAAAAGTCCGACTTTGAAAATGGCTCTCTTCTTCTTAAAAAGGGCAAGAAAAATTTCATTAAGGTTGTTTTGAAATGAGTTCAATTAACCAATTGATAAATTTGAACTTTCATTGTGATTGCCATATAAAGTAAATATGTGGAATCAAAATTATGCTTTCCGTCAAGTATGCGATAAAGCGTACTTAAGCTCATTCTACATAACTTGGCAAATTCTTTTCGTGTAAGATTATTATCTTGCATGAATTTTTTTATCATGTCAACTTTGACCAATCCTTTCATATATACTTCTGGTTTTTCTTTTTTCATTTGTTTTCTCCTTTTGTTTGATATTTAATAGCCTCACGATTTATAAGGTCGTCACCCTTAACTCCCATTGCACGAGAAACTTTATAAATGACGCTAAGCCTAACATTGCCACCATTTAAAAAGAAATAAAGTGTGCTGACACTTATATCGCACATTTTTGCAAATTGTTTATGCGAGAGTTTATTATCTTGCATAAATTTTTTGATAAGGTCTGATTTTAAAACCTTTTTCAAATCAATATTCCAATCATATCTTTCTTTTATCATTTGTTTTCTCCTTTTTTGTATTTTAACATAAAATTTGTTAAAAATATCCGCTGAAACCAAACTGTTTCAGATAAATTATAACATAAAGAAAATGAAAAAACTTGACTTTGTCTAAACGGACAAATATAATTTAAGTATAGCCAAAATATAATCGGAGGTCGAGTTGGAAAGCAAAATAAACTTTTCCAAATCTGTTGAAATAATTGAGAAAAAGTCAAAGTTTTATGGCTTTCTTTTGGAGTGCAAAACCGAGGGCGAAATCAAAGAGGCGTTAGGGGAATTAAAGAAAGAGTATAAAAAAGCCACGCACATTTGCTGGGCGTGCAGTTTGGAAAGTCCATTTGTTGAAAAGGCAGTTGATGACGGCGAGCCAAGCGGAACGGCTGGCAGACCAATACTTTCAGTCATCCAAAAACGTGGAGCGAAAAACGTTTGTATTTTTATTGTTCGCTATTTCGGCGGAGTCAAACTTGGTGCTGGCGGACTTGTTAGAATTTACACCAAAGTGGCAAGCGAACTTTTGAGGTGAGGCATGGAGATAACTGAAATCAAAAAAATTGGCAAGGGCAAGCGCTATTATCTTTTTGTAAATGGCAATAATGAGGGCGATTTTGAAAGCGAGGTTTTGGCGAAGTATAAACTCAAAACTGGGCAGGAAATTGAGCGTGACTTTTTAAACAAAATCAAAATTGAAAATGGCGACCTTGCAAGTTTTGACCGTGCGCTTGGTTATCTTGAAAAAGGCATGAAGAGCGAAAAAGGCATCAGAGATTACCTTCACGGCAAAGGCTATCCTGACGAGAGCATAGAGCGTGCCGTCCAAAAACTTATTGAATATGGCTATATTGATGACGAGGTTTTTGCCGAGAATTTTATCCGCACCTATTCTTCGTCAAAAGGTCGAAAAAAAATCAAGTATGACCTTCTTGCAAAAGGTATAGACGCTGAGATAGTTGAAAGAAAACTTGAAGAAAATTTTGAGGAAGAAGATGAAGAAGAACTTTGTGTGCGTCTTGCTGAGAAATATCTGAAAAATAAAGAGATTGACCAAAAGACAAAAGAGAAACTTTATCGTCATCTTGTCAGCAAAGGTTTTTCTTTTGAAATGATTTCGTCGGTTGTGAGGAGGGTGACAAATGGTCGGGATTGACATTATCGAAATTGAAAGAGTAGACAAAAGTGACGCATTTCTTGAAAGAATTGCCAATCCAAGTGAGATTGAGTATGCGAAAAAATCTTTTTGTGAAAGTTTGCGTCATCAAAGAACGGGCGCACTCTTCTGCGTGAAAGAGGCGGTCATGAAAGCACTTGAACTTGGAAAAGACAGCGGTGTTCGTTTCAAAGATATCGAACTTGCGCATGAGAAGTCTGGCAAGCCTATTGTTATCTTGCATGGCGTTGCCAAAGAAAAGTATGACTCAGTTTTCGCCGGCAAAAAGATTGAGATTTCACTCTCGCATACGCCAACTTTTGCAACTGCAATCGCGGTTATTCAATAATGTAAATACTGTGATACAAAAAAACGTGCAAATTTTGCACGTTTTTTGTGTTTACATGAATAACGAGAAGTGAAATGTTTTTTATTCCATATTCGCGTCTTTCTCACCATTAAGACGAAGTTGTTTTTCGAACTGTTCATTTTCTTGTGAAATTCTTTTTAATTCCTCTTCGTCAATTTGTTTATTTTTTTGTGCTTGAGCATATTTATAAAACTCCACACCCTTTTTTGCAAAGTTTTTTATTAAATTTAATGCCTTGTTAAAATAATATTCTTTTTCTTCAACATGATAACCATAAAGGTCTTCGAATGGTTCATTTCTTTCAATACCTTCCATTATTGCAACAGCCATACTAAAATCTTTACCAATAGTAGGGGATTTAAAACTTTCTTCACATTTCTTTTCCCATTCATCTTTTCTTTGTGGATAGATTAAGTTCAAGCTTTTTTTGTAGATACTTTCAATAGCACCTTCCATATATTTTTGATTATTTTTGATTATTCCCAATTTATTTTCATATATGCTATTTGGCGTCGAATTTTCTAAATTTTGATTTTTAAACTCTTCATAAGTTTTACCTGTAACTTTTTTATAACATGAATCGCGATTGTCAAGCATAGAGTAAAGTTTTGTTCCGTAACCATTAATATAAACATTTTTATTCTCATTTTTTAAATCTTCAAGAAGTTGAGTGATTCTGTCAAGGTCAAGTCCAGCAAGCAGATAGCCAGTATCATTTATACATTCAGCATTACTCATTATCATGTGTTCATTTTCTTGAGAAATTTTTTGTAAGAATTTTTCGTTTTCTGGGTCAAGTGCTTTATCTTTTGATACATATCTAAAAAACTCAACACCTTTTTTAGAGAATTTAGCGATAATACTCATTGCCATAGCAAATGATTCTATTGAGTTTGTATTTTCCATAATTTTGCTGGCTTCTTCAAAAGAGGCACCATTTTCAAGAGCTTCCATAACAGGAATAGCAACATCAAGTTCGCTACCATTATTTGCTTTAACATACTTTTCCCATTCTCGTTGTCTTTCTGGATAAATAAGTGTATTACCTATTGCAATTTTTTCTGATATTTCTGCAGGAATTTCTTCGGCTACACGTGATTCACTTTTTTCTTTATAATGTTGGGCGATTAATTCCTTAATTTCTTCCTCTGTCATATATATTTCTCCTTTTTTTTGTAGTTACCCTATTATAAATCGGGGGGGGGATTTGTCAAGTAAAAATTAAAAAAAGTTAATTTTATGTGTTTTTGCTTGATTTTACATATTTTTTCCCAATTTTCTCACAATAATTCAAGTTTAAAAATTTTTATCAGGGAGATAATCATGAAAAGTCAACTAAAAAAAGAACTCGAAAAACTTGCAAAGCAGAATGAAACTGCACAAAATGACATTTTGCGCCAAAGCACCATGTCAACTTTTCAAAGTGCTTGGCATAATATGCAAGTAGAGGGAAATGCGCGTGATATTCTTTCAGTTTACAGCGAGATTGAAGAAATGGAACGCGCTGAACTTGAAGACCTAATGGAATTTGAAAGGAAGTATGGACGAGCAAATAAAAAGAGGTGAAATCTATTATGCTGACCTAAGCCCTGTTGTTGGAAGTGAACAGGGTGGCGTTCGTCCAGTCCTAATAATCCAAAACGATGTCGGCAACAAATATTCGCCAACTGTTATCGTTTCAGCCATCACAAGCCAGCTTGGCAAAGCAAAACTTCCAACGCACATTGACCTTTCGGCAGAAAAATATAACCTGCCCAAAAACTCAGTTGCTCTTCTTGAACAAATCCGCACGCTCGACAAACGTCGTCTGCGTGAAAAAGTGACAACTCTTGACGACCTTAAAATGAAAGAGGTCAACCGCGCAATTTTAATTTCTCTAGGCTTTTAACACGGCATTATGCCGTTTTTTTATATCTCTCACACAGTCACTGTTTATGTTATGTTTGTTAAAAAAACGCCAAATGATTGGCGTCTTTTTTTTGTGTAAATTAATGAACAATTTTTGTTAATATCTTTTATTATTCCATATCTTCGCCACATAGAAGTGGAGAGCCTTTTTCGTCACTATAAAGATATGCTAAATTAAGATACAGGTCAATAAATTGGTCTTTTTTAACTTCTTTTTCTTTTTTACTGCAGTTTAGATAGGATTTATATTCGCCATAAAGTTTATTTAAAATTTTCACAAGCAGAATGTCTTTCTCATCTTCAACTATTTTTGTTGTTTTGATTTCTTTTTTAAATTTTTCAGTCAGGCTTTTATCATAATTTATCACATTTTCATAAAAAAGTTGATAGTCCAGTCCTTGCGCTTTCAAATCTTCGATTTCATTATTTTGGTTAATCAAAATTTTTAAAGTATCCTGAACATATTTGAACAATTTGCTAGTGTCCATAATGCTCTCACATGAATTAAATATGTGACTAAGCATAATTAAAGTAGTTTCATTATAAACAAAAATTTCTTCAAAAGACATTGTTTCATATATTTTAAGAGAGTTTATCTTTTCTAAATATTTGTTGATGATTTTAAGATATTCATTTTCTTTTGTTATGTTCTCAATGTCAATCTTTGAAAGCGTTCTTAAGTTTGTTTTGTCATTCAAATAATCGTCAATATAAGCGTGCAAGCCTTCATGTGTCAAGTCTAACATTGAAATAAACGCTGTTGTTTTGGCAGGTGAACAAATGAAAATATATTCTGGATATTGCAAGCAGTAGTATGCAGCTGCCTCATTGTTTTCACTGTAAGGCTTGGCACTTTCATCAATCATAAGAGTTCGTGCATTTCGATTTTGTCGTTCCGCATTTTCATTCTCAAACTCTTGAAGAAGTTTAAATCTTTCAAGTTCGTCACAATTTTCCCATTCATTCAATATTTTAATAAACAGATTGTCTTTCATCTTTTCTTCCTCTTTTTGTTAACATTTTATCACCAAATTTACCACTTGTCAATATGCAAAAATAAACTAGTCGGGTTGAGTTTCAAAATGTTCAAATTTGTGAATAATCCCTTAAACTTTTTATAAAGTGAGAGGTGTAATTATGAACAGTGGAGCGATTAAAGAGATTTTAGAAGATTACATGATTGAAAAAGATTTAAAAAAGACTGAATTTGCTCAAATGTTAAATATTTCAGAAAAAGGACTTGATAATTATCTTAAAGGTTATTGCCAACCAGAACTAGATAATGCTATAAAAATTGCGAATGCGTTACAGATGACTTTAAGTTATTTATTTGGCTTGTCAAAGAAAAATAATTATAAGCATGAAATTGTGTATGATGGCAAATTTTATCAAAGATATATTGAACTTTTAAATAATAATAAACTTTCTCATTATAAAGCATCAAAATTAATTCCGTTAGACTTGGATGTTAAAAAAGATTGGGAGAATGGTAGAATTCCAAAACTTGCAACGATAATTAAAATAGCAGATTTTTTTTGTGTGTCAGTTGAAAGTCTTTTGTTTGATATAGATAACTAAGTTATGCATAAATTAATTTTTAGAATTTCGCCTTGAAGCGTTATTTGATATTGATTGAAATTCAGCATAACAAATTTTTCATCGATATGAGAAAGCAAATTTTCAAAGTAAATCACAAAATCTTTAATATTCTTTAAATTTATATAAACTAATGTGTCCTCCGAAATAGGACTAAAAATATTAGTAAAGTAATGTTTGAACAAATGCCAATCTTGTGTTTCTATTACTTTTTGTTCCTGATTATAAGTTGGAACATCTGTAACGTGTAATTTTGATAATTTATCAATTAAAGATTTTTTATTTTGTGAGGTAGGTGATTTGACCCCACATTTTTTTGCAAATTTGCGCAGTTCATGAATGTGCAATTCTTTGATTTTTAATTTTAAATCCTCTGAAATATGATAATCATTTTCTTCATAACCATTTTGTATAATTCTTATAGTAATTTTTCTTTCACTATCTAAATAAAGATAAATGTTATCGTCAAGAAGATCTATATGATTAGTTAAATGCATTTTAAAACTTTTAAAAAAATATTCAAACAATGTATATCTTGCGTCAATATTCGCTATTATTACTTCCATTTTTAACCTCCGAAAATTTCCCTTATACTAATTATACTCAAGTTCAGTTTCAAAACCAAATAAAATCGGACTAAATTTGTTAAAATTTGTAAAAATGCGAGGAAAAATGCAAGATTACGAATTTAAAGACATTTTAAACGATTTAATATCTGACAAAAAGCTTAGCAAAAGTGAAATTGCTAGGCAACTAGGAATGTCATATAAAAGATTAGATAATTATACAAAAGGGAAATTTAATCCGAATTTAGAGGGTGCAATAATTCTTGCAAATTATTTCAAATGTTCTCTTGATTTTTTATTGGCTCTTTCTGATAAAAATAATTATAATAAAGAAATAAAATTTAAACCAAATTTTGATAAAAGATATGAGAAATTGAGAAAATCGATTGATTGTTCGCATTATAAGTTGTGCGAAATTTTAGATATGGATATAAATACAAAAAGAGATTGGGAAAAGGGCAAAATACCAGTTTTATCAAGTTTAATTAAATTAGCAAAATATTTTGATGTTTCGCTCGATTATATGGTGACAGGGGAAGAATAAAAAACACCGATAGAAATCGGTGATTTTTTAATTCCATTTTATAGTTGCGACAAAATGCTTAGTGAAGCATTTCGTTTGGTCGCGTTTTGGCAGGGGTGGAAGGAATCGAACCCTCCTCTGGAGTTTTGGAGACTCTCATTCTACCGATGAACTACACCCCTATATATTTTCAACATCATTATTTTACTATAAACCCACGTCTAAGTCAACAAAATATGCTGATTTTTTGTTTACAAATGCAAAAAAAGTTTTCAAATTTTGTTAAAAAGTTATATAATACTTTCATGGAAATCAAAAATTTAAAAAGTCAATATCTTGAATCAAATGTTTTTATATGCATAAATGGCAAGGATTGCGTGATTATTGACGCTGGCGTTGAAACTGCGCTTATTGAAAAAGAAGTCGGGAACTTAAAAGTCACCGCTGTGCTTTTGACGCACGGACATTATGACCACGCGATGTTCGCTCTTGATTATGCAAAAAAGTTTGACTGCAAAATTTATGCAAGTGAGTTTGCCAAGGATGAGCTTATTGACCCTGCCAAAAACTATGGCGAGAGCTTTAAACTCGATTCTTTCGACAATTTTGAATTTATTAAAGAAGATGGAAAACTAAATTTTGAAGATTTTGAAATCCAATTTTTTGCCACACCCGGACATTGCAAATCCTCAGTTTGCTTTCTCTTAAACAATCATCTTTTTGCTGGTGACACACTTTTTGACAACGGCATTGGCAGAACTGACCTTTATGGCTCAAGCAAAGAAGAAATAATTTGCTCTCTTGAAAAACTTGACGCGCTTGAGTTTGAAACTTGCCACAGCGGACATGGCGAAGATTCTGAATTTGCACGCCAAAAGCGTAACATCAAAGCGTTTATTAGATTTTTGAAAAGGTAAAATTTAGGTATTGACTTTTACAGTCTTTTATGCTAAACTTAAAGTTGTTAAAAGGAGAAATCACATGACATATGATGTTGAATACACAAGAGAAATAAAAATTGCAAGTGGACTTGTTAAGTTAGTAACCGAAAAATATAGAATAAATGATACAACAAGTTGTCCAATATGCAAATTTCCTATGCGTTATAACACAAATAAGAAATCCTATATATGCATAATGGCAAAATGCAAAGGCAGTCTTTCCTTTGGAGATTATATTGAAGCAAAATTGAATGATTCAAAACATGAAATAGGAATATAGAAAAATAATAATATAGATTAAAAAAGAAAGTTTTTATTATTTTAAAAAATCACCGATTGATGTCGGTGTTTTTTAATTTTCTTTCATAAGTTTACTTTTTATTCAATCTCAAATCTTTTCCGTCAATTTGCAGGCAGATTGAGGTTTGTTTGTCAATGATTCGGCTGGAAATGCGCTCGTCATAGGTGTCACGAATATCTTTGAGGTCAAGGTTGGTGGTAATGACGGTTGGCATTTTGTTGGATTTGCGCTCATTGAGAACTTGATAGAGGAAATTGACAGTGATGCCTTTTTGCACAAGTTCTGTGCCGAGGTCGTCGATAAAAAGTATTTCAGCGGACAGATATTTTTCAAGAAGTGCCTGTTTTTCTTCAAGGTCGCGAGAAGAATATGACTTTAAAAAGTCTTGGTTCATTTTGAAAGCGGTTGTGAGTGTGACAAGGTGGCCTTTTTTGATAAGTTCATTTGCCATACATTTTGAAAGGTGAGTTTTGCCGACTCCCGTTCCACCACTCAAAAGAATAACAGTTTTGTCAAAGTTTGAACCACACCATTCCTTCATTTTTGAATACACTTTTTTCATATATTCGCCATTTTCGAAGATGTCAAACTTGGCATTTTCAAATTCTTCCAAACTGACAAATCCACTTTCACGAAGAATGATTTTGTTCAGCTCGTCTTTAAGGCATTGGCACTTTTGACCTTCAATATAACCGCTGTCATTGCACTTTTTGCAGAAATAATCTGGTTCAACAGAATCAATTTTAAGTTCTTTTAAGCGTTTCTCATATGCCGATTTCTTTGTGCTGAGGTCGCTTTTCTTGCCTTGTTTGGCATTTTCTATCATGGAAGAAGTGTAGTCTTGATAAAGACCCTTAAAGCGCTCATCTTCAAGTGCTTTTCTCTTGTTTTCAAGAGCTTTAATTTCGGCTTGATTTCCACGGTTATTGATTATGCTCAATGCTTCATTTAAAATTTGTTCTCTCATATTTTATATCCTTTTTTTCTTTTCTAAAAAGTTTCGTTCACCATAAAAAGCACTTAAAGTGCTCACACATCAACTTCGTCGATTGATTGGAAGAGGGCGTTGATTTCCTCCTTTGAATAACTCCTGCCTGTGAAGTTTTGACTCTGTGATTTCATGCTTTGGGAAAGTGGAGCTGTTTTCTTTGCTTCTTCCACTGTTTTGATTCCTTTTTCATGCCAGTCAGATAGACAACGGCTGAGATATTTGAGTGGGCTATCTTTATCTTTTGCAAGGGTAGTGGCATGAGAAATGAGTTCATCACTCATATTCCAATTTTCCTTCCAAGTTTTATAATTTTCGCGGTCTATATAATTAACATTGCGTGACAGACCAAGTTCGTCCAAAATCTTTTTGATTTGCTCGTCAGTTGAAACAACTTCGTGCATATATTCTTTCAGAGCAGAGCAGGACAGAATGCCAAGTTTATAGAATTTTGAAATTGTTTTGTCCATGCCTTCCAGTGTTCTGACAGACCTTTTGAAAGAGTAGTAAGCAATGTCGAGCAAAACGTCTTTATCAAATCCGAGATTGAGCCATTTGAGAATATAGTTTTCAACCTCGCCGTCAAGGCTTTCATAATAAACGCCGATTGTCTTGTTGATTTCACGCGCAAGAGCATAAAGTTCTTGCTTTTCCTTTTCAAAACTTTCGATCTCCATTATTGAGAAAAGTTTCATTTCATAATATTTTGTCAATTCTCTGTCAATGCGTTCAAGGGTTGATTTGTTTCTGGCTTTTATCTTTTTTGCAACATATAAAATAACATCAAGATTGAATCCAAAATCACTGAGCCATTTTTCAACCAAAGCGCGCTCTTCAACATAAGCCGAGCGCTTGATGCCAAGGCAAGCAAAAATCTCTGATAATTCTGGAGATTTTTCTTCAAATGCTTTAAGCCTGTCTTCGACAGCACTTGCAGTTGTTATTCCTTCATTTGCCCAATTTTTTGCCACAGTGAGAATATAGTTATAGCCAACAGCACTCTTTTTTGTGTCAACGCAATATTTCATAATCATGAGAAGGGCTTCTTGCTCAACATGAAATCTTTCCAAAAAGTCATAGTATTCTCCATATTCAGTTTTGGAAATTTCACGCTTGCCTTCAAAAATCTCTTGGGCTTGGCTGTTGAAGATGGCGTATTTGTCAGGCTTATATAACTTGTTGCTTGAAAGCACATTGTTAAGTGGAATATATCTGATTTCAACAGGGCTTGACTTCAAAACTTGCACAAGTCCTTCTTCTTGCCAATATTCAAACGCTTCAAGAACGTCATCTTCAGTCATTCCAAGCGCTTTGGCAAAAGATTGAATATTATTGTCAAAAGATGATGCATTGTTGCATTTATAAAGCCCAAAAACATAGACTTTGACATATTTTGGGTCAGCAAAAGGGAGATAGTCATTTATGAAAATGTTGTCTATCTCGGTTTTTGAACTTGCTATGAATTCAGTTGAATATTTACAAAATGCCATTTTTATCTCCAAGTTTACCTTAACATGATAACACAAAATCTCACTTTTGACAACAAAATTTGCTTTTTTGATTGATAAAAAACTTGCAATAATTGTTCTTTCAAACTTTTTAAAGGAATTAGTGCTTTTTAAGCGACTTTTGTCATGATTTCGGTCAAGCCTTAATACATTAAAGTATGAAAAACTTTAAGTATCTTTTATTTATTTTGCCTGTGATTTTAATTGCTCCTTTGCTTTTTATTGGTTGCAAAGAAGAAGAGCCTTTGTTGTCGACCTACAATCTTGAACTTGAGTATGACAACAATTCTCATATCCTTTCTGGTCGGGAAGAGGTGGAATATTTCAATGTGTCAGACAACTATCTTGAAAACATCAATTTTCATCTTTATCCAAATGCTTTCAGGCAAGGCGCAAAAAACAAAATTGTTTCGGTGTCCAATGTCGATAAAGCCTATCCCAATGGCGAAAGTTTTGGTGATATAAAAATTGACAGTGTCGAAGAAAAAATTGATAAAGATGTGAACTCGCTTGAATTTTCTGTTGCTGGCGAGGACGAAAACATTTTGTCAGTCAAGCTTAAAAATGGTATCTACCCTGATGAATGCGTCAAAATTGTGATAACATTCAAGGTGACACTTGCCAACATAAATCACAGATTGGGCTATGGCGAAAAGGTTGTCAATTTTGGAAATTTTTATCCTATTGCCTGCGTCTATGAACAGGGCAAAGGTTTCATGGAAGAACTTTATCATTCAAACGGAGACCCATTTTATAGCGACGTTGCAAACTATAATGTCAAGATTTCATATCCAAACTCAATGGTTCTTGCGTGCAGTGGAAATGTTGCAAATGAAAGCGAAAGCGGCGGCATGAAAACAGCGCAAATTTCACAGAACAAGGTTCGTGACTTTGCCTTCTGTCTTTCTGAAAATTTCAATATGATTGAAAAGGATGTCGATGGTGTCAAAGTCAAATATTATGGCTATGAAGGTGACCAAAACCTGACAGAATGCCTTGAAGTTTCAGAAAAAGCCTTGAGGTTTTTTGAAGAAACAATTGGAGAATATTCATATCCAACTCTCTCAGTTGTCAAAACAGGTTTTGTGCATGGAGGTATGGAATATCCAACTCTTGTCATGATTTCTGACGATTGTCAAAGTCAAGAAGATTTCAATTATGTGATTGTGCATGAAATTGCTCACCAGTGGTGGTACGGCATGGTTGGAAATGACGAGTATAATAACGCATGGATGGACGAAAGTTTGGCTGAATATAGCACGCTCATGTTTTTTGAAAGGCATAGCGAATACAATTTTGAAATTGATAAACTGATAAAAAATGCCACAACAAACTTCAAGTTTTTCGTTGAGGTTTACACCGATGTGCTTGGCGAAGTTGACACAAGCATGAATAGACCGCTCAAGGATTTTCAAACAGAGCCAGAATATGTTCATTGCATTTACACAAAGGGTTCCATCATGTTTCACACGCTCAGACAATCTGTCGGTGATAAACGTTTCGAAAAAGCGTTGAAAACATATTTCAGCACATATTGTTTTAAAAATGCAAGTCCAGCCGAACTTATTCAAACTTTCATTCGCTCAACTGGCTATAACCTTGAAGGGTTCTTCAACAGTTGGCTTGACGGAAGTGTTATTGTGATGTGACAAGGTGACAAAAATAGATGACAAAAAGTCATCTATTTTTATTTTTTTTGTTTTATCATTAACTAAAAAGACATTTAAAAATTGAGGTTCAAATGAGAAAGAAAACATTTCTTAACACTTTTAGAATTGTTTGGCAAATTTTAGATAAAAAAGGCAAGTTTGATTTTGTCATAACTTTTGTTGCCTGCGCTTTACGTTCATTATTCATTCTTTCACTTCCACAGGCAATTGCTTGCATAACGGCAAAAGCACTTGGCGAGCA
The DNA here is from genome assembly GCA_948607205.1 of uncultured Eubacteriales bacterium. GTDB lineage: Bacteria > Bacillota > Clostridia > Christensenellales > UBA1242 > Caccovivens. Next base: position 108,307 of record CAPERS010000002.1, on the reverse strand, counting down.
AACTTTGTTTTATGGCATACCTTTGCCAGACAGTTTGAGTTTTGGTGCAGTGATTGCAATATGTTTTGGTATCCTAGCTTTTCTTGGCATTTTTGCAACTTGGGCACGTGCGCACAGAAGCCAGTTGGGTGCAAAAGTGCAAAACTGTTATAGAGAAAAAATGTTGTCTTATATTTTGACTCCAAGAAAGAATATGGATTTGAAAAAAAGTAACGGAGAGATTATCTTTATTGCGGACTCATCATCGTCGGCAGTGGATGAATTTTTGGATACTTTTATGATTTATGTTTTTCCGCATTTGGTTTCTGCGGTGCTTGCATTTATTTATATAGTTTCAATAAATGTGTATATCGCTCTCGGCTCACTTGTAATTTGTATTTTTGTAATTGTTCTCAGCATCATTCGTTCCAAACTTGACAAAAGGTGCTTTATAAAAATGGACATTGCAAACTCCAAAGTCAGTAATAACATCAATGACTGCGTCAACAATCTTAATTTTATAACCTTTATAAACTCTCAGTTTCATGAACTTAAACTTCTTAAAAGAGAACATAAGGCATACAAGAAAGAGGTTGATAAAAGGGCTGTCATTTGGGTTGCTTATTGGGGATTTTTGCATTTGATTGAATATGCATTTATGGGCGTGAGCATTTACCTGTTTGCTGAAAAGGTAGGGCTAAGCGCGCTAGGCATCAATACAATTGTTCTTCTTATTTCATATCTCAACAATCTTTTTTCGCCTCTTAATGATATGGGACATAATATCAACATTCTTGTTTCAACAGGGTATCGCGTTAATAGACTTTATGAATTTGAACCTAAAGAAAATGAGGTTTTTGACCCAGGCGAAGATAGGTTTGAAAATAAATTATTGCGCAAAGAAAAAATAAGCAAAATCGACATGAGAAAGATTGAAATCGAAATTGGAACACTCCATAGAGAAAACCTCAATGTGTCATTTGAAGCAGGAAAGATAACTTGCATTGTTGGAACAAGCGGTTGCGGAAAAACAACTTTGTTGGGTTGCCTCTTGGGAATTAAAGAATATAAAAGCGGTGAGATAATTATCAATAACAGTTATAAAGTCAAGTCACTTTTCTATAACTCAGCAAAGGTATTTTTGACACTTCAAAATGGCTGTATTTTCGACAGAAGCGTGATTGATAATGTTTGCTATCCAAATCATGAGCCAAATGCGCTTGCAAGAAAAAACATTGAAAAGTTCAAACTCGAAAACTTGATTGAAAGAACTAACGATTGCCAAAAGATAAATCTTGAAAAAGTCATTTCAGGTGGCGAGCGAAAGAGAATATCTTTTGTGAGGGCAATAAGCAGGCTTGGCGATGTCTATATCTTCGACGAACCGACGAACGACCTTGACAGCGAAAATGTTGAAAAGGTTATCAAAGTTATGAAACAACTGAAAAAGAAAAATATCGTGATTGTCATCTCTCATGACAAGAGAGTGACTTCGATTTCTGATTATATCTTTGATATGTGAGAGTGTTGAAAAAATCACTATTAACTTTATAACTTTATCACTTAAAAAGAGAAGACGAACAAAAGTTCGTCTTCTCTTTTTTTTGGTGGACTGCCGGGGCGCGCTATGAGGTATGCTCCAAAGGAGCATAAACCGAATGACCGAGCACGCACACTTCTTCGGCTTGCTCCGACCTGGACAAGTCTGGGGTTCGCATGGCTGACGCCATGAACAACTTTGAAAAAGTTGTTAAGCCCCCGGCAAAGATAAAACAAAAAACAGACCATTAGGTCTGTTTTTTTTCTGGTGGACTGCCGGGGGCTCGAACCCCGGACCCTCTGATTAAGAGTCAGATGCTCTACCAACTGAGCTAGCAGTCCATAACTATAAGTCTAAAAAAGCCATAACTCAAAGTTTACAATGAGAATTATACATAAAAAAAGATAAAATGTCAATCAATTTGACAAAATTAATCTTCCTTTTCGTCAATTTCTTTTTCAAATTCAATAAGCCCATAACATCTTTCGTGTTCATCAACTTTCTTGCGAATAAGAATTTCAATTTGCTTATTTGTTGTTCTGCCATTAAAATCGGCTATGTATGCAATTTTTTTAAGCATCGATTTGGGTATTCGCAAGGTATATCTTGGATATTCTTTTTTCATTATATTTTTTCCTCCTAAGTTAAATATTTTTATTTTACATATTTTTGCAAAATTATTAAAAGAATGACGAAACAATTGCGTCAAACTTTTTCAAATTTATCAAAAATAAGCCTTTTTTATTGTTTTTTGCTATTTAATTAGATTGTTTTACATATTTTTAAATTTGTTTTTAATTTTTAAAATTTTTTGATATAATATGTTTATGAGAGTAACAGCAGGACAATTTAAGGGTAGAAAATTGTTGACTAACACTTTTGACCATATAAGACCAACAGCAGACATTGTCAAACAAGCAATTTTTAATAAACTTGCATTCAAAATTTCATCTTCGTCTGTGCTTGACCTTTTCTGTGGAACAGGTGCGCTTGGAATTGAAGCAATTTCTCGCGGAGCAAGTCGGGTGGTTTTTGTTGACAAGGATTATCGAAGTGTGAACCTTACCAAAGCAAACTTAAAAAATCTAAATATTGATGCAGAGGTTTTAAGAGCGAGTTTTGATGTGGCGCTGGCAAGGCTTAAAGGTGAAAAGTTTGATATCATAATCCTTGACCCTCCATATAAGGCAGGACTTTATGAAAAAGCATTAAGTTTGATTTGCGAATATCGACTTCTATCTGAAGGTGGAGTTATCGTTGCCGAGCACGCGAAAGACGAAAAAATTGACTTTTCGCTTTTTTCAATTGAAACAAGCAAGGATTATGGAAGCAAGAGCGTTACGTATTTGATTGAGAAAAATTAATAAAAGAGAGTTAATAAAGCTCTCTTTTTTTGTCTATAAAGATATATAAGCGATGATGATTTAGATTTTAGGTTCAAAGTCTTCGAAGATAACATTGTCGCAATATTTCACAACCCTCATATATTCGCTTTGATTTTTAACCGTCCATGCGAGAAGAGGTTTATCTTTAAATTTTTTGACATATCTGTTTGGAAGAGAACGCGTGTCATAGGAAATAAAATCAGGATGACTAACTTTTTTGCAAAGTGCAAGTCTTTTGAGGAAAAACTTTTGAATGAACGGAAGTTTCTCTTTTTTAAAGAAACTCGCAAGTTGACCTCTTTGGATGTTTGGTGCATGTTTATAGAAATATTGAAGCACAAAAGGATTGAAAGATTGGATTGCAAATTGACCTTTATAATTTTTCAAAAGTTCGATAACTTTGTTTTCAAGTTCGCCAACTTTGTCTTGGTTTTTGATTTCAATAAGAAGTGGAGTTTTTCCGTCAACAAATTGAAGCACCTCTTCAAAGGTTGGGATTTTTTCTTTGCTTCCATTGAGTGTGAGCATGTCAAGGTCTGCCTTGGTCAAAAACTTGATATAGCCATCATTGTTTGTCAGCCTTGAAAGTGAGTTGTCATGAAAAACAATAACCGTTCCATCTGAAAGCATTTGAACGTCAAGTTCAATTGCATAGCCATTTTCGATTGCATTTTTGAATGCAGGAATAGAGTTTTCTGGTGCATTTTTATCATGAAGACCACGATGAGCAATCGGTGTTTCAACCAGCCAAGATTTGAATATATCCATAAAAATTTTTCCGCCTTTTTCTGCCATTATAAAATATTTTATGCAAAAGTGAGATATTTATCACTTTTCACTTGCACGTATGCTCATTATAGCATACAAAACAAAAAAAGCAAAATGAAATTTTGCTTAATTTGAGTTCGCTTTGCGAAAGTTTCTTTGAAGTGTTAAGAATTATTATTAACTTTTTTTTGTTAACTTGATTCTATATCTGTGAGATTGTTTTCAAACTCTTTAATTTGAGCATTCTTTTCATCATCAGTAAGTATATACTTTTTGAGAAGTTCTTCGTCTGAAATATGGAATTGATTTTCCCAAACTTTTTTTGAGTAACCTATACAAGCAAAGTTTGGATATTTGGATTCTTTAAGAAATTTAACTCTGGCATAAAGTTTGCTTTCGTTCAGCATATACATCTTCTTGTGCAAGAATGATTCTTTGCTGACATTTGCGTTTGCACAAATTGCATAACGAAGTTTGAAACTGTCAGCAGGACCTGAGGTGAGTAAAGCAATGTTTTCGACGATATCATCGATTGTGAATCTGGTGCCCAAAATTGCCATTATTTTTTCTACTACTGATTCTTCATTTAAATCAAAAAGTTGCGCTTTTTGAAGAAACGCCAATTTTAATTGTTCAATGCTTAAGCCGAATTTATCTTGATAGAATGCAATTTTGTGTTCGACTGTTTTCTTGTCGTAATGTAACAAAGTTGGATTTGCTGTCAAAAGTTTGCAAATTTCATCTTCTGAAAAATTGAAAGTAGACTTATAAAATTCAATTTTTGATAAAATAGTTTCTTCTTTTAGGGCAAAAACTCTTGCAAATGAATTTATTTTTTCATTTAAAACATTGGTGTCAATTTTTAATGTTGATTTTATGAAGTTGCATTTCTGTTCAATAAACTCTGGTGTATAGAACAAAAATTGAGGGTTAAGTCGAATGCAGTCTTTGAATTTATCCTCTGATGTGTTAAATTTGTTTACCAGCCAATTGAACTTTTCTTCCAAAGTATCAATTTTATAAATGTAAATTGAAGACAGGTTTTTCCAAATGTTTTTCAATTGCCATTGCTTAAAACCAAACTTTGAAATAAGATATTTTGAACGCTCTTCAAATATGTCAGTGTTAAATCCGAGAAGTTTTGTGTTGTTTAAAATAGATTTTTTTGCTTCGTCAAGCTTAAGACCAAAATGACTTGTGATGAATTGTGTTAAAGAAGTAACTTTATCAGTGCTATAAGTTAAAATGTTAGGGTGTCTTAAAATAAGCAGTTTGAAATCTGTTCTTTTTAATTTAAAAGAAGAACAATAAAACTTTTCTTTTGCTATTATATTTTTCTTAGTTAGTTTTAATATTAACCCTTGACCCAAGACAATTTTTTTGATTTCTTGATTAGAGAAATTATATCGTTCTTTCAAAAATTGAGCCTGCGCCAGCATCTTTTCAGCCGTATCTTCTGAAACTTTGTTGATTTTTTTGGAAAGTTTTAGCCATTCTTCATCTGAAAAATTAAAAAAATCAATAAATTTTTCTTTAACAGTCATATAAACTCCTATTAATTATTATTTTAAAATAAAATTATCTTTTTGTCAATATTATACATGAAAATTAATTGCCAAAACGCCAAAAAATCGGTATAATCTATAATTATGAATAGACAAGATAAAATCCGCAACTTTTGCATTGTTGCACACATCGACCATGGAAAAAGCACGCTGGCAGACAGGCTTATTGAACTGACTGGCTCGCTTGCTAAACGTGATATGCAAGACCAACTGCTTGACAGTATGGAACTTGAACGCGAGAGGGGAATCACAATCAAACTTACTCCAACACGTATGCTTTATGAATTTGAAGGCGAAACCTACACACTTAATCTTATCGATACGCCAGGGCATGTTGACTTCACTTATGAAGTTTCTCGTTCGCTTACTGCATGCGAGGGTGCAATCCTTATTGTTGATGCATCGCAAGGTGTTGAGGCTCAAACTCTTGCAAACGCATATCTTGCAATCGATAACAATCTTGAAATTTTGCCAGTTATAAACAAAATCGACCTGCCATCAGCAAGACCTGATGAGGTTAAAGATGAGATTGAGGACATTGTTGGCGTTCCTGCTATGCATGCACCATGCATATCTGCCAAAGACGGCACAAACATAGATAAAGTGCTTGAAATGATTGTGAAAGAGTTTCCAGCGCCAAAAGGCGATGAGAATGAAAAACTTAAGTGCCTCATATTTGACAGTTACTATGACAATTTTAAGGGCGCAATTTGCCTTATTCGTGTTTTTGACGGAAAAGTTAAAATTGGCGACAAAATCAAAATGATGCAAACTGGCAAGGTATTTGACGTTACCGAAGTTGGCATTTTCACACCTTCTGCAAAGCAAACTGAATTTTTGCTTGCTGGTGACGTTGGTTATCTTGCTGGTTCAATAAAAACAATATCAGATGTTGCCGTCGGCGACACAATAACTCATGCAAACAATCCAACAGAAAACGCGCTTGCTGGTTATAAAAAAGTTCAGCCGGTTGTTTTTTGCGGAATTTTCACTGTTGATGGAGCGAAATATAACGACCTCAAAGATGCACTTGAAAAACTCAAACTCAATGATGCAAGTCTTGAATATCAGCCAGAAGTTTCAGACGCTCTTGGCTTTGGTTTCCGTTGCGGTTTTTTGGGGCTTTTGCATCTTGAAATAATCACCGAAAGAATTGAACGCGAATTCAATCTTGATATTATCACAACAGCGCCTGGCGTTTTCTATAATGTTCATAAAACAAATGGGGAGATGATTGTCATATCCAATCCGTCTGACCTTCCAAGTCAAGTGGAAATTGACTATATCGAAGAGCCAATTGTCAAAGCAAGCCTATTCACTCCGCCAGAATATGTTGGGGCAATCATGGAACTTTGCCAAGATAAAAGAGGAACATATAAAGACCTCACATACCTTGATAAAACACGCGTTAGGGTGGACTACACTCTTCCACTTGGCGAAATTATCTATGACTTTTTTGACAGTTTGAAATCGCGCACAAAAGGCTATGCAAGTTTTGACTATGAAATGGCAGGCTTTGAAAAAAGTGAACTTGTGCGTGTTGATATCCTTTTAAACGGCGACAAATGTGACGCACTCAGCCTTATTGTTCATAAAGATAAAGCGTATTCTCGCGGAAGAGCAATCGCTGAAAAACTTAAAAAAATTATTCCTCGTCAACTTTTTGAAGTGCCAATTCAGGCTGCGATTGGAAACAAGATTATCGCTCGCGAAACAATCTCTGCAATGCGTAAAGACGTGCTTGCAAAGTGTTATGGCGGTGATATTTCAAGAAAGCGCAAACTTCTTGAAAAACAAAAAGAGGGCAAGAAAAAAATGCGTCAGATTGGGTCAGTTGAAATTCCGTCTGAGGCGTTCATGTCAATTCTCAAATTGGACGACGACAAATGATAGGCATATATGTTCATATTCCATTTTGTGAAAGCAAATGCATTTATTGCGATTTTGCTTCCTTTGTCTGCGCCGAGCAAGAGAAATACTTTTCCTTTCTTTTGCAGGAAATAAATAATTCAGAAAATAAAGGACAAACTGTCGACACAATCTATTTTGGTGGCGGAACGCCTTCAGTTGTTGAACCGAAATATATTGCGGACACTCTTGATGCAATCAGAAAAAACTTTGAGGTTTTGAAAGATAGCGAAATAACAATTGAGTGCAATCCTAATAGCGTAACTCCAGAGAATCTTGACGCTTATCATTCAATTGGTTTCAATAGGATATCTTTCGGAGTTCAAAGTTTGAACGATGATGTTTTGAAGTTTTTGGGAAGAAAACATAGAAGGTCTGACGCTTTGCTTGCAATTGAGAACGCGAAAAAGGTGGGTTTTGAAAATATAAGCGCTGACCTTATTGTCGGCTTGCCAAAAGTTTCTTCGCGCATGCTTTGCTCTCACGCAAAAAAACTTATTGACATGGGCGTCACTCATATTTCTTCATATATGCTTCAAGTGGAAGAGGGAACGCCACTTTTTAAAATGTGTCAAGAAAATCCACAAATTCTTCCGGTCGAGGATGACTGCGCTGAAAGTTTTTCTAAACTTGTTTTACTTCTTTCAAAATATAATTTTAATCAATATGAAGTTTCAAACTTTGCTCGCATCGGCTTTGAGAGTAGGCACAATTTGAAATATTGGTCTGGCGAAAATTATTTGGGTTTCGGGCTATCAGCGACTTCCACTTATGGAAATAGACGTTGGACGAATGGCGGAAAATTTGAAACTTACTTTAAAGGCAAAAAAGAGGTTGAATTTTTAGGTAATCGTGAAAAAATTGAAGAAAAAATCATGCTCGGCCTTCGTTGTTATCTCGGTTTTGATATAAAAGAAATTGAGAAACTTGGCTATAAAATTTCAGAAAAAGAGGACTTTGAAACTTTTCTTAAAAAGGGCATAATATATGAAAAAGAAGGCAAAATTTACCTAAATCCCAAGTTTTACAGCGTCAATAATCAAATTATTTCAAAATTGTTGCCATGAATAAGATTTTCTTGTTAATAAAACTGAAGACTTATGATAATAAATCAGTCTTGACAAATTAAAATAGGTATGATATAATATTTATATATAAAGGAGTTAAGTGAAATGACTTTTTTTAATAAGTGGATGAAAAAGTGGCGAGCAAAGCGAAAAAAGACAAACAATAAAAATGAGAATTTTGAAGGTTATTCAAAGCAAATCTCATCAATTTATAATTGTTGCAAAAATGTTGAAAATGTTGGCAAAAACTTGAAACAATCGGCAGAAACTTTTCATATTGTGAACAAGCAAATTGATGAAAAATTTGAAGAGATAATGAATTTTTTAGAAAGATATTAAAATTAAAAGCACTTTGAATAAAAGTGCTTTTTTTAAATGTTTTATTTTATAATTTCGTCATCTTTTGTTATATCAGTTGATTCTTCCACAAATTTTTGCCACTTTTCTTCAAAGTCAGGCTCAAACATGTTTATCTTCACACAACAAGAGCAAGTGAGTCCGTCATCACAATTTTCTTTCTCAAAAGAGAGGTTGAGTTTTGGCTTGACCGGTGCTTGCTTTTTGGCTTTTGCTGAATTCTTTTTTACAATACTCATTTTGCTAAATTTCGACATTTTTTCTCCTTAAAGAAAAATAACCAGATGAATTTATCTGGATTGATTTTCTTCCATTTGTGCTGTCAACTTGGCAACCAAATCGTTTGCTTCTTGCATGGTTATCTTTTTGTGAAAAGAGCAAAAACTTTGTCTTATCACAGGTTTTCCATCTCTGTCAAGTGTTTCTTCAATCTTGATTTTGTGCTCGTTTTTTATTATTCCGTCTTCCATATTTTTCTCCTTAAACTTTTGACATTGCCATTATATCACAAAATATTTTTATGTCAATAATTTAATTAAAATTTTTTTGAAAATTTGCTTGCAATTTTTGTATAAATGTGTTAGAATGACAATGTAAAGCGAAATTGCTTTACAAAAGTGCAAAATGGAAATTGAGAAAAATATTAAACTTGGCAAACTTTTTGATGCTTATGGGGCAATATTAAGCCAGTCGCAACAAGACGTGCTTGGTGAATATCTCTATTATGACCTCACAGGAAGTGAGATTGCAGAGAATAAAAATATTTCTCGTCAAGCCGTTAAAGATAGTTTGAAAAAGGCAATAAAAAAACTTGAAGAACTTGAAGGCAGATTGCACTTTGTCGAAAAAGTCGAAGCTTTAACAAATGAGATAGAGGCACTTAGGCGCCAAAAGGAGAACTAAAAGTGGCACTTTTTTCATCATTATCTGATAAGTTCAATCACATCTTTTCAAAACTTACAAAGCGTGGAAGACTGACCGAACTTGAAATCAAAGAGGCAATGCGCGAAGTCCGAATTGCTCTGCTTGAAGCCGACGTAAATTATATGGTCGCAAAAGACTTTGTCAAAAAAGTTTCAGAAAAGGCTGTCGGCGATGAAGTTTTGAAAAGTTTAACGCCAGCACAACAGGTTATTAAAATCGTGCGCGATGAACTGACAGAACTTATGTCTTCGCAAAATCAAAAATTGACGATTTCATCAGCACCACCGACAATCATTATGATGTGCGGTCTTCAAGGTGCAGGAAAAACCACAATGTGTGCCAAACTTGGCGCGCACTTGAAGAAATCTGGCAAGCGTCCACTTCTTGTTGCCTGTGATATTTATAGGCCAGCGGCAATCAACCAACTTCAAGTTGTGGGCAAGCAAGCAGGTGTTGAAGTTTTTGAAAGAGGAACTCAAAATCCTGTCAAAACAGCAAAGCAGGCAATCGACCATGCCAAAAAGCAAGGGCTTGACACTGTTATCATCGATACAGCAGGCAGACTTCACATTAACGAAGAACTTATGATGGAACTTCAAGATATCAAGCGTGAAGTTAAGCCAACTGAAATCTTGCTTGTTGTTGACTCTATGACAGGTCAGGACGCTGTCACTGTTGCTGAAAGTTTCAATCGTGACCTCGACATCACTGGCGTTGTGCTCACAAAACTTGATGGTGACACTCGTGGTGGTTCGGCACTCTCAATCAAAGCAATCACTGGCAAACCAATCAAGTTCACCGGTGTGGGCGAAAAGATTGGTGACTTAGAGCCTTTCTATCCAGACCGCATTGCAAGCCGTATTTTAGGAATGGGCGATGTGCTGTCGCTTATCGAAAAGGCGCAAGAGGCTGTCAGTGAAGAAGAAGCGAAGGCGATCGAGAAAAAGTTTAGAGAAAATTCTTTCACCTTTGACGACTATCTCACTCAGGTTGAAAGTCTCAAAAAAATGGGTTCGATTAAGGATATCTTAGGCATGATTCCGGGAATGTCCGGCAAGATTAAAAATCTTACTATTGACGAAAATCAACTTGCGGTGAACAAGGCAATTATTCAGTCAATGACGCCACAAGAAAGACGTAGCCCAGAAATCATCAAAGCAAGTCGTCGTCAACGCATTGCAAACGGCAGTGGAACGAGCGTTCAGCAGGTCAATCAACTTCTCAAACAGTTTGAGCAGACCAAAGATATGATGAAACAAATGAAGAATGGCAGAGGTCTTCGCGGACTCTTCTAGGTGCCTTAGGCACTTACTAGATGCATTATGCACCGTTCCTTAGGTATTGCTTTAAGCAGTGCGCATTATGCGCTTTCTATGTGCATCATGTGTCGTGCCTTAGGCACAAACTAAACAAAACAAATTAAAACAACAAAATATTACAAGCGTAATATCCTTCGAAGGAACTTGAAATCAAGGTCTTCCGAGTTAAAGATATTAAATTTATAAAGGAGGAAAACAATGGCAGTTAAAATCAGACTTACAAGACTTGGAGATAAAAAAGCTCCATTTTATAGAGTTATAGTTGCTGATTCAAGAGCTCCAAGAGATGGCAAATTCATCGATATCATTGGAACTTACAATCCACTTACTGACCCTGCAGAAATCAAAATTGACGCAGAAAAAGCAAACAAGTGGCTTAAAAATGGCGCTCAACCAACTGAAACAGCAAAGCAACTTCTTGTAAAGAGCGGAATCATCAATAAATAAGGAGATTTTTTATGGAAAAACTTGTAGAATATATTGTTAAGAGCCTTGTGATTGACTCTGACAATGTTCAAGTGTCAATAACCGAGGACGAAAACGAAAAAGTCATTCATGTTATGGTCAATCCAGATGACATGGGCAGAATTATCGGCAAGGGCGGAAAAATTGCTTCAAGCATTCGCACTATCGTTAAATCTCTTTCTGCAAAGGAAGATAAAAAAGTTTTTGTTAAATTTGGTGAATAATGATTGATGTTGCAGAAATTTTAAAACCGCAAGGCATAAAAGGCGAAGTTAAGGCTAAACCTTTGACAAATGTCCTTGCTGTTTTTGAAAATTTAAAAAAAATAAATGTCGAAGGCAAAGATTTCAAAATTGAGAAGATTTCCCTTAGGCAAGGTTTTTTGTATATAAAATTTTCTGAAGTGAATGACAGAAATTCGGCGGAGAATTTGAGAAACAAAAAACTCTATCTTGAAAAAGAAATGCTTGAAGAAAACCTTCAGGATGATGAAATCTTGGTCGATGACCTTATTGGAATGTTGCTGTTTGATACCGATGGAGAAAAAGTTGGACAGATAGTTGATGTTGAAAACTATGGTGCGACCTTCAATTTGATAATCGAAAAAAATGGTCGCACTGTTCAAACGCCTTTCGTTGACGGACTGCTTATAAAAGACGGCGACACCTTCAAGGTTAATCGCAAAATTTTCGAAGAGGTCAGCGTATGAAAATTGATATTTTAACGCTCTTCCCAGAAAGTTTTGCCCCTCTTAACGAAAGCATCTTGAAACGTGCGCAAGAAAGTGGCATATTGCAAATCAATGTTATCAACATTCGTGACTTTTCAAAAGATAAGCATAAAAAATGCGATGACTATACCTTCGGTGGTGGTGCTGGAATGCTGATGTCAGTTCAGCCTATTTATGACGCTTACAAAAGCGTGGCAAATGAGAAAAGTTTTCCAATTTTCGCAAGCCCATCAGGTCAAACGCTTTCTCCAAATCTTGCCAAAGAACTTTCAAAAAAAGAACATCTTGTGTTCATCTGTGGTCACTATGAAGGCGTTGATGCAAGAATGAATGAACTTATAAAGCCAATGGAAATTTCCATTGGTGACTATGTCGTCACAGGCGGTGAACTTCCAACTATGGTTATCATTGATTGCCTTGCAAGGTTCATTGATGGCGTTATCACGGCAGAAAGTTTAGACGAAGAGAGTTTTGCTTGCGACACTCTTGAATATCCTCAATACACACGTCCACAGGTCTTTGAAGGTCTATCTGTTCCTGAAGTTTTGCTTTCTGGCAATCATCAAGAAATTGCAAAGTGGAGAAAGGAACAGGCGCTCAAAAAAACACATGAAAAAAGACCTGACCTGTTAAAAAAGAATTGAACCTAAGGAGAAAAACATGAAAATAGGACTCTTGATTGCATGCGGTGAAGAAATCAATGCCCATTTGAAATATTTCGATAAAATTAAGACATTGACTTTTGGCGAAATGACCTTTTATAAAGCCAAGTTTAAAAACCATACAATCGTCCTTTGCAAATCAGGGCCTTGCGAAATCAATGCAGGCATTTATCTTCAAAAAATGCTTGATTTTTTCAAGCCTGATGTGATAATTAACAGCGGAACATGTGGCTCGCTTGATGAAAAAAATAAAGTTTGCGACACTTTTGTTGTGGATAAAGCAACTTTTTGGGATATTAAATCGGATATCATTGAGCCAAGCACTTATGTTTGTGATGAAAAACTTAAAAATTTTGCACTCTCGCTTGATAAAAAACTCAAAGTGGGAAATCTTGTAACAGGAAATTCTTTCGTTGAAAGTGAAGGGCTAAAAAAGAAATTGATAAAAAATTTTGGCGCGAATATTTGTGATATGGAAGGCGTCGCTGTTGTTTACACCTGCCAAAAGAATTATATTCCTTGCCTGCTTTTAAAATCAGTTTCAGATAGTGGAAATATGGAAGAATTTGAAAAGAATTTTCGCATTGCAAGTGAGAAAGTTGCAAGTGTGACATTCAAAATCATGGAAAATCTTTCCAAGAAGAATCTAAATTAAAAGTAAAATTTTGATAGTTAAACCCAAAAATTAATTTTAAAATAGTGCAATATGCACTAAATAGGAGATATAGTGAAGATAAATTGGTTCCCGGGGCATATGTCAAAGGCCTTGAACGAAATGAAAAAAATGCTGAAAATTATCGATGTGGTCATATATGTTCTTGACTGCCGAGCACCGATATCTTCTGTCAATCCAAGTTTATCAAAACTTTCAGAAAATAAGCCCATTCTCTATGTTTTCAACAAAACCGACCTTGCTGATGAGGCAAAAGTTAACGCTATTGCCAAAAACTTCAAAAGTGAAGGTTGTGATTATGTCTGCCTTAACAGCACGATGTCAGGTGCAGGCAAAATAATAAGGCAAAAAATTAAAGTTCTTGCGAACGCAAAAATTCAAAAATATCTTGCCAAGGGTGTCAAAACCACAATCAGAGCGCTTGTTGTTGGCGTTCCAAATTCTGGCAAAAGCACTCTCATAAACAACCTTTGCGGAAAAGCTAAGGCTGTCACTGGCGATAAACCGGGTGTCACAAAGCAAAATTTGTGGCTGAATCTTGGTGATAATATCGAAATTTGTGACACTCCGGGAACACTTTATCCAAATCTTGTCGACCAACAAATAGCCCTTAAACTTGCTTTTATTGGAAGTATTAAGGACGTCATCGTCGACCAAGTTGAACTTGCAGAAGCGCTTGTTGAAATGCTTAAAATACTCTATCCAGAACTTGTTGAAAAACGCTATCCGCTTTGTTGCAACCTTGAAGATATAGCAAAAAGAAGGGGCTATTTAACTCACGGAAGCGAGGTTGATTATGAACGCACAGCGCAAGCAGTTATTGATGATTTCCGCAAAGGAAGAATAGGCAAAATAACGCTTGATTAAAAGGTTTTAAAAATGAAATATCTTAACAGAGCCAAAGGTTTTGCCGGTGAAAGCAAAGCAGTTTCCTTTTTGAAAAAGAAAAAATATAAAATTATTGAAACAAACTATAAAAATAAAGTTGGCGAGATTGATGTTATTGCTTTAGACGGCGAAGACTTGGTTTTTATCGAAGTGAAAGCACGCGAAACAAAAGAGTTTGGATTGCCTTGCGAAGCCGTTGATTCGCGCAAGCAATATAAAATTCGTCGAGTTGCAGAATTATATTTAATTGAAAGAAAACTATATGACCGTGTGTCTGTCAGATTTGACGTTGTTGAAGTGATTGGTGATGAAATAAATCATCTTGAAAATGCTTTCTAGTGACCAAGTCACTTTTTAGAAGAAAAAACAAAAGTTCAAAGTTTAAACTATTTTTATTTGGGTAAAATTGGCTTATAAGGAGTTATTCAGTTATGAAAAAGTTAATTTTGCCTATTTTTTGTTTTGTTGCCGTTTTTATGATGGGATGTGAAAATTCAACCAATCTTCGTTGTGCCACCATTCGAGAAATAACCTCTGCAGGCAGTGAAAATTATGGCGTTTCAGTGTCGTTTATGGAAGACGAAAGAGTAAAAGAAAAGTTTGTTGATGTTCAGGTGAAAGCAAATGAAGAATGCCAACTTGTTTTTTGGGAAGAAAATGACGAAAAGATGACTTTGAATTTATATAAAAAAGATGATTGGTATTCTCTTACAAGCCTTATTGCCATCGCTCAAGATAAGCCGAACACAGAAAAATTTATGCCGTTTAAGGATGCTGTCACAAAAACATATTTTTTCAACAGCGAAAAGCCTATTGAACTGACTTTGCGTGTTGTCGCAGGTGATGTGGAAGAAAATTCTCAAAAAACAGGTGACGTTTTGGTCGGAAGTGAAGATATTTCAGATGAATTTAAACTTAAAATTCAAAAAGTTATAAATAAAGAAGAATAAAAGCGCAAATTGCTTTTATTTTTTTTCTTCTTATAGTAAAATAGAATAAAGATAAATAAAAGTAGGTGGCTATTTATGATTTTGGTCAAAAATTTGTTTTTGAAGTTTACGCGTGAGTATTATGCTTTATATCAAGTCAATATGGATATTGCAGATGGCGAAAGCGTTGCTTTTGTTGGTGAAGATGAAAGCGGAAAAACAAGCCTTTTGCGCATCTTTGCCAAACTTGAAAAAATGACTAAGGGTGAAGTTTACATCAAAGATATTCCTCTTGAAAAACTTGATTATCACACTGATATCAACGCAGGTTATGTTCCTTCAACACCGGTCTTTTTTGAGAAAAAAACAGTTTATGAAAACTTTAAATACATTCTCAAAACTTGGGGATATAAGGACGCAGAAATTGAAACCAAGATAAATGAAATCATAATTGAATATGCAATCGAAAAAATCAAAGACAGAAAAATCAAGGAACTCTCCTTGGAAGAAAAATATGTGCTTTCTTTCATTCGCTTAACTTTGCGAGGGGAACTTGAACTTCTTATGGTTGATAACATTTTTGACAGGCTCAATGAAGCAACTATGGATGTTGTTTGCCAGATGATTAAAAAACTTAAAAGCAAAAAAACAACACTTATCATTGCAACAACAAAGGCAAGCATTGCTCAAAAATTATGCAAAAGAAACTATTATTTCAAAAATGGTTCGGTCGCTGACAATTTGACTGCATTGAATTAATTTAATTTGAATATAAAAAGTTAATGAAAAAAGTATATAAATTTAATTAACAAAAATTTACAAAAGAGGAGTTATAATATAATATCATCTTTGGGGGCGACGCCCTCTTTTTTTGTGGTTTTTGGTTGCGAAGAGAAAAGTGACGACATGTCAAAATTTCCATTTTTCATGATTGAATCCAGACCGCCAAGGTTGCCCATCCCAGACATATTCCCAAGCCCAGCCAAATTGCTCATTCCGCCTTTTCCGCCCATCATTTGCATAAGGAGTGGAATCATTCCGCTTGAAAAGTCTTGGTTGTTATTACTTTGAGTTGAGGCTGTTTGTTCGGTGTTTGAATAGGCTTCTTCAGGAAAACTTGTCGTTTGCCTGTTTGAATAATTTTGAGTTGCACTTTGACCGGATATTGAGTTCTGCGCTTGCGAAAAACTGTTGTTTGAATTATTTCCAAACTGACCTGATAAAAGTGAAAGCATGTTAAAGATATTGTTTTCCATGATAATATTTATTCTTTTTTTTGCCATAGTGTGCAAGTTTGATTTGACAGGCATATACTAAATTTAGGAGAGTGAAATTATGGCGAAGTTATCAAATTTTCAAAGCGAAAACAAATTCGAGGCAAAAGAAGATGTTATGTCAAAGTTCAATGAATATAAAGACCTGCCACAAGACCAAATCAATCAAAAACTTTTTGAAGAGGTTGCAAAGCAGAAAAGGGATGGGACTTTTGACTATCGTGCGCTTGAAAATATGCTAGAGGCAATAAAAGGAAACCTCAGTGAAAACGATTATCAAAATGTTAAAAGGAT
Source organism: uncultured Eubacteriales bacterium (assembly GCA_948607205.1). Lineage (GTDB taxonomy): Bacteria > Bacillota > Clostridia > Christensenellales > UBA1242 > Caccovivens. Next base: position 91,580 of record CAPERS010000002.1, on the reverse strand, counting down.
GCTTGAACTTTTAAGATGAAGAATATGAAAATTGACAAAACTTTATTGACGCATTCCTATGCTCTGAGCGATAAGCAGAGCATAGATTGCATTGTTAAAGCAAGTGACTATCAACGTCTAAAAAAATATCTGATACATAAAAAGATTGAAATTGTTCGTGAATATTTATTCATAAATTCCTTTCAACTGAAAGTCACAAAAACCCAACTTCTTGCCTTATCAGACCTTTCGCAAGTTGCTTTTATTTATTCTCTCGTTCGCGCAAATGCCCTTATGTATGTGGCAAAAAAAGTCTTGAATGTTGATGAGAATGCGCTTTCTGGTGAAGGTGTCAACATCGCTTTTATCGATACTGGAATTGCCAGTCATTCAGATTTTGTGATTGGGAAAAAGAGGATACTTTTTTTTAAAGATTTCATAAATCAAAAAACATCCAACTATGACGACAATGGACATGGCACTTTTGTCAGTGGCGTGTGCGCTGGCAGTGGTTCTCTTTCAGGTGGAAAGTTTTGCGGAATTGCGCCTCGCTCAAATATTATTTCCCTTAAAGCGCTCAATGGAGATGGCGAAGCATCGGCTGATAAAATTTTGCAGGCGATGGAATGGGTCTATCTCAATCACAAAGAATATAACATAAAAGTTGTCTGCATGAGTTTTGGCAGTGAGCCAATTGGCTTTAATGACCCAATCATGTCGGGCAGTGAAGCGCTTTGGCGTGAAGGTATAGTTGTGGTTGCCGCTGCCGGCAATAGTGGGCCAGAATTTCAGACAATCAAAAGTCCGGGTGTGAGCAGTCAAATCATCACTGTTGGAGGTTTTGATGATAACAGAATAAGCGCCACAGAGTTCAATCCAAGTTATTTTGAAATTGCATCTTTCTCATCTCGAGGCCCTGCTTTTCAACGATTTAAGCCAGACCTTGTTGCGCCTTCTGTTGACATAGTTTCTTGCGGAGTCAAAAAGCCTTATGTGACTTTGAGCGGAACTTCTGTTGCAACGCCAATGATTGCAGGGCTTGTTGCCTTGATGCTTGAATCAAATCCAAATCTGACGCCAAGAGAGGTTAAGCAAAAACTCATTTCCTCTTGCCGTGCAATAACATTCAACAAAAATCTTGAAGGATTTGGCTATCCTTGTTATAGAGTTTAAAAAAAGTGACTCAGTCACTTTTTTGTTTTTTTTCAAAATCATATATAAAAATTTTTATTTTGCAACATCTTTTAAAATTTCAATTATTTTAAGTGAAGCGTCAAAATTTGATAATTTTTTCATTGTTTTTTTGTAATTTTCACGATTTTCGTATAAATTATTAAGTTTTAATAAAAAACTTTCTTCACTGAAAATCTCTTCTTCAAGCATGTCTGCAAAACCATAACTTACAAAAAGTTTAGCGTTTTCAATTTGGTCACCACGTGAACAATTTTTTGAAAGAGGTATCAAAAGCATTGGAATTTTAAGCGCTAAAAATTCATTTATTGCACCTGAGCCAGCACGAGAAAGCACGATATCAGAGCACGCAAAAAAGTCACCAATATTTTGAGCATATTCCACTTGCTTATAGTTTTTGTGCTTGTGAATAACTTTTGCTTGACTGCCAGTTATGTGAATGACGTTGAAGTTTTTAGTCAACTTGTCAAGAGATGCCCAAACTTTTTCGTTGATAAACTTTGCGCCAAGAGAGCCTCCAACAACGAGTAGGCAGGGCAGTTTTTTGTCAAAATTATCATTGTCATAAACTTTGTTTTTGTTTCCTTCAAAAACTTTTTTGCGAATAGGTTGGCCTGTGTGAACGCACTTTGAATTGTTCTCCATTGTGTCAGGAAAAGTTGTGCACATCACATCACATTTTCGCAAAATTATTTTGTTTGCAAGCCCCATTGACAAATCAGATTCATGACTGACAATCGGAATGCCAAGTTTTGCGCCAGCAAGCACAGTCGGAACGGAAACAAATCCACCTTTTGAAAAAATCACATCAGGCTTAATTTTCTCCAAAATTTTTTTTGCATCTTTGATTGCTTTGAAAAGTTTGAATGGAATAAGAAGATTTTTTGGCGTCAACTTTCTTGCAAGTTTGACAGTGTCTATTTCATGAAAGATTATGTCTTTCTCATTTTTTATGATTTCCTTTTCCATTCCATGTCCGCCAATGAAATGAACTTCCACTTCCTTGTCAAGTTTTTCTCTCACTGCAAGTGCAGGGTATATATGCCCAGCCGTTCCTCCGCCAGTCAGAACAATTTTTTTCATAAACTCTCTCCTTAAAAATGATATATAATTATATACTTAAATTTAAAAAAATATATCTAAAAACTAAAATTTAATTGATGAATAAATATACGTTAATTATAATAAATATGCAAATATTTAATTAAAAATTTTACTCTAATTAAGCCTTAAAATCTTTTGGAAATGTGATTAAAGTTTGATATAATATAAATAATTAATATCAAATTTGGAGAGGAAAATGGCAGGAAAAAATTATGACTCAAAAGATATTGTTGTTCTTGAAGGACTTGACGCAGTCAGGCTCAGACCGGGAATGTATATCGGAACAACTGGCGTTAAAGGTCTTCATCACATCCTTTGGGAAATTGTTGATAACTCAATTGACGAAATCTCAAATGGTCATGGTGACACGATTTCGATAACTCTTCATGCTGACGGCAGTGCAACTGTTGAAGATAACGGTCGTGGAATCCCTGTTGACGAACATCCAACACTTCACAAGTCGGGTGTTGAAGTTGTTTACACAACTCTTCACGCAGGCGGAAAGTTTGATAACGAAAACTATAAATTCTCTGGCGGTCTTCACGGCGTGGGTGCATCTGTCACAAATGCTCTTTCAAAGTGGTGCGAAGTATCTGTTTTTAAGGGCGGAAGCGAGTATTATATAAAATTCCATTCGTATAGAGATGATAATGGTAAGATGCATAGCGGTATCCCTGTTGCTCCACTTAAAAAAATTGGCTCGACAAAGAAGACAGGAACAAGGGTTACCTTTCTTCCAGACTCTGATATGTTTGGGGAAAATAGACTTAACTTTGAAACAATCGCTGTTCGTGCTCGCGAACTTGCATTTCTAAACAAAGGTCTGAAAATTATTATTGAAGAAGAGGGGACAGAAAAAAGAGAGGAATATCACTATGAAGGTGGAATTTCTGATTTTGTTTCTTATCTCGTTGAAGGCAAAAGTAAGATGTATTCAAATCCTATCTATTTCCACGCGGAAGACAAAAACTTTGACCTCGAAGTTGCTTTCATTTACACTGACACTTACACTGAAAACTCTTTTTCATTCGTCAATAACATTCCAACCATTGAGGGCGGAACTCATGAAATGGGCTTCAAAAGTGCGTTCACAAAAGTTATGAATAACTTTGCTCGTGCAAACAATATCCTCAAAGAAAAAGAGGCAAACCTTTTGGGCGAGGATTTCCGTGAAGGAATCAATGTTGTAATCAATGTCAAAATGACAAATGTCCAGTTTGAAGGCCAGACAAAAACTAAGCTTGGAAACCCAGAAGCCAAAACGCTTGTTGAAAGCTTGACGACGACAGAACTGACTAAATTTTTTGAAAACAAAAAAAATACAACTGTTGCTGAAATCATTGTCAACAAAGCCAAAGGCGCAGCAAAGGTGAGAGAGGCGGCAAAAAAAGCAAAAGAACTCACTCGCGCCAAAAACTCGGCTGAAAATTTTAACCTTGTTGGAAAACTTTCTGCGGCCACTTCCAAAAATCGAGATATCTGCGAACTTTTCATTGTGGAAGGAGATTCTGCGGGCGGTAGCGCAAAGCAAGGCCGTGACCGAAAATTTCAGGCAATCTTGCCACTTAGAGGAAAACCTCTTAATGCAGAAAAGAAGAGAATAGACCAAGTGCTTGCAAACGAAGAAATCAGAACAATTATCTCGGCACTTGACACAGGAATAGGCGAAGATTTCGACCTTTCAAGCCTGCGCTACAACAAGGTCATCATTCTTTCCGATGCCGACCAAGACGGTGCGCATATCAGAGCAATCCTGCTGACATTCTTTTTCAGATATATGCGTCCGCTTATAACTGACGGGCATGTGTTCTGCGGTATGCCACCACTTTATAAAGTGTATAAGAAAGATTATGTTGAATATGTCTATTCAGACGCCGAACTTCCACAGGCGATTGCAAGAGCAGGCAGGAACTATTCACTTCAACGCTATAAAGGTCTTGGCGAAATGAACCCAGAACAACTTTGGGAAACAACAATGGACCCAGCAAAGCGTAACCTCATCCAAGTTTCAATTGAAGATGTTGCAGAGGCTGAAAAGATTGTGACCACGCTTATGGGTGACGATATCGAAGCGCGAAAGAAATATATTGGCGAGCATGCCAACTTCGACCGCGAAGACGATTTCTTTAAAAATTATAAAGAAAATAAATAACACACATTGTGCAATACTTAATCTCACACAGCGTGTCACACTATGTGTGTTACTAAAAAATTTGTTTATTAAAAAAAATATAAAATAAAACCTATAGAAAATAGAGAGGTAGAAAGTGCAAGAAGAAGAGAGAGAAGGACAGATAAGTTATGAAAATCTTTTGGGCAAAGCGGAAGAGGTCAAAGAACTTGAAATTCCAAAGTCAAAAGATGATGATAATGGTGGCGACAACGGCAAAAGCAAGGGAATTATTTTCAGATCTCTTGATGAGGTTTTGCATGACTCAATGATTCCTTACACCGAATGCGTGGTGCTTGACAGAGCGCTCCCAAGGGTTGAGGACGGTCTTAAACCTGTTCAGAGGCGTATACTTTATTCAATGATTGAACTTGGCGTAACGCCAGACAAGCCATACAGAAAGTCAGCCAGAATTGTTGGGGACTGCCTTGGTAAATATCATCCTCACGGCGACAGTTCAGTTTATGATGCGATGACAAGAATGGCGCAAGATTTTTCACTCCGAGCGCCTCTTGTTGACGGTCATGGAAACTTTGGTTCGGTTGACGGCGATAGCCCAGCGGCTATGCGTTACACCGAAGCGCGCCTTGCACCTCTTGCGCTTGAACTCACTCGCGACCTTGAAAAAGACACTGTGAGGTGGAGCCTTAACTTTGATGATACTTTGAAAGAGCCGGACATGCTTCCAGGTCGCTTTCCAAACCTTCTCGTAAACGGCGCGTCTGGTATTGCAGTGGGCGTTGCAACAAACATTCCACCACACAACCTCGGCGAAGTTATTGACGGTGTTGTAGCATATATTGATAATCCGCATATAAAACTTGACGAAATGATGAAAATTATCAAAGCGCCAGACTTTCCAACAGGCGGTGAACTTATCTTTGATGAAGGGCTCAGACAAGCCTATGAAACAGGCAAAGGAAAAATTATCATTCGCTCTAAAGTCAGAACTGAAACTGTTGGCGATAAGGTCAGCCTGATTATCACAGAGATACCTTATCAAGTGAACAAGGCAAACCTGCTTCAAAAAATTGCCGAACTTAAAGAAACCAACAAAGACAAACTCTCAGCAATCGCTGAAATCCGTGATGAGTCAGACAGAAATGGTATGCGTGCGGTGATAAGGCTTAAAAAAGACGCAAATCCAAAGAAAATTCTAGAATACCTCTTTAAAGCAACCAACTTGCAAGTATCATACGCAATAAATATGGTTGCAATCGCAGGCGGAAAACCAAAGCAACTTGGGCTTATGGAGATTATTTCCTACTATACCGCATATCAGCGTGAAATTATCGTCAGAAGAACCAAGTTTGAACTTAACGCTGCAAGAGAACGCGCTCATATAGTTGAAGGACTTCTTGTTGCAATAAAGAACATTGATGAAGTTATCAAAATCATCAAAAAATCAGCAACAACAAGTGAGGCTAAACAAAAATTGCGTGCAAGATTTGACCTTTCTGAGCGTCAAGCGCAAGCCATTCTTGATATGCGTCTTGCAAGGCTTGTCAACCTCGAAGTGACCAAACTTGAGGAGGAACTTGCCTCTCTCAAAGAAAGAATCGCTGAATATGAGCGAATCTTGGCGTCAAAGCGCGCTCAACTTGACATTGTTAAGAAAGAAATAACCGAAATCAAAAAAGCATACTCAAATCCTCGCAGAAGCCAAATTGCAAAAACTGCTGATATCAAATTGGCTGAAATGAAAGAGGAAGTTGCAGATGACGAAAGGAAGAATTTTGTTGTTGCTCTCACTGCTGGTGGAACGATAAAGAAAGTTAGCCCAAGAAACTATGCATCTTCGCAAAAAGTGCTTGGTGAAAATTCAACAATAACAGATGTTCACACAAAGATTATGAATGTGACAAGCAAGGATACTATTCTTATCATAACAAGCAAAGGCAATTGCGTTAAAACCACTGTGGCAAACCTTCCAGAATGCAAATGGCGCGATAAAGGCAACAGCCTTTTAAGTGTTGATAAAACTGCGTCGTCAAACGAAAAGATTGTTTCATTCTTCTTACCAACTGCCAACACAAATGTGCTTGTTTACACTCGTGATGGACTTGTTAAACGCTCAAAAATCGAAGATATGATAACAACAAAGTCATATTATCAAGTTTGCAAACTCGGCGACGGTGACGAGGTTATCGGCGCTGAAATTGAAAGAGCCGGAAGCATTTTGATGCTCACAAAAAATGGAATGAGCCTCAATTTTGACAAGTCGGATATTCCAGTTCAAGGCAGAATTTCTGGCGGTGTGCGTGGAATAAATATGGATGACGGAGATAAAGTTATTTTTGCTGGTCAAAATGATTTCAGCCAAATTGTTCTTCTCACAAACAACGGTTATGTGAAAAGAATAAGTGCCAAAGATTTCCCACTTGCTCAACGCTATCGCAAAGGCGTGAAATATATCAATTTTGCAAACGGCGGAAAAGATGTTGTTTTCGCATGCTCAGGTGATGGAAACATTGTGCTTGCTGTCGACTTTGGCTTAAAAATTCTTCCACTTGAAACAAAGAAACTTCCACTTTCTGACAGACTTGCAACTGGAAATGAAATTATCAAAAAACAATTTATTTCGATAAGTCAATATTTGGTTTAAATTTTCAATAAAATCACAACTAAAGTTCCCCAAAAATTTCTATTAAATATCAATTAAACTTTACAAAATTTCCAAATATTTATAGGATTTTAAAGAAAACAAGGCAATAAATTTGCTTTGTTTTTTTGTTTAATAATAAAGTTAAGTCTGTCATAAATTATCGAAAGAGAAAATATAATTATCTCGTAAAAGGTTTCGACAAAGGTTGTCATTTTATTACATTTTTATAGAAGATATTCCTTTGGTTAATTCCTTTATTATCTTATTATTAAAAGCGAGGTTTGCGATATGCATTTTTGTGTGGTCAAATCAAGAACAATCAAAATTTTTATAGCGATGGTGGTGGTTGCAGTTTTGCTTGGAATTTCCTTCCAAGGCGGAGCGTGTGCAGGTGTGTTTTTTGGAAACACGACAAGGCGGGTTCCAATTTATAACGTTCAGACTGAAAACAAGCAAGTTGCAATTTCATTCGATGCTGCGTGGGGCGCTGACAAGACCGAAGAAATCATTTCAGTTTTGAAAGAGTTTAACGCAGGTGCAACTTTCTTTTTGGTGGGATTTTGGATTGATAAATTTCCTGAAAAAGTCAAAGCGATTGACGATGCTGGACTTGAAATAGGAACACATTCAAACACTCATCCAGATATGGCAAAACTTTCGTCTGACACCATGAAAAGTGAACTGACAACTTCAATTGAAAAGATTGAAAAAATCACAAACAAGAAAGTTGAACTTTTCAGAGCGCCATTTGGCTCATATAACAACGCTCTTTTAAGCACTTGTGACAGCCTTAACCTTAAAGCAATTCAGTGGGATGTGGACTCTCTTGACTGGAAAGGTTTATCGGCTGGCGAAGTGACAAACAGAGTGGTTAGCAGGGCAAAAAATGGTTCAATCATCCTTTGTCACAACAACGCAGACCATGTTGTTGAAGCAACAAGGCTTATTTTGCAGAGTTTGACAATGAAAGGCTATAAAGTGACTTCGATAGGAGATTTGATTTATAAGGATAACTTCACAATAAACAATAATGGCACGCAAATACAAAATTAAAGGAGAAATTATGAACAATACAAAAGTTTCAAACAACGATGCATACATTGCAGGCAAGGTGTCAACAGCACCACAAAAAACACACCAAGTTGAAGGTGAATGGTTTTATGAATTTAAGGTTGAAGTTGACAGACTCAGCAAAACGCCAGACTTTATTCCTGTGACAATTTCAGAAAGAACACTCAAAAATCAAATAAATGTTGGCGACAGTGTCAATTTTAAAGGTGAGTTTAGAAGTTATAACAAGCAAGACGCAGTCAAGAACAAACTTGTTTTATACTTTTTTGCAAAAAATTATATGACTATGGATGAAATCCAAGCGTTTAACAATGAAAATGTTAACACTGTGAAACTCACAGGCTTTATCTGCAAACAGCCTATTTTCAGACAAACTCCATTTGGCAGAGAGATTTGTGATGTGGTCATTGCTGTCAACAGAACAAATTCCAATAAGTCAGACTATATTCCTTGCATCGTTTGGGGAAGAAATGCAAAATTTGTTGCCGATAAACCAGTCGGAACAAAAGTTGAGTTTGAAGGCAGAATTCAATCAAGAGAATATAAAAAAGCCAACGAAACAGAAACAAAAACCGCTTATGAAATATCTTGCAAAACTGTCAATGTTATCGAAAATAAACTTGAAGAAAGCGATGAAATTTCAAACGCTATTTAATATAATGAATAATCAAAAAAAGAACTTTCAATTCAAGTTCTTTTTTGTTTTTAGAAAGTTTATTCTTTGCTTATAAGAAGGCTGTATTCATTCAAAATTTCAAGGTAGCGATATTTAATAAGAGATGAATATGTTTGCTTTTCGCTTATTTTTGTTCCCGAGCAAAGAGCAGTGGAAATTTTTTTGATGTTTTTTAAAGTTGTGTCAATATTTTTAAAAATTTCATTTTCCTCATTTGAAAACAGCGTTTGAAAATCGCTAAGCGTCATGCTTATCGCCGAATGAACAGCGTTGACAGCCAGTTTTGCAGATGTTTCGTTATACACGCCAGTGTCAAGACTTATTGCAATGTCATAAAGATTTTGATAGGATATATAAGAAATTGTCAGTGCCTTTTGCAAAACCTTTTTCTCTTCACTGTCAAATGTTCCATTAACTGAAAAGTCTTTAAAGGTGAGTGAGAAGATTTCGCTTTCAATTTGGCTGTTTTTCAAATTGGTCTGAACAAGAAGTGCATCGTTTTTGTTTTGATATGCCGAAGAGGCAACATAAAAATAATCTCCATTTTTCCAAATAAATCCGCCTGCGCCAATTGATTGATAGTCATTTGCAAGTGCTTTGGCAGAAAGTTCATTTTGCGATTTGTTGACTGAAAGAAAGTGCAGTTCAAAAGAGTTTACATGAACCTCTTGGCTAGACTGTGAAACGGGAAAAGTTATCATTGAAATAAGATTCGCAAGTAGAAGAGCAGTTGTCAGAACAAAGATACTTGCAAGGCAAATCAAAATTTTTTTGTTTGAAGACAATTTTTTTGGCATAAAGAATTGAAACCTCACTTTTTTTATGGTATTACAATTTATGTGTATGACAAAATAACCCAAACTATGAGTGAAAGAAGATGCAGTTTGCTTTACATTTGGATTGAAAAGTCGTATAATAAAATCACAATAAATGGAGGAAATTATGAAAATAACACCACTTTTTGACAGAGTCTTGTTGCTTCCAGAAGAGGCAGATGAAATGACCAAAGGGGGAATCATTTTGCCAAGCGCAAGCAAAGAAAAATCTCAGTTTGCCAAAGTTGTTGCTGTCGGCAAAGGCGGAGAACTTGACGGCAAAAAAGAGAACATGCAAGTTAAAGTTGGCGACAGAGTTCTTTATTCAAAATATTCAGGAAGCGAAATTGAACTTGAAGAAAAAAAATATATCATTTTAAGACAGGCCGATATTTTGGCTGTTATAGATTAAGGAGGGAACTATGTCAAAGAAAATGCTTGAAGGTCTTTCAGCAAGAAAGGCGCTTGAAAATGGGGTAAACAGCCTTGCAGATATCGTCAAAATCACTCTGGGCCCAAAAGGTCGCAACGTGGTGCTTGGCAAAAAGTTTGTTGCACCGCTTATCACCAATGACGGTGTCACAATCGCAAAAGAAATTGAACTCGACAATCCTTTTGAAAATCTTGGTGCAGAACTTATCAAAGAAGTCAGCGTCAAAACCAACGATGTCGCAGGTGACGGAACAACAACAGCATGCGTGCTTGCTCAGGCGATTATTCGCGAGGGTATGAAAAACTTTGTTGCAGGTGCAAATCCAATCATTCTTAAAAAAGGTATTTTCAAGGCAATCGAAGTTGCAACAGAAGAACTTAAACGCATTTCAAAGCCAGTTGAAAATAACACCGAAATCGCACAGGTTGCAAGCATATCAGCAGGCGACGAAGAAATTGGAAAACTGATTGCTGAGGCAATGGAAAAGGTTGGCAAAGACGGAATTATCACAGTTGAAGAATCTCAAACAATGAAAACTGAACTTTCACTCGTTGAAGGAATGCAGTTTGACCGTGGCTATCTTTCTCCATATATGTGCACAAACACTGACAAAATGATTTGTGAACTTGACAATCCTTTCATCCTTATCACTGACAAGAAAATTTCTTCAATTCAAGAAATCTTGCCACTACTTGAAGAAATGGTTAGGTCTGGCTCAAAACTTATGATTATTGCCGACGATGTTGAAGGAGAAGCGCTCACAACACTTATCTTAAACAAACTGCGTGGAACTTTTAATTGCGTTGCAGTCAAAGCCCCAAGTTTTGGCGATAAGAGAAAGGCTATGCTCGAAGATATCGCTGTTTTGACAGGCGGAAAAGTTATCTCTGAAGAACTTGGACTTGACCTTAAATCAGTTTCAATCGAAGATTTGGGAAGAGCAAAAAAAGTTAAGGTAGACAAAGACAGCACAACAATCGTGGAAGGAAACGGAAATAAAGATTTAATCACAGCAAGAGCAAACGCAATCAGAGCGCAAATGAAAGAGGTCAGCGGTGAATATGAACTTGAAAAACTTTCAGACAGACTTGCCAAAATTTCTGGCGGTGTTGCTGTTGTCAAAGTTGGCTCTGCAACCGAAGTTGAAATGAAAGAGAAAAAACTTCGCATCGAAGACGCCCTTTCAGCAACAAAAGCGTCAATTGAAGAAGGCATTGTTGTTGGTGGCGGTGTGGCTCTGCTTAAAACCACAAAGGTTATCAAAAAACTTATTGAAACCCTTGACGGCGATGAAAAAACTGGCGCAAATATTGTCCTTCGCGCAGTTGAAGAGCCAATTCGCCAGATTGCAAAAAATGCAGGCGTGGATGGCGGTGTTGTTGTCAATCGCATATATGAAAATATTGATAAGTCTGCATTCGGCTTTGACGCACTTGCAAATGAATATTGCGATATGCTTGAACGCGGAATTATTGACCCAACAAAAGTCACTCGTTCAGCGCTTCAAAATGCAGGCTCGGTTTCTGCAACAATGCTGACAACAGAGGCACTTGTCGTTGAAGTGGAAGACGAAAAAGATAAAAAGCCAAATGTCGATGTTTATTAAATAAAAATATAATTTGAATTTTATCTCTTTAATTTAAGGAAAACACAGGAAAAATATGTGTTTTCCTTATTTTTTATTTTGTATTTACTCAATTTTTGAGTATAATAATATATATTTAAAAATAACTCTCAGCATAGCCACGCTTTCCAAATGGAAACGCAAAAATGGCGTGAGTTTTCTGTCGGATTTTGTTGACATGGGGGGGGGGATTTTGAGGTATAATTATTTAAATAAAATATATAAAAAGGATAAAGTATGAAAAGAATTCATAAGATTTTGTTAACAGTTTCTTTTGTCTTTGCGGTATGCTTTTCAGCAGGCATGTTTTTTACTTTTTCTGATTCAATAAAAAATAATTCAAACAAAGACCAAACAGCAGACGCTTATTCTAATGTGACGTATAATTATAGTCTTGCATTGGTTTGTTTGAAAAGTCCAGTAGTAAAATCTACGGACACCTTTCAACTTAAAAATGTTGATTATAACATTGGCAAATATGTAAGCGAAGATGGCTATACCTCAACAAGCCTTGCAAACACGAGCATAACATTTACCAATTTCACTGGTGCTGGTGGTTGCACGGGAACGTCAGCATCTGGGAATGGAACAAATTGGATAAAAGGTAATGTTTACATGAAATTGACTTTTATTGGTGGCGATAAACATTCTTACTATGATGTAAATTATTCAATTTCAAGTAAAAATGCTGGTTTTGAAGCATATCTTTCATATTGTTTAATTAATCCTTTAACGTCAACTGATATTGGGAATGTTACTGCAAGTCAAGTTTCAAGTTTTTGGAAAACAGATTCATCACAATCGGCTGCAAAGAACATGACCCACACATTGAAGTTTAGTGGAAACGAAACAAAAAACTATTATAATGTCATTATTCTTGCGCCAAGAAAATTTAATGTGACATATGATGCCAATGGCGGAAAAATTGGGAGCAGTAGTTCGTCAACATATAGCACGACTTATGGAAATTACTACGATTGCCCAACACCAACAAGAGAAGGTTACACATTTGCTGGCTGGTATAATTCAAGTGGAACTAGAATTTATAGTTCAACATATAAAACCTCAGCAAGCAATGAAACCATCACAGCACGTTGGACAAGAAACAACTATTATGTTGATGTAAATCATTATGTTGACGGAGTCAATCAATCTGATAATTCTCTTTCAGGACTACAATTTAATGTCAATATTGGCTCTTCGACTGATAAAAGTAACGTAGCTGATTTTTATCAGCAAGTGGGATATGGTGAAACTATCGATGTGTGGAATATTAGATATTCAAGCAGTGTTCGATATTCGCATTATTCTGTCACAACATCAGAAAATAGCAATTCAAATCAAGACAGTATTAAATTTAATGTGCCAGCACAAAGTGTTACTGTAAATCTGTATTTCGTTTCTCAGTCAAAAGTGACGGTGAATGCAAATGGTGGAACTTATTCGGGGGCAACCTCAATAACGCAAGATAAAGGAACAAACATTCAACTAGGCGTTCCAACACGTCCGGGTTATACCTTCAAAGGCTGGGTTGCAAAAAATGGAAATGGAACTTTCTCAACCTTTGGTCAAACACATGACAAAACCACAGACGGTTTCTTTGATTGGTCAGATAACAATATAGAAATTTATGACAATTCGGGTAATGGAAATGTTGTGTTTAATTTAATTTCGAAACCTTCTGATTTAAATTTGCCAGATTCAAAACGTGTTCTTGAAATAACAAACCTTGCCACTTGCGGTTGGGGTTATGGTTTTTCAAACCGTTTTCAGTCAAAAGCAAACGGAGTTTTCTATTCAGTTATCCATGCGAAAATTCCAGAAGGATATAAATTGATGCCTGCATATAATGCGCATGGCAATAATACGCATGACACTTGGATTTCAAATAACATTGGAACAGGAACTTGGAAGACATATGTTTTTAAGTGGGTGTGTGGCTCAGACGGAAATTTTGACACTATTGGCTTTTTCTATATTGAAGGTCCAAGCGGAAGTTCTGAAAATCCTGTCAAGTGGCAGGTTGCCTATGTTGGAACTTATGATGCGACAGGAAAAAATGTCAGCGAAAATGGCAGTCAAGCAACAACTTACACAACCGGTGTTGGTGACGCCTCACTCGTTGCGCTCTGGGATGCAAACGAATACAACATAGTGTTTGACGCAAACGGTGGAACTGGAACAATGTCTGCACAAAAACATACATATGGTTATAACAAAAATTTAACAGCAAACTCATTCACAAGAAACGGATATATATTCCTAGGTTGGAGCAGAACAAAACAAAATCCGATTTCAGAATATGATGCATCAAAAATAACATTTAGCGACGGAGCAAGCGTATCCAACCTAACAACAGGCACAGAAAATGTCACACTTTATGCAGTATGGTTAGAGACATGGTCGGCAGTCGGCAAAGATGTCGAACTTACAACCGACGCCAGCGGAGCATATCTCATTTCAACCGCAGAAGAACTTGGAAAAGTGGCATATATGAACTGGGAAGGAGAAAATTTTGAAGGCAAAACAATCCGTCTTGCAAACAATATTGACCTTGCAGGCAGATATTGGATGCCAATTGGAAAAAATAATACATATTTTAAAGGCAAGTTTGAAGGAAACAATAAAAAAATTTCAAGTTTAAAAACATTAAATAAAGTTGTGGTAGGCAATTATGATTCTACTTATGATTATATTGGTCTATTCAGTAAAACCTCAAATGCAATAATTCAAGATGTAATTCTTCTCAATGTTTCAATAAACGCAAACAATGGTGCAGGTGGAATTATTGGTCTTGCGAAAAATACGACAGTAAGAAATTGTTTAGTTACTGGAAATGTTTATTCTGTTTGGAACGCTGGCGGAATTGTTGGTAACGCATATGAAGGCAATATTATTGAAAATTGTGTAAATCGTGCAGAAATCAGCGGTCGAACTTCCAAGGGTGGAATTTGTGGCGTGTTTTTTGGCGAAGAAAAGAATGATAAAATTATTGGTTGTATAAATTATGGAACAATCAAAGATATTGGAGTGCAAGAAAATAGCCAAATAGGCGGAATTGCTGGCGCAACTAGCAAAGGAACTATTGAAAATTGCATTAATTATGGAAATTTGGAATCAACAATCGCAAGTCAATCAATTGGAGGAATTGTTGGGGAGGTGACTGACAATCTTTCAATCATTTCAAGTGCAGATTATAGTATTGTAAATCTTAGCACAAGCAATGTTCATTATGGTGGAATTGTTGGCAGAAACAATGTTGGCACTAGAATGCTTGTGGAATATTGCTCATCTGTTGCACGAGTTAACATTTTGCCTACAACTTTCAACTCAATTTATGGACTTGGCTCACAGCCAACAATTGTGGCAAGCTATCTTTCTTTGAGTCTTGCAAACACCATTTCTCAAAAAGCCTACGGTAGTGAAACTGATTTTAATGAAGGTTTCAGATATGAAAAAGAGATGAATAACGGCCTTCCAATGCAAGTAACATTGTTTGAATTTGCACAAAATTTGCCACAGCAGAACGACGTATTTGAAGTTGGTCTTGCTGGGTTTGAACTTGTTTAGAAATATATTATTGAATAAAAAAACATTGGCATGATCAATGTTTTTTTTGACGTTTTAGAAGACATTTTTACTTTTCTTTTTTATAGAAAACTTTGGTTGAAAATTTGAGTAGAAGTGATTTGGATGTGAATCGTGTGATAAAGTTTAAAAATTTATAGCCTTTGCCCATTGTATATTGTGGACGAAGTTTTTTCTTGTTGATTATATTTACCATGATTTTGCATGCTTTATTTATATCCATGCGTTTATTTTCTCGCGATGCAATTCCATTTGCAGAAAGTTCAATCGCTTTTCCATAGCGCTCATTTGTTTCAAAGTTTTTGTCACGATTTTTTGAAAAGTTGGTCTTAATTTCACAAGGGCAAATTGCAGTTGACTGAATTTTAGTTTGACTAAGTTCCATGCGCAGACAATCTGAGAGCATGCTTACTGCTGACTTTGATGAACAATAGAATGCTCTGAAAGGCAGGGGATATAGTGCGCAAACAGAACTTATATTGATTATTTTGCCATTATCGCGCATGAGGGGAAGGCCGAGCTGAATGGTGGAAATAAGCCCCATAACATTGACATCATATTCTTTTTGCACTTTTTCAAATGGAGTGAGTTCGATTGCTCCCAAAAGCCCAAACCCAGCGCAAGCAACCAATATGTCAATCTTATCAAATTTCTTGGCAATATCGGCAAAAACTTCTTCCATTTTTTTTCTGTCAGTGACATCGCAAACATAGTCGTCTTCGCTTGATGAAATTCCAATAACTTTATCTCCGTTTGCGATAAATGCGTCCTTAAGCGCTTTGCCAATTCCGCTTGACGCACCAGTTATAACTATATTTCGAGATATTTTATTTTTCATTTTTTTACCACCTAGTTTTAAATTCTTCAAAATTAGTATATAATATTTTTTATAAAGAGCAAAATAAATTGACTTGCTTTTTCAATTATGATATATTTAATTAAAGGATTTTTATGAATAATACCAAAAAAGCACTGATTATAACAGCCATAGTTTTGAACTTCTTGTCTGTGGGACTTGAAATTTTTTATGTTGTGAGATACTTTATGTTGCCTCAAAATGAGCGCGTGGCAATTTTTTATGCGGTCTTTGACATTTTGCAGATTGTGGCATATCTGATTTGTAACGGACTTCTCATCTATTCCATTGCACGAAATGGCGCATTTTTCCGTTCAAGATATGG
Source organism: uncultured Eubacteriales bacterium (assembly GCA_948607205.1). Classification (GTDB taxonomy): domain Bacteria; phylum Bacillota; class Clostridia; order Christensenellales; family UBA1242; genus Caccovivens. Next base: position 75,143 of record CAPERS010000002.1, on the reverse strand, counting down.
CTACTATATGACTGCAGTCGTTTTGGCAATGATTCTCAACCTTTTCTCAGTTTCAAGCATACTTTTGATTGTGACACTCTTTTTAAGTGACATTGTTTGGGTTAATCCAGATAAAGAAGAAAAAACAATTGTGGTGGAAGAAGAGAAATCGGTTAAAAATAAAGAAAAAGAGATTGAAAGGCTCCGCAAACTTAAAGAGGAAGGCAAAATCACTGAACTTGAATATCAAGAAGAACTTATGAAACTGCTTTAACAAAAAAACACCTTGAAAGGTGTTTTTTTAACAACGTTTATTTTTAAAAAAACTTGTGAGCAGGTTGGATGCTTCATCATTTCTTTCTTCTTCCATTTCCACTTTGTGATTGAGCCTGTTGCTTTGCAAAATTTTCTCGCATAAATGGTCTTCGGAAGTTTTTTCAGAGCAGGCGTAAACAACTTTTCTTATTCTTGCATTGGCAATCGCACCAGCACACATAGGGCATGGCTCGAGAGTCACATACATTTCTGCATTTTCCAGTCGCCAAGATTTGAGTTTTTTGCATGCTTTTTCAATTGCAATAATTTCAGCATGCTTGATTGCATTTTGTGATTTTTCACGACTGTTTTGACCACGCGCGATAATTTTTCCATCCAAAACAATGACAGCGCCGATTGGCACTTCATTTTTGTTATAGGCTTTTTTAGCTTCTTTTATTGCTTCATTCATAAATTTTGACATGACTTAATTTTAATAAAACATTTCATTTTTGTCCAGTATTTTAACTTTAAAGTTGTTAAATTTTAAATTTTATTTGGCAATTTGTTTGAAATTGACTATAATAAAAGCATGGAAAAACAATTAAATCAAGAAAAAATAAATTTTAAACGTAATTTTTATAATAACAATGACAGTGGAAAAGTTTTTTTACTTTCTCTTTTGATGCCCTTCGTTGTGAGTTTATGCATTCTTCTTGTTTGCCAGTTGATAGGCATGGCAATGGGCATTCCAAGCGAAGAAATAGACAAGCAAGTTTGGTATATAATCGTGTTATATTTCTTGACGCCAATCACATTTGGTGCGATATTTCTTGCCTATAATAAGGTTGCAAAAATTTCATATGGTGCGATAAATTTGAATTTGAAAATAGGTTGGAAGAAAGCGCTGGTTGCCATATTTGTTGCACTTGTTGCAATCTTTGGCTTGCAGTTTTTTGTTGGATTTGTTGACCAATTTCTTGATAAAATTGGCTTCACACTTGGCGACACACAATTGCCTAATGATACTTTTGGTTGGCTGGCACTTAATGTTCTTCTGCTTGCTATTTTGCCTGCATTTTTTGAAGAGTTAATTTTTCGTGGTGTTATCTTGCAAGGTCTGCGCAAGAATTTTTCTGACTGGCTTGCAATTCTTTTGTCTGCCATTATGTTCACATTCATGCATGGCTCACTTCAACAATTTGTCTATCCACTTCTTCTTGGCTTGATTCTCGGATGGATTGTTGTTCGAGGCGGTTCGCTATTTCTTTCCATTATAGTGCATTTTATGAGCAATTTCACCGTCATTTTTATGAATTTTCTTCAAAATAAACTATCATTCGACATGAATCTTCCTTCTTCTTGGTGGGGAATTTTGATTTCAGTCTTGCTTGTCGTAGTGACATTTGTTATACTCTACCTCGTCGATAGGTTTATTCTTTCAAGGCTGAACAAGGGTCAAGAAATAAAAACCGAAAAAAAGGAATTGGTTAAAGTTCCTTCCTTATTTTTGATAATTTCATGGGTTGTGGCTGTTATTTTGATGATAATCTCAACAATTGTGAATTTTATTTAAAATAAGTCTATATTATATATACAGAGGAAAAAATATGTCTTTTAAAAACAAAGTCACAACGTCATCAATTTTTGTTTATTTCTTAATTGTTCTCGTTTTTGTGACAATCCGCATGCTTTCTGCGTTTGGGTGTTTGAATTTTCTAGGCGACTGGGCAAGTTATATCTTTAACATTGTGGTTCAAGTAGGACTACTTTTGAGTTTTTCAATTTTCATCTTTTCGAACCTTGTCAAAAAGAAAGTCAAAAGCGTTGCGAATTTTTATGGGTTTAGGAAAATTTCACCAAAATCAGTCTTTATTTCAATCGGAATTGGCGCATGTGTTTTTCTTTTAAATATCTTCATTGCAACTTTCTTTGGCGTGATAATTCAAATCTTTGGTTATAAATATACGCCGTCAACACCTTTGACTTCTTATCCGTTCTATATGCTTATTGTCAACACCTTTTTCACTGCATTTTTGCCAGCACTTTGTGAAGAAACAGCGCATAGAGGAATGCTTCTTAAAGGGCTTTCAAGTTCGGGAAAAATTAAAGCAGTTGTAATTTCTTCAATCCTCTTTGGCCTTTTGCATATGAACATCGAACAATTTTTCTACGCGACAATAATAGGCTTCTTTGTGGGTTATTTGGCAATCATTTGTGATTCAATTTATCCAGCCATGATAATTCATTTCATGAACAATTTCCTCAATGTTTATATGTCTTTTTCCAATGTGAACGGCTTGCCAATCGGCAGAGTTTATTCATGGTTTATGGGATTGATTTCTGGAAACATCTTCCTTGGAATGCTTGCAATCTTACTAACTGTCTTTTTGCTTATTATGGCAATAATCTATCTCGTTAAAAAACTCAATAAAGACAATCGAATGTTTGCACTTAAACGTTTGCAAAATGAAGTTGTCAAGGAACTTGTTCATTTTGAATATCTTCACGAAGTTGAACAAACTCAGTTTGAACTTACTGGCAAGAAAAAGGAAATTGAAGTGAATGAAGAAGAACTAATGCTTGACAAAAAATTGGGTTTTGTTTCAGAAGTTGATGAAGAAATTCATGAAGATAAGACCAAAGATGGACTTTCTCTTCTTTCAAAGATTTTGCTGACTTCAACATTTATTCTCTTGTCTGCTGTCACAATCTTTACTTTTGTTTGGGGTGCTTTATGATAAATATTAAAATTGTTTGCGTAGGAAATTTGAAAGAAGAGTTTTGGAGAAAGGCTTGTGAGGAATATAAGAAGCGTCTGTCAAAATTTTGTAATTTGAAAATAGTTGAACTTGACGAACAGAATAAGTTTGACAATGCTCAAAGGATTGTTGAGGAAGAGGGCAGGGAAATTTTAAATCATGTTGGCAGAAGTGCTTTTCTTCTTGATATAAAAGGGAAAGAACTGTCAAGCGAAGAAATTGCTGAGAAAATAAAAAATGAAACTCTTGTTTCAAGTGAGATAACTTTTGTTATCGGTGGGTCTTATGGAGTTTCAAACGATGTTCGTGATAAAATCAAAAACAAACTGTCTTTTGGAAAAATCACATTGCCTCACAATTTGGCGAGAGTTGTTTTGCTTGAACAAATTTACAGGGCTTTTATGATAAACTCGGGTTCGAAGTATCATAAGTGATGTGTCGGGGGAATGGAATAAATCAAAAGAAAAAAGTCGGAGGCGGTGATTGCACTCGGGAAGCGCATGACTCCGTCATGCAACCCCTTTTCTCGCGCACTATCTCCTTCGGAGAAAACGCGCGAGAAAAGGGTTAAATCAAAAAAAACTGGCATTCTTGCCAGTTTTTTTGATTTGCTTCCCGAGTGCTAAATCCTATCAAAACCCTCTTGCAAAAAATAGGTTGGTCAAAATTAAAGCAAAAAGAATCATAAAAAGTGTGAAAACTGATAAATTTTTAGGCATAACATTTTTCCTTTTTTCTGCATAAATATTTTTATTGCCTGTTGCCAAAGTGCTCATTGAAAATTCCGTGCTCTTCATAATCTTCTTCTTCGATTATGACTTCTTCATCTTCTTCATGAGGGAATTGCTCGCTAGACGCTTCAACGTTTGAAGCAGTTGCTTTGCCAAATTTCTTTTCTTTGACTTTTGCAATGTTTTTGACAATGTCTTTTTTGTTGCGTCTTGAAAAAACAGCCAACGTGCCTTTGCCTTTGATGAGCTTAAACACAAGAAAAAAACTTGCAACACCAATGATAACATAAATTATTCTTGAAAGTATGCTTCCCTGAAATCCAAATATGCCTGCAACAAAGTCATATTGAAGCACGCCTATCAAAAACCAGTTAAGACAACCCAAAATTGTCAACAAAAATGCAATGATTGTGAGCATAGAAATATCCTCCTTTTGTTAGTATTGGCAAAAAACAACAAAAAAATTCGCAAAAAAAGGGTTAAAATTGGTTGACTTAATGGAAAAATTTATATATAATATCAAAGCATAAAAGAAAACTAACTAAGGGGGACTAAAAAATGTCAGTTCATTATTTAACACTTGAAGGAAAGAAACAATTAGAGGAAAAACTTGAATACTATAAACTTGTTCGAAGAAAAGAAGTAACAAACAAAATTTCAACAGCAAGAGAATTTGGTGACCTTTCAGAAAACTCAGAATATGATTCAGCAAAAGAAGAACAAGCTCTTCTTGAACGCGAAATCAGTGAAATGGAAGATATACTTTTAAATTGCGAAATCGTTTCTTCAGCACCGGCATCAAAAAGTGAAGTTTCAATTGGCTCAACTGTAACACTCTATGATGAAGAGTTTGACGAAGAGGTGACTTACAAAATTTTGGGCTCAACTGAAAGTGACCCAGCAAATGGAATTATCTCAAACCTTTCACCAGTGGGAAGCGCACTTATCGGTCGCAAAAAAGGTGACATCGTTGTTGCAAAACTTCCAACAGGCGATATTAAATATAAAGTCTTGAAAATCAACTAATTTAAGAAAGCAAAAGCTTGCTTTCTTTTTTTTGAAATTGATTTTAAGAAAAATAATTTTAAATTTTTCTTTCCAAATGCCAAAATTGGTTGTATTTTTATTTTTAATATAGTATAATGAATCTAACAAAGTGTTTGGAATAGAATTATGATGTTTAAAAACTCATTAAAACTTTTGTGTGCAAACTTTGACAAGGTTTGGAAACTTCTTATTTATCAAATTTTGTCTTGGGGAATAGTCATCGCACTTCTTGCACCTTTTTATTCGACTTTTGCCGATATTGCCACAACTGTTTGGGCGGAATATAATCTCGGCTCTGTTTTTACATCAGGAACTTTCTATGGGCTTTCAGTTTCAGTTGGTGAGGCACTTTTCAGAGTGTTGGGCGCAATTTTTGCTTTTATCAGCACTTTATTTGTAACAAATGTTTGGATTGGCATTTATTTTGCAATAATTATCTATGTTGTTCGCTCATTCCTTGCTGATATTGGCAGATTCGTCACTTGCGAAATGATGTATGGCTATATGGCAACCAGCACAAAGAGAAGTTTCACAGGAACTCTTCTCAGAACGCTCGGAAAGTCACTCTCTTATGCTGGCATGAAACTTTTGTTCGCTCTTCCTTTCAACGCAATCATTATTGGAGGGGTGTATGCACTTTCACTTCTCCATGGAGGAGTTTTAAGCATACTTTTGCCAATTCTCATCATCATCGTTCCTGCACTTTTGCTTGCTTTCAAGGAAACATTTATCTGTGGCTGGGCACCTGCCATGATTGTTTTCGATTGCAATGTGTTTAAAGCTTTTCCAAAAGGCATGTCTGCAATGTTTAGAAGAGGGTTGAGGGTGTTCTCAACAGCGATAATTATCTATCTTTTGGCTCTCTTGCTTGCAATGGCGTTCGGGCTTTATGCTCTCATTATCATTCTGCCAATTTTGTTCCCGCTCATTTACATCTTTGAAATGGTTATGTTCTTTTCAAGTCAAGGTATGAGATTCTATGTCGATGCCGACACAATTTTGACACCAAAAAGACTTGAAGAAGTTGACAAAATTGATAATGCAAAATATTTATTGTAAACCTTAAGAGCATATCGTTTAGGACAAGTTTTAAAATAAATGCGTTTTTATCATCGCATTGTTTTTTGGGGGATAAAATTTAAATTTAAAATAAAAAAAAGGAGAAAAAATAAATGAATAACAAAGTTAAAATAACTTTTTTGGGAGGCGTTGGCGAAATTGGCAAAAATATGACTGCGATTGAATATAACGATGAAATTATCGTTATTGATGCAGGACTCACTTTTCCTGATGACGAACTACCTGGCGTTGATATCGTCATTCCCGACATGTCATATCTTATCGCAAACAAGGATAAAGTCAAGGCGATACTTATAACTCATGGCCATGAAGACCATATCGGCTCACTTCCATTTTTGCTTCAACATATAAACGCACCAGTTTATGCGTCAAGACTGTCGCTTGCGCTGATTGAAAACAAACTTAAAGAACATCCAAAGGTGAAACTCAAGGCTGTAGCAGTCAAAGCAAGAAATGTTTTGAAACTTGGTTCTTTCACAGTTGAATTTATCAAAGTCACTCACTCAATCGCAGGCGCTCTTGCACTTGCAATTTCCACTCCAGCAGGAAACATTGTTCACACAGGTGACTTTAAGATTGATTATGAACCAATTGACAATCAAATGACAGACCTAACTCGCTTGGGTGAAATCGGCAGAAAGGGCGTTAATCTTTTGCTTTGCGAAAGCACCAACGTTTGCCGAAAGGGCTATTCAATGAGCGAAAAAACCGTTGGAAGAACACTTGAAACAATCTTTGACAGCCATAGAGATAACAGAATCTTTGTTGCAACCTTTGCTTCAAACATATATCGTTTGCAACAAATTCTTGACCTTGCAGAAAAGTATAAAAGAAAGGTTGCTTTCACTGGTAGAAGTATGATAAACATTTCAGAAGTTGCAATGAAACTTGGTGAACTTCACTATAATCGCGATAACATCGTTGACATCGAAAAGGTCAACAAAATGGACGATAAAGAAGTGCTTATCGTGACAACTGGAAGTCAAGGCGAACCAATGAGCGCGCTCACACGTATGGCAGGTGGAGAGTTTAAAAACATTAAACTTAAAGAAAACGACCTTATAGTTTTCTCTGCATCTCCAATTCCTGGAAATGAAAAGAACGTTTATAAAGTTGTCAATGCTCTCTATAAACTTGGCGCTGACGTTATCTATGACGAACTTGCCGATGTTCACACTTCTGGTCACGCTTGCCAAGAAGAACTCAAACTCATGCACTCACTTGTGAAACCAAAATTTTTCATTCCAGTGCATGGCGAATTTAGACACATGAAACTTCATAAGGAACTTGCAATGTCACTTGGTATGGAGGCAAGAAACATCATTCTTGCAACACTTGGAATGCAAGTTGAATTGACACCAAACTCAATCAAAGAAGTTGGTTTTGTCACTGCTGGACAACGTCTTGTTGACGGATATGGAATCGGCGATATGGACAGCAACGTTCTCAAAGAACGTAAACAACTTTCAGAAGATGGAATTTGCGTTGTCTGCGTGAATATAAACAACATTGCCGGTGAGGTTACAAATGACCCATTTATTATCACACGCGGTGTTGTTTACGCTGATGAACAGGAGACCTTTGTTCAAGATGCCAAGGCGTCAATTATTGCATCGCTTAAAGAACAGGATTTGCGTGGTGTTGAACCTTCGGTTATTAAGTCAACTTTAAGACGCAACATCTCTAACTTTATTTTCAAGCGCACAAAACGCCGTCCTATCATTTTGACAATTGTAACTTTAGACTAAGGAATTTTATGAACTTTTTGGAAGAACTGAAAGAATATGCTTTAAAAAATAATGTTCCCATTTTGCGTGAAGAAAGTGGGCATATTCTTTCTGATTTAATCAAAAAAGAAAAGCCCAAAAAGATTCTTGAAATTGGAACGGCGATAGGCTATTCGGCAATCTTGATGCTCTCAAAGTGTGAGGATTGCTGTTTGACAACAATAGAAAAAAATGAAAAGCGTGCAAACGAGGCTAAGCAAAATTTTCTTTGCGCAGGCATTGAAAATAGAATAAACCTTATTCAAGGTGATGCAATGGATATTGTTGAAAAACTTGAAACTTCAGGTGAAAAGTTTGATTTGATTTTTCTCGATGGCCCAAAAGGTCAATATGTCAAATATCTTCCTTATTTAAAAAATATGCTGAAAGACGGTGGATTTTTGTTCGCTGATGATGTCTATCTTCATGGTTGGGTGAAGGGCGATGATATTCCGCCACATAAACATAGGGCAATGGTTTTGGCTTTGAGGAGGTTTATAAAAGAAATTTCTTCGGATGAAGAACTTGAAACTCAAATTCTTGATATTGAAGATGGCATAAGTATAAGCCGAAAAAAGTGAGACTTTTTAGGTGTGATATAACGTTAGCTTTGGTGATGCGCTCGGGAAGCGAACCTTTTCAAAAAAAATTTTTGAAAAGGTTCAGAAGGCTTGCGTGGCAAGCCTTCGCATGATTAAAATCATGCGCTTCCCGAGCGAGCAAATGTAAAAAACACAAATAAATTAACATAAAAATGCAATAAATTTAAAAAATATATAAATTTATTGTTTTTTTATGGCAAATTTGGTAAAATAAACTTATGCAGTTTGAAGCCGATTTGATAACCTTTCTTCAGGGCAGTGGAGAAGGCTGGATAACATTTTTTAAAATTGTCACCTTGTTTGCAAGTTGGCTGGGTTTTTCAATCGCACTTGCATTTATATTTTTTAAAGACAAAAAACTCAGTTATCTGTTTTTTATAACTTTTTTTGTTGGACTTGCTGTCAATATCGCTCTCAAATTTATAATCGCCAGACCAAGACCTTTTGATAGTTATGACAACATTCTTAATCTTGGCAATGAACAAGGTTATTCAATGCCAAGTTCGCACGCTTTGTGCGCAGGTATTATAGCAGTTTTTATTTGTATAACAACTTTTAAATCGACAAAAAGCAAACTCACTCGTTCACTTTCAATCGTGGCAATGCTTTTGTATTATGCTTTGATTGCGCTTTCACGCATGATGCTTGGCGTGCATTATTTAACTGATGTGATAACTGGCGGAATTGTTGGCGCTTTGCTTGCACTTCTTGCATTTTTGTTATATAATATCTTCATAAGAAAAATGGAGAAAAAACATGGAAAGAATAACAAAGAGTAAGGATGAAACAATTGCTCTTGCAAAGGAATTCGCAAAAAATATAAAAATTGGTGATGTTATAATTCTGCTCGGCGACCTTGGCGCTGGGAAAACCCATTTTGTCAAAGGTTTAGCACAAGGTCTTGGCAGTGAAAATTTGGTAACAAGTCCAACTTTCACAATAATGAACATTTATGAAGGCGGAAAAATGCCAATTTATCATTTTGATATGTATAGGCTTTCGTCTATGGAAGAGGCTCAGGAACTTGGATTCGAGGAATATTTTGACACAGAAAGCTTAGACGGCGTCAGCGTTGTTGAATGGCCTTCTCAAGTTGAAGGGCTTATTAAAAAGCCATATTATAAAATCACAATAGACAAAATTGAAGAAAACACAAGAAAAATAACGATAGGGAGAGAAGAATGATAGCAATTTGTTCAGCGCTTAAAAAAGCACTTATAGCAGTTGAAATAAATGGCAAAAATGCAATGGTCGAACTCGACGAAAAAACAAAGCATTCAGAAAACATATTGCCAAAGATAGATGAACTTTTGCAGTCTATCTCATGTTCAATCAAAGACAACGAGAGTTTTGCAGTTGTTATTGGTCCTGGCTCTTTCACAGGCCTGCGTGTTGGCGTGAGTGTTGTCAAAGGTCTGTGTGCAGGTGACGAAAAAACTGTTTATCCATTGTCAACACTTTCACTTATGGCATATAGTTATTGTAAACAAAACACTCCACAAGAAAACTTTTGTGCAGTCATAAATGCGCTCAGCGGTTTTTTCTTTGTGTGTGAGTTCGATAAAAATGGCAACGCGCTTGATATTGAACGACTTATAACAAAAGATGAACTTGATAAAATAAACATCAAAAAAGTTTCCCTTGAAGAAGAAAGGCTTTTTGAGGACATTGTGTCAATACAAGCATCTGACCTTTTGACTTATGCCAAAGCAGTGCAAAAACAGGGTAATGGAATAAAGGCCAAAAGCGTTGTTCCAATTTATTTAAGAAAGAGTCAAGCAGAGGCAAATTTAGAAGAAAAAAAGTTAAAAAATTCTTAAAAAATTTTTGAAAATCATTAGACTTTTACTCACTTTATATGTATAATGAGTTTGAATTTAATATAAGGAGAACATTATGAAAAAACCTGTTTATATCAGATGTCCAAGATGTGAACTTAACTACATTCAAAAAAAAGATAAACTTTGTTCAGTTTGCAAGGCTGAACTTGAGGCAAAGAATGACTATATCGATGATATAGATTTGGAACTTTGCCCAATTTGCAGAACGAACTATATTCAGCCAGATGAAATCATGTGTGCAAGTTGCCTCAAAGAGCATCAAAATGAAGACGGCGAACTCACTGGCGACTGGGAAGACTATCTCACTCGTGAAGACGACGAAGACATTGTGACAATGGATGACGAAACTGGAGAAATGGCTTCAGTGACTGATATCACAAAATCATCTCTTCTTGATGACGACGATGACATCGCTCCAGACATTGACTTTGACGACGAAGACGGCGTTGCGTTTGACGATGAAGAGTTCGAGGAAGAAGAGGAAGAGTTTGAAGATGAAGACGACGATTTCGATGATGACGACCTCGACCTTGATGACGAAGATGACGATGATGATTTCGGCGATGACGACGAATAATAAGATGTCTTTTTCTGACATAAGCTGAACTTGCTTTGACTCGCAAAAATTGTTTTGCCACAATTTTTCTTGTTGGATAAAGCAGGGTAGAATATCAAAACAGGAGTCAAATTAAATAAGTTATTAAAAAAACACGGAAGTTTTCCGTGTTTTTATTTTTTAAGTTTTATTATAAATTAAACTTATTTCTTTGTTGACTCTTTTCTCAACTCTTTTTGACGTTTAATTTCGTCATCACTAAGTCGTCTTTCAATTTCCATAAGGTGATCAGGCGATTGAGCAAATTCAATCTGTTCATTCAAAATTTCAACTTTTTGTTGTATTCTTGAAATCTTGCTTGCGTATGTCTTAAATTCACGCTCTGCGTCTTTTGAAATCTTGCCTTTGCTGTTGAGTCTTGCTTCTTTAACAGCCTCTTTGTGCGCTTGTTCAGCCTCATCTTTTTGATTTAAAAGATTTTGTTTTGTTTCTTTGAGAGATGAAACTTCTTCATCTCTCATTTTTTGTGCCTGCTTAAGAATCATATCTTGGTCAACACTGATTTTTCTGTTATAACTTTCTTCGCGAATCTTATCAGTCTTTTTGATTTTGATTTTTCTAAGTCCGAATCCAACCAAAGCAATAATGATTGTGATACCGAAAATGATTGAAGGAATCAAAAGCCACATTGAATTGTCTGTTTGAGCAGGTGATTCTTGATTGTTGTCGTCTTCAGTGTTGTCATCGTCTGTGGAATCAATTTCAGAAGAGATAAAGATTGTTTTCTCAAAGTTTTCTGAATCTTTGGCGCGACTGTATTCTTCTTCACTTGAAGTTGTGAAGTTGAGGTGAGTGAGAAGCGCACTTCCAGTCGTGTCGTCGCAGTCACTAACCAAAGTGAACTTAAGGTTAGGGCTTTTTTCAGTGTTAGCCTTGAATATAATTGTGTAGGTTGTGAATTCATCACTTGAAATAAGGTTTTCAATTAAGTTGAAATCACTAAGTCCAATGCTTACGCCAGAATTGCATTTATGTTCATCAGAATCTTTGATTTCGCTTCTCAAAATTGTTCTGAGGTCGAATGTGAGTTTATAGTAGTTGTTAGCCTCTGTTGAGAGAGGGTATTTTGATGTTAAAGTTGATTTGCTTGGCAATCTTGACCTTATTGCTAGAATGTTTGAATCTTCGATTTCCACGCCATAGTTTTCGCTATATTCGTTTTCGTCGCCTTTCATAATTCCGCCGTTTGCGCTTGTGTTTGTGGTTGGAATGAATGTTTCATCAATTGAGAATGTGTAGGCATTTGATGAAGTTATGCTTCCGCCAATTGAATTTGTTGGGTCAAGGTTCATGAAATAGTCTGTTAAGTCAATTTTGTTTTCAGCATTTTCAAAAACGCTTTCGCTTATGTCGGCTTGAACTTCGAAATTGTCAATATATGCAATTCCAGTCATTCTTTGGTCTTCTTCACCGAAATGAATGATGACATTGATATTGTTTGATGCATTTTCAGCAGTGTGGAAATAGAAAGAATTGTTTTTCCACAAAGTTTCACTTTCAAAACCTTTTTGCTTAAAGAGAACGATTCCGTTTTCATCCACGATTTCAACAGTCAAACTTGCATTCTTATTGTCGGCGTTGTCGAGTGATTGTGTCCACATATCAAATGAAAGTTTGTAGTATTTGTTCTTTTCAAGTTTATATGAAGGGGATTTTAAGTTTTGGTAACTGTTGTTGTTATAGAACATGAATGCGTTGTTAGGTGAGTCGATTCCACTTGGATTTCCAGGATAAATCTGTCCCCAAGTCTTGATGTCGTTATACATTTCATTAAAAAGTTCACGATTGTTGAGGTAAACAACTCCAGCCTCTTGTTTTGCAAACTTGTTGTCGTTTTGTGTTAAAGTCCAGTCTGACGCTTTAAGCGGATAACTAAGTTTTGCCTCTTCGTTTTCAACACTGTTGAAATAGCCGTTTGTAAATGCAGGCGATTCTGAAATTGTTGAAAGTTCAAGTTTGTTTGAAGCGTTGCTAAATTCTTCATGGTCCACATATGAAAGTGTGATGTCATCAATGAAAACACAGCCTTGACCAAGTGTCTCTTCTGTTCCGATTGAGAATTGAAGGTTGACAGATGTGTCATAAAGTTCGTGACCTTTCACATAGAAATCGATTTTTTGATAGTTGTTTGTGAAGTTGTCGCTTCCACTTGAAGTTATTGCACTGCTTGAGCCTGATGCAAGGGTGTAGTCATCAGATGAAAGCACCTTATGAATTTTGTCGTTTTCCTTAACCTTAACATAGAAAGCGCCGTTGGTCATGGCATTGTCTGAAATCTTGACGTAAGCTGAGAATTTATACAGTCCATGCGCTTTGATTTCAATGTCATTTGATTGAACGGTGAAATAAGCGTCTTGACCTTTGCTTGTATACATAACAAGTGCTTTCTTGTTTCCGTTAGAAAAGTTGTTTCCTGCATATGTGTAGCCAGTTGTTTCTTTGAATTGACCAGGCTGAGTTCCTGTGCCAACTGAATATATGCTTGCATGACCATGTGCAACATTTTTGCCAGTTGCAAGTTTTTTCCAACTTTCACCAAGTGTGCTTGATGTGTTGTTCACATCTTCAAAGTCGAAGTTAAAGCCCGGCATTTCAATTTCGCTTCCAGCGCTTGTGAGTTCGTCCAAAAGGAACTTTGCCTTCTTTTCAACTTTGACTCCGTTAATGATATCGTTCGTTGATTCAAGGTCAGAAATGTTCTTATAGAAATAGTTCTGCGAGAATTGTTCAAGAACAATATTGTCATAGAATACAACACCGCCGAGAGAAGAAGAGGTCTTGCTTCCAAGATAGAGGTCAATTGTCACTTCTTGCTCTTCATTTCCAGTCACAAGATAGAAATAATAGTTTGCCCATGATTTGTTCTCAATGTTCTCAAATGCAAAGTTTACATCCTTTCCATCTTGGTCTTTAAGGCCAGAAATGTAGATTGAGCCTTTGACTGAACTTGAACCATTAAGTGCCGTAAGTGCTTTCACCGAAAGTTTATAGTATGAATTGGCTTTGAGAGTTATTGCATTTGAGCGATAACCTTTCTTAGCAGAGCCAGAGCCGTCAGCACTATAACGGGTGTTAATCATAAGAATTTTGTTGTCACTTCCGATTGTTCCAGGATTTTCAGCAAGACGATAAACATTCTCATGATTGTTGGAATAGTTTTCCTTAACGTCAATAATCATGCCGTTTGCTTTGTTTTCCTTTTCAATTATGCTCCAACCCTGAAGTTCACCACTTGCGTAAGGATTGGCACCTTTTGTGAAATCGCTGTTTGTGACATCAACGGACTCTGAATAATAATCTCTGAAAGTTTCGCTTTCAGCGGCTGCTCTGTTTGAAAAAATTCCAATTCCGCCAGCAAGCGAAACAGGCACAAGCAAACTTAGCCCTAATGTCATCATCTTTTTGTTTAATTTGAGTTTTTTGCGCATAAGCCACCTTAAATTGAATTTTTGCCAAAATGTTATATTGACAGGAAAAAATGCCAAAATCTCACCTATAGCAAATTATATACTTAGATAGTATATAATATTTTAATTCAAATATCAAATAATTTTAGCATTTTTATTTATAATAATTGACAAGATGAAGAATATTAAACCTTCCGCCAGTCAAAAAAGTCAGCCAAAAGACAAAAAGAAAACGTTTGACACACAAAAAAAGATAGATAAAGGCGGAAAAAATCAAAAATTTAACAGTTTTGAAAAGATAGACGGCAAACGAAAATGGTATCTCATTTTGGCAGGTGCGGTTATAGGTTTTTTGAATGGCTTTTTTGGTGGTGGCGGAGGAATGGTTTGCGTTCCAATTCTCGAAAAAGTTTTGCACCTTGACAACAAAAAAGCGCACGCAACTGCAATTGCAGTCATTTTTCCTCTCAGTTTAGTGAGCGCTTTTATCTATGTTATCAATGGCTACATCCAATCACTTCCACTTTTGACGGTCGGATTGGGCGTTGTTGCAGGTGGTGTTCTGGGCTCTTTCGCTTTGAAATTTCTTCCGCCAAAAGCAATAAGAATTATTTTTGCAATAATTATGTTTGCAGGCGGAATAAAACTGATTTTATAAAATCTTAAAAAAGAAGTAGCAAATAATTAAAAAGAAAAAACAAAAAAATACAACATTTTTGCAAAAAAAACTTAAAAAACAATTGGGAGGGCTTTTTGACAATCTTTTTATATATCATTTTTGGTATACTCGCTGGCGTGTTTGGTGGTCTTGGAATGGGCGGTGGAACTTTGCTTATTCCTCTTTTGACCATCTTTTTGGGGCTTGACCAAAAGTTATGTCAGGGTATAAATTTGATTGCCTTCTTGGTTATGGCGCTGATTTCACTTGTTATACACTATAAAAATGGCTATCTTGAAACCAAAAACATTTATATAATCATTTTAAGCGGTCTTGTCTTCTCTGGAATGGGCGCTCTGCTTGCTAATTATTTGCCGTCTGAAGTTCTTCGCATGGCATTTGGGGTTTTCCTTTGCGTTCTTTCTGTTTTTGAAGGATATAAGGCTTTTAAAAAAAATTAAATCAAGCACAGTTTTTTTTGCGAAATATGCTAGACTTTCTTGGCGATTTATGATAGAATATTCACAAATGGAGGAGTCTATGGTCGACAAGAATAAATGTATTGAATGCGGAACTTGTGTTGCTATTTGTCCTGTTGGTGCAATCTCTTTTGGCAGTGATGGCAAAGCATTTATTGACAAAACAAAATGCATTCATTGTGGTGCTTGTGAAGCAAGTTGCCCAGTCAACGCTATCAAGCTAGATTAAGAGAGGTAAATATGGAAAATATAGCAATTTTGGAATTAAACGAATCAGAACTTAAACTTTCAATTTATAGAACAAAATCCGGAAGGAATATGATAATTGAGCAAAGGTCGCAGTCTTTCAAGCTCGGCGATGAAATCTCTGCCGAAGAACTTCTTTTGCCAAAAACCAAGAGTGATATTGTTGGAGTTTTGAAAATTTATCGAAAGGTTATTGAAACTTATAAGGTCACTCAAATCATCGCTTATGCGTCAAAGATTTTGCAAACTGCAAGAAACTATCGTGGCTTTATCGACGAAATTTACAACAACACTGGCATCAGTTTTGCAATTTTATCAAACGAAGAAGTCATCAAGTATGTCTATAACGCAACTGTTGGCTCAATTGACAACTCGAAAGGTTATATTATAAATATCGGCGCTTATGCCACAAACTTTATCAAGTATAACAGACGAACAATTCTTGCACATCAAACAATTGACTTTGGCTCTGTCAATCTTCTTCAAGATGAAAACGGAAAAAATCGCTCAATAGATGAAATGTCAAACATTATGAAATCTGAAATTTCAAAACTTGACATCGCTCTTGAAAGTGACACCGAAATATCTTTCGTCGGAACTGGCAAGCCTTTCATTGCTTTCGGAAGAATTGCAAAGAAGATTGCAAGATATCCTCTTGACCTTGATAACAACTATCAAGTGACCAAGGAAGTTATGAAACAAACTGTTGATTTCATCAAAGGCATTGATTTTGATAAAATTCAAAAAATCAAAGGCATTGATGAGAATGATGCATCGAGAATAACCAGTGGTCTTGCAATAATAAACGCCTTCTATGATGCGCTCGACATCAGCGAAGTGACAATTTCTTCTGCAGATGTAAGGGAAGGGGTTGTTCACTCAAACGTTGCAGTGCCATCACAAGAAAAGTTTAATGACCTTTTGTCAAACTCGATTGACAATTATTATGAATTTTATAAAGATGAAAACTCAATCAACAATCAAGTTTATCAAATGGCAATTATTCTTTTCAAACAACTTAAAGTTATGCATAAACTGCCTCGCTTTTATGTTAAGCCACTTCGCATAGCGTCATATCTCTATGATTGCGGAAAGAAAATAAATTATAATAACTACACAAAACTTGGCTTTGATGCAATCCTTTATTCAGGTCTCACAGGCGTGAGCCATAGAGAACTTCTCATCGCTGCTTTTACTTGCCTTTGCCAAGACCTTGACAATTTCTCTGTTTCTGAATGGATGAAATATAAAGACATTCTGACCGATGAAGACCTTGACGCTGTGAGAAAACTTGGCGTTATTGTCAAACTTGCCTATGCACTTAATGCTTCAAAGAAAAACATTATTTCAGACGTTGTTTGTGATATTCTCGGTGACTCAATCATCATGAAAACAATTGTTGAAGGCGACCCAACCTTTGAAATTATGGAAGGAATGAAAGTTGCAGTCGACTATAAAAAAGTGTTCAAAAAGAGCTTGCAAATTATCTAATTTTATTTCTTAATTCCTGCGCTTTTTCGCGCGTTCTCTAAGTTATAATATTTGAAATCCGACGCAAACTAAATCTTGTATGAGGTGAATTATCATGAAAAAAACCTATCAAGTTTTAATAGGCGCAGTTGCTGTGATTTTGTGTCTTGCACTCGGCGGGGCACTCCTTTATTATGAAGTTTTGTTTGACCCTTTCAAGCCGTCAATCAATCTCACTGACGCACTTGAAGAAAACATGTCAATGCGTGAAATATCTGTCAAATATGAATCGGCGTCTGTTGCAGTCTTGGCAGAAACCAAGTATAAAATAAGTTCTTCGTCTGTAAACACCTATCTTGGAAGTGCAGTTTGCATTGCCTCGATAGGCTATAAAACCCAAAGTGGTTATGAAGTGTCCAATGGCTCTTATTTCGTGACAAATTATCACACAATAAGAGAAGCACTGGACCCAGATTATTCTGACATGTTTTCAGTTGATATCTATATCACAACCGATGACGGAAATTATAATCTTTATCCAACCTCAATCCTTTGGGCAAGTCGCGAACTTGATATGGCAATTCTCTTCTGTGGCGAGCAGGTTGATGGACTCAACTATGTTCGAATGAAAGACAGAACGATAGCCTGTGACGAAAGCCAAAAACTCAAACGTGACGACGTATTCACTCTCGGAACGCCACTTGACCTCACTTTTATGAACACCTATGCAGAAGGCTATATCTCTAACTCAAAAACAATGATTTCACCAAACCTGAAAGAGTTCTATTATAATGGCTCGGCAGGCAGTGTCAAAGGAACAAGCAACAAATTTGCAAGCACTGCAAGAAATTATGAAACCGAAGTGCTTGAAAACCTTTATGAAGACCTTATTATGATGAATCTCGATATAACAAATGGTAATTCAGGCGGTGGGCTTTTTGACTCGAAAGGCAATCTTGTGGGCTTGACAACTTTGGGGCTTTCGGTTGACAGCACGAATGGCTCAGCAATGAACTTTGCTGTTCCAATCTATCCAGCCACAATCTTGTTAGATAAACTCATCGAAAACAATGAAAATGGCGGAAATAATGCAGTCTATACATTGAGAAAACTTGGTCTTTCTGTCTATGACAGCGAAACAGCATTGACTGCTCTTGAAATTCAAGCAGAAACAAAATCACCATTTTATTATATCGAAGGCAATGTTCTGCAAACAAATGAAAAAAGCAAGTTGGAATGGGATAAGTCGGGCGTCTATGTTTATTCAAACAATATGTCATCGCCGTTCTCAATGATAGGAAGTGGCTGTCTGATAACAAGCATGCAAAACAGCCTTGGAACATTTGAAATAAAAGACAGAAACGATATGATTTTCTTTTTGCTGAACTGCAAAAGTGGTGAAGAAATTTCGGTGACTTACAACAAAAATCTCATAACATCAAGCCAAACACTTGCAAAAATAAAACTTGCATAAGGAGGAAATATGAAATATTATAAATACGCTGTTGAAATTGGCGGAGCAAACACAAAAATTTTTATGAAAAACTGTGGTTTTTGCCTTTGTGAGCCAACTTTGGTCGCATCTGAGCCAACAAGCGAGGGCTATAAAGTTATCGGTTATGGCAAAGAAGCGAAAAAACTTATGGGAAAGACCAACGATAGCGTAGAAGTTTTCAGTCCTGTTATCAATGGTGTTGTGAAAAATTATGAATATTGCGTTGAACTTTTGCAATATCTTTTCAAAAAGGTGGACTATAAAAAGAATGATGGCGTTATCGTGATGGTGAATTGCGGTTTAAGTCAAGACGAAAAAATGACATATCTCAATCTTCTTCACGATGTCGGATTTAAAGAAGTTGTCCTTGTTCCAACAGTGGTTTGCACTTGCCTTGGCGCAGGAAAAAACATTTCTTCAACCAAAACAAACATGCTTGTTAACATTGGCGGAGCAAATACTGACATTGCTGTTATCAACATGAACTCAATCATAAAAGGTGCAACTCTTGGGCTTGGTGGAAGGGCAATGGACGTTGCAATTTCACACACAATTGCCTACAATCATGGCATAATTATTGGGCTTGGCTCTGCTGAGGCGCTCAAGAATGAAGTGGGAAGTTTGTTCACAAATGACACGCTCAACATGGAAGTCACAGGCGTTGATGTGGAAAACAAAACACCACGTTCATATATAATCACTTCAAGCGATTTGTTGCCAGTTATTGAACCTTTCTTTGACGAAATTATCAAAGCGATTGACGTGACAATCACTTCACTGCCACCAGAAATTTCAACAGATATTATCAATTCTGGCGTAATGTTTGCAGGAGGTGTTTCTCAGATTGCTGGACTTGAAAATTATCTTAAAAACAAGTTCCGTTTTCCTTTCAGCATAGTTGAAGACGCTGAAAACGTATCTATCATTGGTGCAGGAAAACTGCTTGATGACCCAATTTTATTATCAAAAATAGTAGAAAACTTCTAAGTGCATTATGCACTTTTTGTGCCTTAGGCACTTATTAACTATAAGTTTTATTTAAAATTCAAACTTTATTCGTTCATGTGGTGCATTATGCACCTTTTTATCAATAAATATTATTCTAAAGCTAAATTCATTCGTTCAGGTGCATTATGCGCTTTTTTGTGTCTATGAGTTTTATTCAAACTCAATCCATATCCGTTCATGTGGTGCATTATGCACTTTTTATCTATAAACATTATTCAAACTCAATATTTATTCGTTCAAGCTGGTGCTTTTCACATAGCCCAAAATTTGACAAAAAAGGAGATAATATGATTATTATCTCTTTTGTTATTTTTAATGTATGCTTTAAAATTTAAGCAGGAGAAAATCATGGCAAGAAAAATTGTTTTGACAAGTGGCAAGGGTGGAGTTGGGAAAACCACCGTTTGCGCTAACCTTGGAGCGAATTTAGCAAAACTTGGTTTTAGAGTGGTTCTCTTGGATGTGGATATCGGGCTGAACAATCTTGACGTTGTTATGGGAGTGGAAAATCAAGTAGTTTTTGACATAACTGATGTTATCATGGGCAGGTGCCGAGCAAGGCAAGCGCTTGTGCAAGACCGCAACATTCCTTCGTTATATGTTATGCCTTCGTCACATTCCTACAACAAGTCACGAATACTTGGTGAACACATCAAAACTGTTGTTGATTGCCTAGACAAAAGTTTTGACTATATCTTGATTGACTGTCCTGCTGGTGTTGAGGCAGGTTTTCATCGTGCTGTTTTTTCTGCCAATGAGGCAATCATTGTTGTGACTCCACATTTGTCTTCAATCAGAGATGCAGACAAAGTTTTGGGTCTTTTGTCTGAATATGATATTCAAAGCAAAGGTCTTGTCATAAATCGAATGCGTGGTGACCTTCTCTTGAACGGCGAACTGATGAACATTGAAAGCATTGTTCGCTCACTCAACTTGCCACTTCTCGCAGTGATACCTGAAGACGACGCAATTGGCACATCGTGTTCTGTTGGTGGATATATGAACTCAGTTGACAGCGCTCGTGCTTTCACACTTTTATCTGAAAATGTTCACAACGGCTCGAAAAAGATTTTTGACTGCACTTACAAATATCGCGGACTTATGGGATATTTCAAACGCAATATCAAAAAGAAAGTGTAAGGTGCATTATGCACATATTATCAACAAACGTATTTCTAAGTATAAATCAATTCGTTCAAGTGTGCTTTAAGCACTTTTTAAAAAATGAATAAATAAAGACCTAAATAAAAAAGGAGGATTTTGTGAGATATCATATTGCTGAAAACAGGCTTGAAAATATTTTGCAACGCGACAAAGTGAATGACCCACAAAGAGTTTGTGAAATTTTGAAAAGCGAAATAAACAGTGCAATCGGTGGTTTTTTGACCCTTTCTCATCCGATTGATGTGCGTTTTAAAAAAGATGGCGAACGCATAATTTTTGATGTTGAAATAGCAGTTGAACGCGTTAAATCTTTTGGTTATCTTCCTAATTAATAATTGAAGCGAATGTCTAAATTCGTTAGAGTAAACAAAACAAATAAATTGCAACAATTAAAAAAGAGCGAATTTTTCGCTCTTTTTTAATTGTTATTTTGGTTCTTCCCAAGTCACATAATATTCAGTATAAACTTGACTGTCCCACTTTGCATAAATTGTTGTGTCAACAGAAATGCTGATTGAATTTTCAACTGGGCGAGTAAGTTCACTGTCGTAATACCAGCCAGCAAAAGTGTATCTAGTCACTTTCCACTCATTTTTTGCTTTTCCCCAGTCATATTTAATTTTGTTTGCATCGCGATATCTTGTTGGATTTAAAGTGCCAAGGTCAAAAGTTTCGCCTTCAATAATGTTAACACTTTCAATTTGATATCCACCAGTTGTGTCAAAGGTGAGTGTTGAAATGTGTTGAACATTTATAACTTCCCACTTCGCATAAACTGTTGCGCCAAAGCGTTGCATTGTGGTTTTTGTGAATGGGATGCTTAACGCTTCATCTTCAAACCAGCCAACAAAGTGGTAGGTGGTTCTGGTGCGGTTTTCAATGTCGTCAACTTTTCTGTCTTCAAAGCTTGGAAGGGTGATGCTTGCACCAATTTCAGCTGTTATATCCGCAACATCATTTCCGCCGTTCTCAACAAATGTGATTGTGTAAGATTTGATTTTGTCTAGGTTGTCATTTCCATCTTTGTGAATCCATTGTTCATTTTCGCCATAAGTGTAAGCGTTAACATATTCATGCATTGCGCTCATATCAATTTCTTCACCGATATTGTCAAGTGTGATATCGTCTGATTTAAGAGTCACTGTGAACGCACTTGCAACAGGCGCATACATATCAAATGTTATTCCACCGATTATATTTTTGTTGTTTGTTGACTCGTTATTGATAACTTTCAGTCCAATGCCGATATAGTCAAGCTGAGGATTGTTTGAAAGCTCTGCAAGGTTGAGTTTGATGTTGTAGGTGTTTTCATCACTATTTACTGTGAATTCTTTGATAATTTTGCTTACATCAATAGGTGTTGTTCTGTTTCTTGAAAGCTCCATGGCTTTATCAATCTCTTTCATGATCGTGTCGCTGAGTCCAACAATATATTGAAGATAAGCCATTGGGTCACTCAAAAATTCGGTGTAGTGAACTTTGAGTTTCTTTTCATAGGAGCCATGTTTGTTTGTGCTTTCAGTTCTGTGGATATACACATAATCGTCTTTCAAATAGATATATGCCATTCTGTCATCACCATTGTATCCACTTGGAGCGTCTTCGTTAACAATTTTACCTATAAGGGTAGGGATAACTCCAATTTGTGCCATCATTTCAAGTTTGCCGTCAACGATTTTAACTTTGACATCAAAAGGAACATTCATATTGATTGGAATGCCGATAACTTTTGCAGTAAGTCCAAGTGTTCCTGAGATTTGGAAATCTCTCATTTCAGCCATGTTAAGCATTGCTTTAATAAGTTCATTTGAACCTGAAATGTCAACCCAGTTTTTGTTCTCATCTGGTTCTTGCACTCCATTGAAGTCAAGGCAGTTGATATCAAGGTTGAACTTTTGTTCATTTGAAACGGCAATATTTTTGAGATTTATTGCTGTGAGTTTGTTGCCGTCAGTCATGATTGAAATGTTGCCTTCTTGACCGAAGAGGTTGAGTTTAACTGAAAGAGTGTTGTCTTCAATTTTGATGCCTTTGAGCATGTTGAGAATAGATGTGATTTTTCCCAAACTTACTTCTGGCAATTGAAGATTTGCGATGTTAAAGTTATCCATGTTTCCTGCAATGTCTTGAAGGAAAGGCAAAAGGTTAGGGTCAATTCCAAACATTTGCATAAGAAGAACAACAATTTCACCAAGGTCTTTTGAATTTATTTTTATGAGAAGTTCGTTGTAATTTGCGTAAAGGAAATCGTTGTGATAATAAACTTCCATTGAGTGACTATCTCTTCCGCTAACTTTCACTGATGCATATAGTTTGATTTTTTCGGTCATATCAAACTCAATTCGAGCATCATCAGTTGAATAAATAACATCACCATTTTCATAGACATCAGCGTTGGCTGAAAGATAGTATTGTTCAGAAGTGAGATAATTTTTGAGTATTTCAACATAGCCAAGAACTTCTGAAATGTTGGTGTATTCTTTGTCAAGGTTGATTTTTGTTTCTTCATTTAAAACTTTTATACTTGCTGAAATATTGTCATAACTTGCTTTAATTTCATTTAGTTTGAAGTTGTTAAATGAAAGTTCAATGTTTGCAGAAAGAAGTGAAATTTCAAGTTTGCCATCAATATTTTTGATTGAAAGTGCAGAAATGATATCTTCAATTGAAACTTTGTTTGCTTGCATTCCATTGTCGATTTCGTCATCACTTGTTTCGCTTTCATTTTGCCCTAAGTCTTCATCAAGTGGCATAATTTCAAGAAGTTCTTGAATTTTTGCTCTTGCGTCAAAGCCAAGATTTTCTGCGATGAAGTCAAACACAAGGTCAATATCTTCTAAGTCAAACATAAGATTGTTTTCATTAAGTTCAATATATATTTTATTATCAACAAACTTGATTCCAACAATTAAATCGCCATAAGTTATTCCGCAAGTCAAACTTAATTCTTTGCTGTTTATGTCAAAATTAACTGCGCCGATTATCAGCATGTCTTCAAGTTCGGCTTTAAGTTCAAGATAGAATTTTCCTGCGTTGACATAATCAATTGCGTTTTGCATGATTGAGAGAAGGTTGTCAATTGGTGAATATTCTTCTTCATTTATGCCAATGTCTTCAATGATTTCTTTGCTTGCATTGATTGAAAGTTCAACTTTTGCATTTTCGTTGCAATAAGAGATTGAGTTGATTGTTTCGCTATATCCAAACTTGATTTGACTGCCTTTATAAGTTGTCACAACAAGTGCATTATCTTTGTCGCAAATATCTGAGATAAGTGATGGATAAACATTTGGATTAAGGAAAACTTTAACTTGCTCTAAAAGTGCATTGATTGCATCTTCTGAGTTTCCGATTTGGAAGTTGTTTTGCAAGAATTTCACAACTTTGTCAATGTCGGTGTATTTTGCTTTCAGTTTAAGGTCTGAAAGTTGAAGATAGATATCATCTTTCGTTGCAGTTATTTCAATTGTTTGATTGAACATTTCTGCGCTGAGTTTAACGATACTGTCTTCGCCATTGACTGAAAGTGTGTAGTCAGCGAAGTATTTCTCTGCGCCAACTTCAATTGAAAGTGAACCGCTGAAAGTTGGATATTTGACAGTTGAGAAAAGGGCATTGAGTGCAGGAATGATGTCTTCAAGATTGATATATTTTTCTTTGTCATAAGTTAGACCAATTTCTTTTGGTGCAACAATGTCAGCAGAAATATCAAATCCGAAACCGTTGAAACTGAGTTTTTTAAGTTTTCTTTCTTCAATAACAAAAGAAATTTCGCCAATGTCTGAGATGCTGACAGTGTAAGTGTTTCCTTCGTGCTTGAAACTTTCGATAACTGAAAGGTCAATTTCGCTTAGGCTTATTCCATTGCTGTCGGTTGGAATGAGTGAACCGATTTTTTCAAGCAAGCTTCCATCATTGATTGCAACCAAGATTTGAGTGATTTCGTCAAGAGGAACGCTGATTCCAAACTGAGTTTCAAGAAGGTTAGTGATAAGGTATGATTTGTTAAGGTCATAGCAAAGGTTGATATTGCCAAATTCAAGATAGATAATGTCGTCAACGGCCACAAGGTTTGCATCATAGCCAAGAATGTTCTTAAGTGTCACTTTTGAGTCGAACTCTTTGAGGTTTGCGCTGAGTGATGCGTTAAGTTTGAGGTCGTTATAGCCAAGTTGAAAATCCATTCCCAAGTCTTCTTGGTCAAGCAGCCCAAGAACTGATTCGGTGATAAGGAAGAGGTCTGAAATATTGATGTATTCCTCTTCTTCAGGCATGTCAAGTTTAACTGAATCTGGATAGTCGAATTTTGAATCCAAACTTATAACAGTGTCTTGAGAAATTGATGTTTTTGGAAGGATAACTCTGCTGATTGCATAGTTGAAATCGCAAACAAGTTGAATTTCGCCAAGCATTGGGATGTTGAGTTTGATTGTGATTGAGTTGTCACCTTTGGTTTCAGTCAAGTCACTAAGCAGACTCATTATCATGTCCATGTTTATTTGTGACATGTCAATTCCAAGACTTGGAAGTTCAACGTCAAGTATTTCAAGCAGTTGTGAAACGCTTTCCATAATGTTGTTGGTTTCAATCTTGAACTTGCCATTAAACAGGTCAAAGAAAAGTGTGCCATTGTCATATTTAATGTCAATTGCAAACATCTCATCGTTAACGTTCACAGTGACTGAGCCGTCAACAGAAAGTTTATCAAAACCTTCATGAAGGTCGACAAGAGCGTCAATTGTCACTGAATATTTGTCATTTCCCGCTTCAATGTCTGCGTTAAGATAGACATCAAGACCGTTTGAATTTGTAAGGCGAGAAAGCATTTGGGTAAGTTGTGCTGGAATTGTTGATTCAGACGGTGGTGTAGATGCGCCGTCAGAAGAAGAACCAGAGGAAATAAGCACAACGCCAAAAGCAGACGCAAAAGTTATAATCACATATAAAAGTGTGTAAGATGCGAATTTAAAAAACTTTTTCATACTTTCCTCCTTTTAATACTGCACATCGAATGTGGTTGTGAGCGTGCCTTCGCAAGAGGCTTTCACGCCAACCGCAATCTGTGAGTAGTGTTCTAAGATATCAATTTGCACTAAGTGCCAGTTTTCGTCAATAATGAAAGTTTGCTTAACATCATTAAATTCAGGGAATGAGCCAAGTTTACTTATCATTTTCATTTGCCTGATGTAATAAAGCACGCTTGTGATAGGGTCAAGGTCAACTGTGAATTTATAGTTAACCTTTCCGTTTTCGTCTGTGATAGGCTCAATTGTCACCGAACTTTCTTCCAAAACGGTTTGTTTTGAAATGATGTATGGTTGAATGGTTGATGGAAGTCCGCCTGCAAACTCAATACAATCGTCAGTTTTAATCTGACTTTTTGTGCCTTTTTCCCAATCTGCCTCTTTGTCATTTTTTGGTATCGCGTCAATATAGTTGACAGCGCCTGCTCCAACGTCCATAGTGAATTTGTGTGCAAGTTTTGCGAATGTTCCAACACTCATTGCCACTGATTCATAGGTTTTGCCGTCAAACTTGTGCGTTCCATAAACTGTTTGATTGGCGATTGTCTTAACAAGTCCGCTTCCAACGATGTTATAACTCTTTGCAAGTGTGATGTTGTGGAGTGCAAGGTTGACGTTTTGGCTTGCTGTAAGGTCAAGAGGGGTCAATCCTTTGCTTTTTGCAAGCGTTACCCAGTCTTTTTGCTCACTCCCAGTGAGTTCTTGACCTAAAACATCAACGAAAATGTCATTGATGTCGTCTTTAAGCGTTTCAATCTTCTCAAGTGTCCACTCAGAATAGTCGCGTGTTGAAAGCACTGTTTTGCTATACCACACGCCGAGTCCGCTACCAGTGATAACACCCAGCATTGTTATTGCACCGAGGTTGAGAAGACGTTTCTTCCAAGTTATCTTTTTCTTCTTTGGCTTGATTGCTTTTTCAAACTCTTCATCAACACTTGTGTTTGTTTGCTCATCTTGAATGTCACCATTTTGAGCATTTTTTCTTTTTGATTTTTTTCTTTTGTTTTCTGTTTTTGGCGCAGAAAAATCTTTGTCAACTGGCTCTTTGCAATTGACTTTTTCTTGATTTTTTTCGTCAACAAAAACAGTGGACAAATCAGACTGATTGTCCTTTTTCTCTTCAATTGTTATATCCTTCACTTCTTTTTCAAGTGAAATATTTTCAAACTTTTTCGTCTTGTTAGCCATGGCGTGCACCCACTGTAAAAGCAGAGAACACTTTTGCTTTTGACCTCATAATTTTTATATATGTGTTATTTAAAAAATGTGTGTTAAAATTTATGTAATTTCCTGCGAGCAATTTTTTTGCATTGCAGTCAAAAGAAACAAATGGACAATTCAAGGCGAAAACAGTTGTGTAACCGTTAGCCATTATAGAACCACCTTTGGTATTTAAAATCTAAGTTTGTCAAAGCCCGAAGAAACAGACACGTTTCACTTTGACAAGTCTATTATATAATATATTAAATATTAAGTCAACAATTTTTAACATAATATTCAAAAAAAATTAAAAAAATTTAGACTTTTTTTGAGTTAATTTTTATCAATAACCAAAAAAATAAAATTTAAAATTTTTGTATATTTATGCAGAAATTGTTTGGTTTATGCAAAATTTTGTGATATAATGCATTTATAAATCAAGGAGAGAAAGATGCGTGCTGTGCTTAACACAATAAAAAAAGAATACGAAATTGGAATGGACAAGGGTCAAAAAATGGCACTGCTTTTTGGCTATGATAAAAGACTTAACCAACTTGAAGGAAAAAATGTCAATGTTGAAGAATTTAAAAAAGCGCTTTCATCAAGTTATGGCAGTGAAACACTCGGCAAAGAAGAGGCTTTTTCATATAAGTATAGCGATGAAGTTGATGCGATTTTGAAGTCTGCTGAAAATGAAGAAATGGTTTTTGATAGGGTGCATAACTTGCTTGTTTCACGCTTTGCTGACCGTGGCGAATTGATGTCTGACAGAATGCTCAGCAATAAGAGCGCCAACATTATAAATAATAAGCCTCTTTTCAGCGAGAAAAACACCAACTTTTTGGCTTATAAAAAGGCAATTTATGACATTGAAGGCTTTTCAAAAGATATGGCAAAATCGACTGGAATTTCAAGCGAAATCTTGCTTGAAAAAGCCAAACTTCAAAAGCCACTTTTTGAGTCGGTTGAAAGTGCATATCTTGACGAACTTATCTCATTTGCCAGCGAAATTTCGGCTTTTTGTGCCGAAGATGAGGCAAATATCCTTTTGAGTGAGCAAAAAGCCTCATAAAAGGTGGACTTTTTTTAAATTTGTCGTGAAAAATGCTTGACAAGAAGGGTAATAATATATAAAATAATATCGTCTTAACTTATAAGGCGGTTTTTTGTTTGCACTAGCCCCGCGGATAAAAGAACGATTTGTAAGGAAAAACAAGAAAATCTCGGAGGAATTAAATGAAAACTTTTATGGCAAAACAAGCGGACGTTGAAAGAAAATGGTTCGTTGTAGACGCAACAAATGTTCCACTTGGAAGAGTGGCAAGCCAAGTTGCAGATATATTAACTGGTAAAAACAAAACTATTTACACTCCACATGTTGACACTGGTGATTTCGTTATCGTTCTTAACTCTGACAAGGTTGTTCTGACTGGAAACAAACTTGTTGATAAGAAACTTAGATGGCACACTGGCTACATTGGTGGACTTAAAGAAGTGGACTATGGCACACTTATGAAAACAAACTCTCCAAAGGTGATTATGCACGCAGTTAAAGGCATGCTCCCAAAAAACTCTCTTGGAAGAAAGCAAATAACAAGACTTCATGTTTATAAGGATGCAAACCACAACCACAGCGCTCAAAAGCCTGAAACAATTGAAATTAAAGGAGCAAGAAACTAATGGCAGAGAAGAAAACAAAATCAGTTAGTCAAATCATCTCAACTGGAAGAAGAAAAAAATCTATCGCAAGAGTTAGACTTATGCCAGGCAAAGGCAAAATCACTGTCAATGGAAGAGATATGGGTGAATATCTTCAAATGGACACTCTCATCTTGGTTGCTCGTCAACCACTTGAACTCACAGGCTCAGCAGACAAATTTGATATTATCGTAAGAGTTGCTGGCGGTGGAATTGCTGGTCAAGCAGGTGCAATCTGCCACGGTATCGCAAGAGCTCTCGTGAAAGCAAACGAAACTTATAAGAAAGAACTTAAAGACGCTGGATTCTTGACTCGTGACCCAAGAATGAAAGAAAGAAAGAAATATGGTCTCAAAAAAGCAAGAAAAGCATCTCAATTCTCAAAACGTTAATATTTGCAAAAGAACTTGGAACATCCAAGTTCTTTTATTTTACGTTATATTGGTTATATAATAATAACGATAATTTAAAAACTTTAATAAACGACAAAATCTTCATAAAAAAGTTTATTATTCTTTGGAAAAAGCATTGAAGTATGCTAAAATGGATAGTAATAAGGAGGGCTTAAGATATGTATGATTGTGTTGTCATTGGCGGAGGACCTGCCGGAATAACCAGCGCAATTTACGCAAAACGTGCCAATAAAAGCGTTCTTGTGATTGAAAAATTTATGCCGGGTGGACAGGTTGCAGTCATCGGTCAAATTGAAAATTATACTGGCTTTGAAAGCATTGACGGCTTTGAACTTTCAAACAGATTCTTCTCTCATGCGCAAAAATTGGGCGTTGAATTTGCGTTTGAAGAGGTGCAAAGCGTTGAACTTTCAGGCAAAATTAAAACAGTCAAATGCAATAAAAACACATATGAAACAAAGAGTATCGTCCTCGCACTCGGTTCACATTCTCGCAGTTTGTGCATCGATGGCGAGCAAGAATTCAAGGGGAAAGGTGTAAGTTATTGTGCCATTTGTGACGGCAATTTTTTCAAAGGAAAACGCGTGGCAGTGGTTGGCTCTGGTGACTCGGCTTTCTCAGATGCGAATTATCTTTCTGGGCTTTGCGAGAAGGTTTTTATTCTCGCAAAGGACAATCTTAAATTGCATAATTATGCAGAGTCTGAATTTGATCAAACTGAGAATGTGGAGATAATCAAAGGCACTGTTGCAAAGAAAATTGTCGGCTCTGACAAAGTGCAAAGCCTATATTATCTTCATGCTGGCGAAGAAAAATCTCTTACAGTCGATGCTGTCTTTGTTGCAATCGGCAGAACACCAGACACAAGCATGCTTGAAGGCAAACTTGACATCAATGACAAAGGTTATATTAAGTGCGACCAAAACATGCACACGTCTGAAAAAGGCGTTTTCGTTTGTGGCGACGTGCGGGAAAATTCCATTCGCCAAATCTCAACTGCGGTAGGCGATGGTGCGGTCGCTGGAACAGAAGTGATAAAATATGTTTCTCTCTTTGATAAGGGAATTATTTTATAGTGCTTTAAGCATGTTTCAAGCTTTTCATAATTTATTAATTGTCCATTATAATTTTTTAATTTGTTTATTAGTAAATAATGCACACACAAAAGCGCTTAAAGAGCTACTCTTCCTGTGAGTGTTTTGCGGTGTTGAGGAATGAGGCGCAGTCGCTTGCGAGAAAGACCTTTCCATACTTTTTGTTGACTTCAACAAGAGGTGTGGAAATGTCTTTTTTTGTGTCAAACATTGACATCTGTTGCGCGTTAGATGAGATTAGCGACGACGCTCTAAGCCTTATAGCTCTGATAGGAAAGTTATATTTACATAATTTATCAGCAATTTTAAGTCCTTCGTTTGCTAGGTCGGAAATTGATTGCGTTGGACGCACTTTTTGAGATTTATGGAAGCGCTCTAATTTGTTTGATTTTATGGTTAGCGAAAGTGTCTGGCACAGCACTTTGTGTTTGACCATGCGTGCAGACACTTTTTCGGCGAGGAAATATATCGTTTTCTTGACATCTTCGCGTGAAGTGATATCTTTAATGGTTGTTGTGCCATTCCCGATGCTTTTTGGCGGAGGAAGAGAGTAGTAATCAAGCACATTCTCTTCAAACTCGCCAAGCAATTTCATTTTGAGTTCAAGTCCAGTTTTGCCCATACTTTCTTTCAAATATGAGTCAGGCAAGGTGACAAAATCGCCGATTGTTTTGATGTTTATTTGGCTGAATCTTCGCTCCAAGCGGTGACCTATGCCCACGATTGAGTTGAGTGGAAGGGAATAAGTCATCTCTTTAAAGCGAGAAAACGGTATTTCGGTGGTAGCGTCAGGCTTTTTCATGTCTGAGCCAAGTTTGGCAAATATCTTTGAAAAACTTACGCCAACGGACACCGTGAATCCAAACTCCTCTTTGACTTTTGCGCGAATCTCATCGGCTATCTCATTTCCTGACTTATTTAAATATTTTAAACTATCAGTCACATCCAACCAGCACTCGTCAAGCCCAAGTGGTTCAACGAAATTTGTGTAAGAAAGATAGAGATTGTGAAGACGATAGGAAATTTCTTCATAAAGGTCATAGTGCGGTGGCAAACAAACAAGGTCATGGCAAAGATTTTTGGCTTCCCAAATGGCTTGACCTGTTTTGACGCCATACTTTTTGGCAATTTCATTCTTGGCAAGGATTATTCCAGTTCTCTTTTTGGGGTTGCCAGTCACTGCAACAGGCTTATCTTTCAGTTCGGGACGGGTGGCACTTTCGACTGAGGCGAAAAAATTATTTACATCAGAATGCAAAATTGTTCGCTCTTTCATTTGGCAAATCACTCCTTTTTATTGTATAATTGGAAATATCAAGGAGAAATATGCAACAAGTTAAAGTTAGCCGTGAAAAAAGTTACTATAACTGCTACTGCGACGCCATCAGAACTGCTCTTAACTGCTTTTTGCTAGTCGAAGAGAGCGAAGCTCTTTTGGAGGAGGTAAACTTCTCAAATGAAGAGCTATTGACTCTTGCGAGGTTTGCTTTGGCGCTAAATAGCCGTGCGGGCGTGGGTAAAGTCAATCTCAGCGTGCCAAATGCCGATATCCTTCCATATTTCGAGGAATTTGGACTTGACGGCAAGGTAATTTTGCCTTTTGAAGCGATTGGCTCACTCAAAACCAGCGATTATGTCGGCGGAAGAGTGGCTATGGAAGTGAAGTCACTGCTAGACGAAGATGAAAAGACGCTAAGTGCCATTTCTGACCTTTCAGGCAAGATGAAACTGCCAGTTTTTATCGGCTTTGGCAGAACGCTTGAAGAAGTTGGAAGACTTAGTCAAAAATATAACCTCTCGCCAGCACGCGTGCTTGAAGACTTTGGCTTTTTGGATAGAAAATGTTATCTTCTTGGGTCCAATTTTATTGATAAGGACGACTTTGACATTATCTATTCATATGGCGGAAAAGTCATTTTGACGCCACGCTGTGATATGATGAAAGGCTGTGGCGCTGTCAACCTTTATTCAATTGAAAATAAAGGCATTGAGTATGGTTTTGGCAATCAATCTTATCCTCAAATTGATATGGTAAATGAGGCTGAAATCGCGCGTGGTAACACTGCAAATCTTCTCTATGAGCGCGGTCTTATCAGCACAGAAAGCCTTTTGAAAGCGCTTTTGCTTGAAGAAGAAGACTCTGAACGAAGCATAGAAAAAGAGAAAGTCTTTCCGCTTGAAAATGTCTTTAAAATTAATGATAATTGCACAAAAAAAGAGGATGAAAAATTTGACCTCTTAAAAACACAAACTGAAAAAATTATTAAGGAGAAAATATGGAAATCGTAAATCAACTTGCAAGTGAATTTGGACTTAAAACTGAGTATTCACAAAATATTATAAACCTATTGGATGAAGGTTGCACAATCCCGTTTATTGCCCGTTATAGAAAGGAAATGCACGGAACTTGTGACGACCAAACAATTCGTGAGTTCGCTGACAGACTCAAATACCTTCGAAACTTGAATGATGAGAAAACCAAGGTCGAAAAAGCAATCACAGAGCAGGGCAAATGGACTGACGAGATTGCAAAAGCACTTTCTGAGGCAAGAACTATGACTGAGGTTGAGGATATCTATCGTCCTTATAAGCCAAAACGTAAGACAAGAGCATCTGTGGCAATTGCTAAAGGACTTGAAGGTTTGGCTGATATATTGCAAGCGCAAAGCAAAGCCTTCGTGCTAAAAGATGAAGCGAAAAAATATATCACAGAAGAAGTTAAAGATGAGGATGAGGCTATCGCTGGCGCAAAGGATATTGTTGCTGAGCGCATTTCAGACAATGCCGAACTCAGAAAAGAACTTCGAGCTCTTCTTGAAAGCAAGGCGACCATCGCTTGCGAACTTGTTGAAAATGAGAACAGCGCAACTTATGAAACCTACGCTGGATTTAAGCAAGAGGTGAAAAATATTCCTTCACACAGAATATTGGCAATCAACCGTGGCGAGAAGGAAAAATGCCTTAAAGTTAGCATAAATATAGACGAAAAACTCACTTTTGCAGTGATTAATAAGTTCTTTAAAAAGAATAATGAGGACACTGACGCTGTTATGGATGAAACTATTGCAGACAGCTATGAACGACTTCTTTTTCCAGCCCTTGAACGCGAGTGCAGGAACAATTTGACTGACAGGGCAAACGAGCAAGCTATCAAGATGTTCGAGGTCAATTTGAAGCCACTTCTTTTGGAAGCTCCACTTAAAAATAACATCATTTTGGGTCTTGACCCAGCGTATAGAACAGGATGCAAGATTGCAGTTATTGACAAGAACGGCAACGTGCTTGACACAACAGTTATCTATCCAACCCCACCTCAATCCAAGACAGAGGAGTCAATCGAAAAACTTAAAAAACTTATTGAAAAGTATAACGTCGATGTTGTGTCAATCGGCAATGGAACAGCGTCAAAAGAGGCTGAAATCTTTGTTGCTGAACTTATCAAACATGTGTCACGAAAGGTGAGTTACGCCGTTGTCAGCGAGGCTGGCGCGTCAGTTTATTCAGCGTCAAAACTTGGTGCTGAGGAGTTCCCTGACTATGACGTTTCTCTTCGCAGTGCGGTGTCAATCGCAAGGCGTCTGCAAGACCCTCTTGCCGAACTTATCAAGATTGACGTCAAATCTATCGGCGTTGGTCAGTATCAGCACGATATGCCTCAAAACAGGCTTACAGAAGTTTTAACTGGTGTGGTTGAAGACTGTGTTAACAGTGTCGGAGTTGACCTTAACACAGCATCTCCAAGTCTACTATCTTATGTTTCAGGGCTTAACATGTCGATCGCAAAAAATATTGTTTCTTTCAGAGCGAAAAATAAGGGAATAAAAAACAGAGCCGAACTTCTTGAAGTTTCCAAACTTGGTCCAAAAGCATATGAGCAGTGCGCAGGTTTCTTGCGCGTTGTTGGCGGTGAGGAAATCCTTGATAACACCTCAGTTCACCCAGAAAGTTATCAGGCAACAAAGAAACTTTTATCTTTATTCAAACTCAGCGAACAAGATATCAAAAACGGTAACCTAGTTGAACTGCCAAACCTTGTCAGTGCAATGGGCGAAGAAAAAGTCGCAAAAGCCTGCGAAATTGGTGTTCCAACACTTCAAGATATCGTCAAAGAACTCTTAAAGCCGGGCAGAGATATTCGTGAAAGCATGCCAAAACCAGTGCTTAGAAGTGACATTTTGTCGCTTGAAGACCTCAAAGAAGGCATGGTTATTTCAGGCACCGTTCGTAACGTTGTTGACTTTGGTGCGTTTGTTGATATCGGCGTTCACCAAGACGGACTCGTTCATATCTCTCAAATCTCTGATGCTTTCATAAAACATCCGTCAGAAGCGCTTAAAGTTGGTGATCGAGTTGAAGTGAAAGTTCTTTCAGTTGACGCTGGAAAGAAGAGAATATCCCTCACTATGAAAGGCATTGAAAAAGATAACGAGGCTTAAAAACATAACTTTAACTTGAAATCTTTGCAATAATTGCTTTTAAAACAAAGGAAAATATATATGAACAAATGCCCATATTGTAACACTTCCTATGAGGAAATCTTGCAGACTGGCTTTGTTGGCTGTGCACATTGTTATGCTGAAATCGATGAACTGAAAGTGGCGGTCAACAGCCTTTATAATGGGCAAAAACATAAGGCTAGGAGGAAGTGATGGAAGAATTTGACAGCATCGCAATTTCCTCGCGTATTCGCCTTGCAAGGAATATTTGTGGGCATAAATTTTACACAAAATTGACAGACGATAAAGAGGCTGAAGAATTGACATCTTCGGTTATGGAAAATCTCGAAGAATTTGGCGTTTTCAACTTTTTGTCGCTTAAAGAATTGTCGCTTTCTGAATGCAATGTCCTCTTTGAACAACACCTTATAAGCCGTGAACTTATTGCCAATAAGGATATTTCCTCACTTGCAATCAGCGAAGATGAAAAGATTATCATCATGATAAATGAAGAGGATCACATCAGAGAGCAATGCCTTGAAAAAGGTTTCAATCTTTATAAACCTTATCGCAGACTTAAAAAAATTGACAATGCGCTCCTTAGCAATCTTGACATAGTTTTTGATGAGAACCTTGGTTTTATAACTGCCAGTCCATCAAATCTTGGAACAGGAATGCGCGCCTCTGTTATGCTTTTTTTGCCAGCTCTTGAACGGCTTGGCAAGATTTCTGAAATAATCGAGCGCGCAGGCAATAAAGGTCTGACTTTCAGAGGAATTTATGGCGAGGGTAGCAAGGCTCTGGGTGGCTTTTATCAGGTTTCAAATCAAGGTCTACACACTCTCAGCGAAAGCGAAATTATTGACAAGGTTAGTGAGTTTATTTACAGCCTTTGTAATGAGGAAAAGGAAGCAAGATGCGCACTTTTGGAAAGCAAAAGAGATGAAATTTTGGACGAATGTTCTCGCGCTTATGGAACGCTCACACATTGCCATATCCTCGAAGAAAATGAAATGATGGAACTTTTATCCAAAGTTAAATTTGGCGGAGTCTTGGGCTTTTTTGAAATAAAGGATGAAGATAAATATCAAAAACTCTATTTTGAAGGCGCATCGGCAAACTTAAAAGAATTTTTCGGTTTTGAAAAACAAAAAAAGGAAAAACTTAAAAGAGCGGAGTATATATCTGGTAAAGTCAAAAGTTTGGTCAAAATTGTGACAATTTTCGACTGAAATAGGAGGGGAATATGTATCAATCAAGTTCATTTTCAGACAATATTGAAAAGGTTATCAAAAATGCCAGCAAGTTTGCTTTGCGATTTGGCAGTAATCTCGTTGGCAGTGAGCATATTTTATATGGCCTTGCAAGCGTGAAAGACTGTCTTGCATCAAAACTTCTTGCTGAGGACGGCGTGACTGAGCCGGCTTTATTTGAATTTTTTGAAGAAAATGCGCCAGAAGATAATCTTTTTGGCAGTGAAGTTGAACTCACTCCAAGAACAAAAGACCTCTTCAAAACCGCTCAACAAATTGCACTTCAAATGAACCACTCATTTCTTGGCACTGAACATCTTCTTTTAGCGCTTTTGTCAAGTTCTGGCAGTGTGGCTTACAGGATTCTTATCGGTCAGTTTGGCGTTGATATTGAAATTTTACGAGGCAAGGTTATTCGCGCACTTCAAGCGGATAGAAGAGGAGTGGAAGAGCGAGAAGAACAGAAAAAACAATCTGCAAGTTCACTCCCTGAAAAATTGCTTGAAATGGGAACAGACATCACTCTTAAAGCCAAAGAGCATAAACTTGATCCAGTGATTGGCAGAGAAGAAGAGATTGAAAGACTGGTTGAAATACTCTGCCGAAAAACAAAAAACAATCCTGTTTTAATCGGTGAGGCAGGCGTTGGAAAAACAGCAGTCGTTGAAGGGCTTGCTCAGGCAATTGTCAGTGGCGATGTGCCAGAAATTCTCAAAGATAAGGTGGTTTATTCCCTTGAAATTGGTGGACTTATGGCTGGAACAAAATATCGCGGTGCAATGGAAGAAAAACTTAAAGACGCCATTGAAACAATCATAGAAAGCAAAAATATAATTGTCTTTATTGACGAAATTCACACGCTCGCTCAGGCAGGCTCTGAAAAAGGTGAAACTTCGCCGTCAGATATGCTCAAACCTTATCTCGCTCGTGGAGAACTGCAAACTATTGGCGCAACAACAACTGACGAGTATCGCAAGTTTATCGAAAAAGATAAGGCACTTGAAAGAAGATTTCAGCCTATCATGGTCAATCCACCATCAGTTGAAGAAACAATTCAAATTTTAAAAGGACTTCGCGACAGTTATGAGGCCTTTCATAAAATAACAATAACCGACGAGGCGATTGAGTCGGCAGCCGTCCTTTCTGACCGATATATCATGGACAGGAGTTTGCCAGATAAGGCCATTGACCTTATTGACGAGGCAAGCAGTAAAGCCAAGGTTAACTTCACCGTTAAACCGCAAGAGGTAAGGGCAATCGAAGAGAAAATCAAAGGGCTTTCTGCAAGCCGAGATGAAGCATCACTTCAAAGAAACTATGAAAAAGCAGCACGTCTTCAGTCGGAAATAATCAAACTGGAAGAAGAACTCAAGAAAAAGAGCGAAAAATTCGACGTTAAACGTGAAAAATCGGCAGTTGTTGCAATCGGTGCAAACGAAATTGCAGAGGTTGTTTCAAAATGGACTGGTATTCCAGTCACTCGAATAACCGAAAGCGAAAAACAAAAACTTATCCACCTCGAAGAAATCCTCCATAGACGTGTTGTTGGTCAAAATGAGGCAGTTGATGCGGTCGCAAAAGCTATCAGACGTTCGCGTGTTGGTCTTCAAGACTCCAAACGCCCAATCGGTTCATTTCTATTTATGGGACAAACTGGCGTTGGAAAAACCGAACTTAGCAAAGCCATCGCTGAGGCTATGTTTGATGACGAAAACAACATTGTTAGAATTGATATGAGTGAGTTTATGGAGTCGCACTCAGTTTCAAAACTTATCGGTTCGCCTCCGGGCTATGTTGGATATGATGAGGGCGGTCAATTGACAGAGACAATAAGGCGCAGACCTTATAGCGTTGTTTTGTTCGACGAAATTGAAAAAGCGCACCCAGATATTTTCAACGCTCTTCTTCAAATTCTCGATGACGGACGCCTCACTGACGGTCAGGGCAGAACGGTGAGTTTTAAAAACACTATAATTATCATGACATCAAACCTTGGCGCAGAAGAGGTCAAACAGCACCGCAAGAGCCTCGGCTTTGGCGGTGACGAGGAAGAAGAAATAGCGCCAAAAGACATTTATCTCAACGCTTTAAAACGCAAGTTTAAGCCAGAGTTTATCAACCGAATTGACGTCGTTTGCATTTTTGATAACCTCACACAAGATGACCTTGTCAAGATTGCAAAAATCCTTATTTCAAACATAAATAAACGATTGAAAGAAAAAAATCTGTCAATCAAAATAACAGAGGATGCTCTAAGATTTGTCGTTGAAAAAGGGTCAAATGTCGAATATGGTGCAAGACCACTCAAACGTTTTATTCAACAGGAAATTGAAGACCAAATTGCAGAAAAAATTCTGCTTGGTCAACTCAAAAACGAAGGCGTTATCATAATTGACGTCGAAAATCAAAATTTGACATTTGAGAACGAATAAAATTTTTTAAAACTAAAAATTTCGTTTGGAAAAATGTTAAAAGCATGCTATTATAAAAGTGTGAAGTAATCACTATGGGAGGTAAATTATGAAAATACAAATTTTGGAAAGAAATGAATACAAGGCAAGCGCGAAACTTAAAAAAGTTATCGAAGATAAAATGCAAAAACTTGATAAATATTTCGACAAATCTGCGTCTGCAAAGATTATTTGCTCAAAAAACGGCAAACAAGAAAAACTTGAAATCACAATCAAATCAAATGGGCTTTTGTATAGAAGCGAAGTTGTCAGCGACAGTATGTTTGCAAATATCGACTATGCTCTTCCAAAACTTGAAACTCAAATTGTGAGAAATAGAGAAAAACTTATCGACAAGAGAAAATCAAGAGCGGTTAAAGAAATGGTGTCAGAGCCATTTGAATTCTTGGAAGAAGAACCTGACGAACTTCCAAAAGTTTTCAAGAAAAAGAGTTTTGAACTTGAGCCAATCCTTATCGACGACGCAAGACTTGCAATTGAGCGTCTTGGACATGATTTCTATGCCTTCCTTAACGCTAAAACAGGCAAAATCAACATCATCTATCGTCGCAAAGATAATAAATTTGGTCTTATCGAACTTAAATACTAAGAAATTGATAAAGTTTAATTTGGGCTAAGTTCAACTTAAACATACACACCTATTATATCAAGGAGAAAGGTTTTATGATTTCTGGAAAAGAAATAAAAAAGCAAATTGAAGCAGGAAATATCGTTATCAAACCATTTATTGAGAGCAGACTTAATCCAAATAGTTATAATATAACTCTCAATAATGAATTAATCGTCTATGACGAAGAAGTGCTTGACATGAAAAAGCAAAATAAAACTAAAAAAATTATCATTCCAGAAGATGGTCTTGTTTTGCAACCGGGAATTCTTTATTTGGGTCGCACAAATGAATACACAGAAACAAGAAACTTTGTGCCTTGCATTGATGGACGCTCATCTATCGGCAGACTTGGATTGTATATTCACGTGACTGCAGGTTTCGGCGATGTTGGTTTCAAAGGCACTTGGACACTTGAAATTCAATGTATTCATCCAATAAAAATCTATCCTAACATCGAAATAGGGCAACTCTATTATGAAATGGTTCAAGGTGAGCAAACTTATTATGCTGGCAAATATTTGAATCAGTGTGATGCAACACCAAGCAAGATGAATATGGATTTCAATAAAAAATAATCAAACTTGATTTTTTCATTGTTTTGAAATATGTTATCAGTTCATTTTGTTTAACTTAAAAATAAAGAGGAAAAATTTATATGAATAATTCTGGCAAAGAAATACTTTTTAATGATATCTTTCAAAAGCCTGTCAAATTCACAAAAGATATAAGAAAGGCTAAATCTGTCATTCGTGGAAATGTTCGTTTGTCAAAGGGAATGTTTCGCACTGATGAAGAAAAAGAAACTTATGCAAATGAAAGTTTATCAAGAGAACTTCCTTAAAGACAAAGTTCAAACGAGCGTATATATTGTTGTATACACTAAAAAAAGACTTCAAATAAACAGAGGTCTTTTTTTTGTTTAATATTAAATTTTGAACTAGCAGGGGAAGGTATCTAAGCTATATAAAAAAAGTGGCTTCGCTACTACGCCACTTATAATTTAAGTTTTATTTTGTTTTGTTGCAAATTTCAATAAAAAATGGCTAAGCCACAAAAAAGTGACATTGTCACTTAATCATTCTGAAAATATGCTATTAACCTAATATGGCATACAAAAAAAGTGACATCGTCACTTATTTTGATTCTTTTATTGATTCAAGCATTTTTGCATAACGAGCTTTCTTTCTGTCTGCACTGTTTGAGTGAATAACATTGTCTTTTGCAGCAGAATCCATAAGAGATACAACTTGTTTGTAAAGTTCTTCGCTTTGAGCAACGTCTTTGTTTGCAACAGCAGTTTTAAATTTCTTTGCATAAGTTGAAATTCTTGACTTGATAGCCTTGTTTTCTGCTGTCTTCTTCTCGATAACTAAAACTCTCTTCTTAGCTGATTTAATGTTTGGCATATCTTTCTCCTTTAAATTTTTTCTTAAAGATTATAACACACACTTTTATAAAAAACAAGCGAAATAAATAATTTTTTTTAAAAAAGTTATAATATTTTTATGTTTGATATGATTGATGAGAGCGGAAGTGACCTCTCTCGCTTTGGTTATAAGGTCAAAAAGGTGGATTCTCTTGGCACAAGCGTGGCAAAACTTTGTGTTGACGACAAGTCAAAATCCGAAAAACTTGGTCTTGATGAAGGAGAGTATTTCATATTTTCATGCCCAAAAATCTATGAAAGCAAAGAAGTTGCTCACCTTGTCAGCGCGCTTTTATTTGAAACCTTTGACAAACTTCTAAAAAACCTTAATGGCAAAAGAACACTTGTTGTTGGGCTGGGCAATCCAGAAATTTGGGCAGATTGCCTCGGAAAAAGCGTTGTTGACTGCATTGAAATTGATGCACTCAAAGAAAACAACCATATCTTCAAATTTTGCCCAAACATCTTCTTTTCAACAGGAATAAACACCTTTGATATGGTTGCAATTCTCGCAAAAGGGCTTGAAATTGAATGTATCATTGTTGTCGACTCTCTTGCAACAAACAGTCTGGATAGACTTGGCAAAAGCATTCAAATTTCCTCTGCTGGCATGACACCGGGCAGTGCAGTCAACAATTTGGGCAAAAAGATTAACTTTGAAAACACAGGATGTTCTTGTTTTTCGATTGGTGTGCCTTTTATGCTTTTCGCAAAAGAAGGAACAGAAGAGGAAATTTTGCTCGCACCAAAAGATATCCATGAAAATGTGCTTGAAATGGGCAAGGTTATTGCAGACGCTCTCAATATGTTGCTGTGCCAATGATTTGAAAATTTCGCTTTCATTAACTTTTGCCAGCCAAAGTGCTGGCAATATTTTTTTAGAAAGGCAAGAACAACAGGAACAAAGTGAGTGTTTTCTCATTTGTTTTTAATATCTTTTTTCTTTGTGATTGTTGCGCATAAAAATTTTACAAAACGCACAAAGTAAAATTATGCATTTTTATCTTTTAATACCTGCGGTAATAATAATCATTTTGATGATGCCGATTTTCTTTGAATTCAAACTCACTTTGGATGCATTCACTTTTTCAGGAGTGCTGTCTGTGTTTTTGTTCAAGAAAAAACTTCATCATCTCATTTATAAACTTGAAAAAGGCAAACTCATAATTCAAGACGAAGAAAGTGAGGGGCAAGAATTTGACCTCGACAGCCGTGAGGTTGTGTTTTATAAAGACCTAATAAGCGAAGTCAAAGAAAAAACAAGGCTTAAGGAATTGTTTGTTTTTTATAATATTGGCTTTGGCGATGCATTTGTGACAGCAATGGCATGCGGTGCAATAAATAACGCACTCCTTATCTTTTTCACAGCAATAAAAAATCAAAAGCCGACGGCATCACTTGGCGTTTATGACACAGTTTCATACAATCGACATCTGTGCGAATTTGCAGTTAAAATAAAAATCACAATCACCATATTTGACATTTTGTATGCTCTTCTTATGGCTTACATCACAAGTGTTCGATTTGTCCATCAAAAGAATGCGCAGGAAGCAGGAAAAAATCTTTCAGCAAAAAGTGAAAGTATGGAATAAAGATTGCAAGTTTGGTTAATCTAAAACTAAGTTTAAGGGGGAAACTATGAAAATTTACGGAACAAGCGACAGCATAAACTCACTCATTGACAGCGCAATGGAAAAAATCAAGACAATTGTTGACTCATCAACTGTTATTGGTGACAAGATTGAAACGCAAGACGGAACGGTTATCATTCCAATTTCAAAAGTCAGCGTTGGTTATGTTGTTGGCGGTGGTGAATATGCTGACCTTTCTTCAAGGCGTGTTGCAAATCACTTTCCAATGGCTGGCGGGTCAAGCGGTGGAATGAGCGTGACGCCTGTTGGATTTTTGATTGAAAACAAAGGCGAAGTTAAGTTTGTCAATGTGGAAAATAAAACACTCTATCAAACAATCCTCAACATGTTCAACGCTTTGCTTTCAAAAATGGACAAGGAGAGCGAAAATGAAAACAGCGAAGATGACGAATAGACTGAAAACAACCATTGCAATAATCTTTGCTTTCATATTTTTTGTCAGCGCATGTGTCGGAGGTGTTGTTTTGTCATCAAAAAGCATTGTTTCAACTCTGTCAGCAATTCAGCCTTCAGGGCTAAGTGTCAGCGATAGTTACACATCTGCAAAAGCAATGTGCGTTATGGAAGCGTCAACTGGACGCGTGCTTTATGGAAAAAATAGACATGAAAAATTGCCAATGGCAAGCACAACAAAAATTATGACCGCAATCACAGCCATCGAAAACTGTTCAAACCTTGATGAAAGGTTTGAAATTTCTCCAAGAGCGGTTGGCATACCAGGCACAAGTTTATATCTCAGAAAGGGCGAAACTTTATCTATTCGTGAACTTTTATATGGACTTATGCTCATATCAGGCAATGACGCTTCATTTGCCATCGGTGAACGCATTGGCGGAAATGTTGAAAACTTTATCGACATGATGAACAAGACTGCACAAAAAATAGGCGCACTTTCTTCTCATTTTGATAACACTCATGGACTTGATTCTCAAACTCACTACACGACAGCAGAAGACCTTGCAAAAATAACTTCTTACGCAATGCAAAATGACACATTCAGAGAGATTGTTTCAACAAAAAACACCAAGATTGTTTCAGGAGAAGGCAAAACAAGATATCTGAAAAATAAAAACCGTCTTCTCAACAGCCTTAATGGTTGCAATGGCGTTAAAACAGGCTTCACAAATGACGCAGGTCGTTGTCTTGTTTCGTCAGCCGAACGCGACGGAATGAACCTTGTTTGCGTTGTTTTGAATTGTGGCCCAATGTTTGAAGAAAGCTCCCAGCTTCTTGAAAAAGGCTTCAACGAGTTCAAACTCTATGACCTGACAAACGGTTATAACTATAAAAGAACGATAAAAGTGCAAGATGGCAGACTTGACGAAGTGCGAATTGGAACTGAAGGCAAATTCCTTTATCCACTCAAAGAAAGTGAACTTGATAAGATAGAATATCGCATTTCAATGGAGGAAAACCTCGTTGCTCCTGTCAAAAAAGGTCAGGAAGTTGGCAAAGTTGAAATTTTGATTGATAATAACTTGCTTTTTGAAGAAAAAATATATACAATGGAAGAAGTAAGGGGAAATACTATTTGGAACAAAATAAAGGACTTTATTTTTAAATAGTAAGTTTGAAAAATGATAAGACTCAACAAATTCATGGCAGGCGCAGGTGTTGCGTCAAGACGCAAGTGTGACGAACTGATAAAAGATGGCAGGGTTTCTGTCAATGGAAAAACGGTTACTGAACTTGGCGTCACTGTCAATGAAAAAAAAGACAAGGTGACAGTGGAAGGAAAGGCGATTTGCCTTCCTTCTTCCTTTGTTTACATCAAGTTTAACAAGCCAAAAGGTTATACCTGCACAGCAAGTGACGAAAAGGGAAGAAAAACAATTTATGATCTTATCGATTCTCCCGAAAGGCTTTTTTCAATCGGAAGACTTGACTATGAAACTGAAGGGCTTCTGCTTTTAACCAATGACGGAGATTTTGCCAACCGAATTGCACATCCAAGAAATGCGGTTGAAAAAGAATATCGCGTAAGCATTGAAGGTGAAGTCAAAGAAAGTGAACTTGCAGTTTTAAGAAAGGGCGTTGTTAAAGACGGCGAGCGTATGCCAAGCGCGCATGTGAAATGGCTGTCATTTGAAAATGGGATAACCAAGCTTTCAGTCGTTATCGACGAAGGTCAAAACAGGCAGGTTAGGCGCATGTTTGAAGGAATCGGAAGAGATATAAAACTTTTGAAGCGCGTCAGGATTGGCTCAGTCAAACTTGGCGGACTCAAACGCGGAGAATTTCGTGACTTGACTGAAGATGAACTCAATCTTCTGGTGCGAGGTAAATAAATGATAGCGATAATCGGTGGTGGCGGAGCAGGACTCATGGCAGGTGGACTTCTTGCAAGTCAAGGTCAGTCTGTCACCATTTTTGACGGCAACGAAAAGTGTGGCAAAAAGATTTACATAACCGGAAAAGGTCGTTGCAACCTCACAAATGATTGCTCTATTGTGGAGTATCTAAATAACGTCGTCAATGGTCAAAAGTTCATGATGGGCGCGATAAGACGCTTTTC
Organism: uncultured Eubacteriales bacterium; assembly: GCA_948607205.1. GTDB lineage: Bacteria > Bacillota > Clostridia > Christensenellales > UBA1242 > Caccovivens. The sequence continues at coordinate 30,742 of CAPERS010000002.1, read as the reverse complement.
TCCACAAGACACAATTGACTATTTCGAGGCAAATGGTTTGAAACTTAAAGTAGAGCGTGGGTCCCGAGTTTTTCCGCTTTCTGATAAGGCGTCAGATGTAACCAAAACACTTCTTAAAACCTGCAAAGATTGCAATATAAAACTCAACGAAAAAGTTGAAGACCTTCGTTTTGATGAGAAGACGAATAAATTCATTATCACGACCAGTAAGGGCATAATGCCCCACTTTGAGAAGGTGATTGTTGCGACTGGCGGAAAAAGTTATTCGCTCACTGGAAGCACTGGCGACGGCTACGCATTTGCAAAAAAGTTTGGGCATAATATTATAAAGCCATGTGGCGCACTAACGGCAATTGAAATCAAAGATAAGTTCGCTTCAAGCATAATGGGTTTGCCACTTAAAAATGTTGAACTGAAAGCCAAGTTTGACGGCAAGAAAAAATTACTCTTTGGAGAAATGATGTTCACCGATAAAGGCATCACTGGACCAATCGTGCTTTCAATGTCGAGTTTTATTAATCGCTGTCAAAAGGTTGAGCTTGCCATTGACTTTAAGCCAGCACTCAGCGAAGAGGAACTCGAAACAAGAATACTCCGTGACTTTTCTGTTAATCAAAACAAAAACCTTGCATATATTTTGAGAGGTCTTCTTCCAAAAAACTTTGTGCCAGTGTTTTTGACCAAAACTTGCCTTGACGGCGAGAAAAAAGTCAATTCGGTCACTGTAAATGAAAGAAAGACTATTATAAACACGCTGAAAAACTTTACGCTGACTTTTTCAAAACTCTATCCGCTTGAAAGTGGAATTGTCACAAGTGGCGGAGTTGACCTTAAAGAAATAAACCCTAAGAGCATGGAGTCAAAACTGCAAAAAGGGCTATACTTTATTGGCGAGGTTTTGGATGTTGACTGTCTGACAGGTGGGTTCAATCTGCAAACGGCATTTTCAACAGCATATTCTTGCGCAAAAGCAATAATCGAGGAGGAGCAATGTTAAGATTCATTCAAACTTTTTTCACACTTCCAATGAAAGTGATTTTTCCAACAAAAATCAAGGGTAAAGAAAACTTGAAAGGACTAAAAAAACAAGGTGCAATAATCGCTTCCAATCATACGTCAAATATGGACGCTGTCATTTTCGCACTCAACACTTGGGAGAAAAAATATTATCTTGCAAAAAAAGAACTTTTCAAAAATAAACTTTTTGGCGGAATAATAAAATCAATCGGCGCTGTCAAAATCGATAGAGGAGCAAGCGATATAACATCAATCAAAACATGCTTGAAACTTTTGAAAGAAAATAAAAAATTGGTCATCTTTCCAGAGGGCACGAGAAATAAAAACAGCGAAAATATGGAACTTGGCGAGGTCAAACACGGCACTGCAATGTTCGCAATCAAAGCCAAAGTGCCAATCCTTCCTATGTTCATTTCTCGCAAGCCAAAAGCCTTCAAAAAAACGCAAATTATTCTCGGTAAGCCATTCACTTTGGAGGAGTTTTATGGCAGGAAACTCGACAGCACCGCTCTTGACGAGTGTGCAAAAATTATTGCCGAAAAAATGAATGAACTCCGTGAAGAGTTTTTTAAAAATGATAAAAAATCACTTAAAAAGGAAAATAATAAAATAAAAAGTGCTTAAAGCACAAAAGAAAAAACTGCAAACTAGGCAGTTTTTTTTGACAAAAATATTATAATTTGTTACAATTTAGTCAAGAGGATAAATAAGGTAAAAAATTATGGAAGAAAAATTTGATATGTCAGCAATTGACAAAACTTTTACAAATTATAAAAAAGGTCAAACTTTTGACGGCGTTGTCGTTATGAAAAGAACTGACGGCGTGATTTTCAATATAGGCGGAAAAAACGACGCTTTTATTCCAGCCGATGATTTTGAAAACTATGATGAAATCAAAATTGGCGACAGGTTTAAGGTTATCATTATAAGCACTAAAAATGAGGAAGGTCTTATCGAGGCGTCAAAGAAAAAAGCCGACGACCAAATCATAGGCACTCAAAACGCAATCAAACTCAAACTTGGAAGCAAGTTTTCTTTTGTGGTGAGCGAAGGCAACGCAAGCGGACTTCATTCAAGCATGGGCGAATATAAAATCTTCATTCCAATCTCAGAAATTTCTTCAAACTTTGTCAAAGACCCAAGAAAATATGTGGGCACCCAACTTGACGCTGTTGTCACTGAAATTAAGCGCGAAGAAAAATCAATTATCGGAAGCGTCAAAATGCTTGCAGAGCAGATAAAAGAAACAACTGAAAATATGTTTTGGAGCTCGATTTTTATCAATAAAATCGTCAAAGGCAAGGTCAAGAAAATTATGCCTTATGGCGCGTTTGTCGATGTTGACGGCGTGGACTGCTTTTTGCATATCTCAAACATTTCATATCAAAAACTGTCTTCTCCAGCTGACGCAATAAGCGAGGGCGAAGAAATCACTGCTCGCGTGATTGAACTTGATAGGGCAAACAAAAAAGTGGCTCTCAGCATCAAAGTTCTTCTCGATAGCCCAAAGAAACTTGCAATAAAAGAACTCAAAGTTGGCGAAATCTACTCTGGCAAAGTTGTCAAAATCTTGAAATTTGGAGCAATCATCGCTCTTGAAAACGGAGCAAGTGGTCTGCTTCATATAAATAACGCCACCGAAGATAAACAAATGCAAATCTATCAAATAGTCAAACTCGACGAAGAGGTCAAAGTCGAGGTCATTGACGTCGACGTCGAAGACGAACGCCTCTCATTCAAACTTGTCTAAGGAGGGAGAAATATGAAAGGAAAATTGAGAATCCTTTGCTATGGCGACTCAAACACGTGGGGTTATATTTCTGGCTCTGACCATTTGAGATATAATGAAAATGAAAGATGGACGAAACTTTTGCAAAAGCAAATCGGGGGTGGAATTGAGATTATTGAAGAAGGTTTAAATTCAAGAACGCTTTTTTCAGATGACAATCGACCTGGAAAAGAAGGAAGAAATGGCTGGACATATCTTAAACCTTGCCTTGATACGCATGATAAAATTGATGCCATTATCTTAATGCTTGGAACAAATGAATTAAAAAACACATTCAATAATTCAGCAAAAGATATTATTGAGATGCTAGATAAATATGTTGATTTTGTGAAAAACTATAAATCTCAAATTGATAAATCAACTCCCCAAATTATTATTTCTGGGTTGCCATTGATATCTGAATCGGCTGTGTATTGCAAAAAAGGCGATAAATATAAAGGAGCAAGCAAGAAAAGTAAAGAATTAAACATATTGTGTAAAAATCATTTTAAAAACAAAATTTTATATATTGACAATAGTGATTTACAAACAGGCATAGACGGTGTGCATATGACCAAAGAAGCACATAAAGTTTTGGCAGACAAAATCTGCAAGGTGATTAAAGAGGAATTGAAGAAAAATTAACGGAGAAAAACTATGAAAATATTGTTAGTTTGCAGTAAGGCTTTTTATGATAAACTTTTGTTTTATAAAGACGAACTTGAAAATTTGGGTCATGAAGTGTTTATGCCAAACTGTTGGAACTGTCCTGAAACTGAGGCGAAATATCGTGGCACGAAAGAGCATGCACAGTGGAAGGCAAGCATGATAAAACATAGCGAAGAGGTTATCAAAAGCATGGACTCCGTTCTAGTTTTGAACTTTGATAAGGGCGAAAAGAAAAACTATATTGGTGGGGCAACCTTTCTGGAAATATATGATGCATTCAGATTTGGTAAAAAAATATTTTTCTTGCACGAACTTCCAGAAGGAATGCTTAAAGACGAACTTATAGGCTTTAATCCAAAAGTTATTAATGAAGATTTAAACAAAATAAAATAGATGTGAGGCAAAATGAAAAAGTATTATCACGGAAGTAAAAACGGAAATTTAACAGAATTGACAACTGAAAATTCAGAGGATGGCAATGTTTATGTGACAGATAATCGTCTTGTGGCGCTCACTTATGCAGTGCGCGGAAAACCAAATTTGTTTTTGACAAATCACAAAGGCGAAGAAGTGTTTTTGCAGTTTTATTTAGACTTATTCGATGAGATGGTCAAAGGCAAAAGTGCATATATCTACACAATTGAAGATGTTGGTTTTGAGTCGGTTGACCAAAGTCGAAAATGTGGTCATAAGCACTGCTTTAAAGCAAACCAAACCGCCAAGGTTGTGAAAAAAGAGTTTATTGAAGATGCATATACAGAACTGATGAAATATGTTGAAATTGGGGAACTCAAAATTGTCACTCCTGACAAAATGGATAAGGAGTGGCGCAAAAAATGCCTTTCAGATTTTCAAGAACTTGCTCTCAAACAAAGCGAAGAAGACCTGAAAAGCGAAGATAATTATTTCTCGTTTTTTCTATAAAAATTCAAAAACTCATCAAAGTTGTGATATGATAAAATTGTCAATATAACAACAAATTACAAGTTATCTTTTTTTGGAGGTTCTTCACATAGATAAAGGAGCAAACAAGCGATAAGTGAGGTCTTGGAAGATAAGGCCGAGCCTGAGCGAAGTTTGTGACGTGCTAACGTGGCTCAGTCGGTAGAGCAGTTGATTCGTAATCAACAGGTCGCGGGTTCGATTCCCGCCGTTAGCTCCACTCGTGAATTTAAGCTTTATGGTCTCAACTTTGCGTTTGCAAAGTTTTCCGACATTGACGCTTAATTCCCTCGTCAGCGACCAAACGAAATCGCACTAACGCTCGCGATTTGTCGCTACTCTCGTGCGAAGAAGAGCACGCAGAAAATTAATCGCGAGTTTCATCTTATCCGCTTTCGCGGTTGGAAGAGAGGAGGAGAAGAGTTGCGTGCTTCAGCCACTGGCAACGTTGTTGCCGAACGATTCCCACCGTTAACTTAAAAAAATTATGTAAAAATTCTTTTTAGGAGGAAATATGAAATTTGTCGATATTTCAAAAGACAACTTATTACTTGCAACAGAAGTTCAAATGAAGATATTTTCGGATGAAGATTGTGCATATTTACATTATTTATATTCTTTTATCAATGTAAAAAAATATTATCTTGTTTTTGAGAATAATGAAATTATTGGGATTACAGGGATTTATGAAGATGAATTTACGCAAGAGGAAAATGTTGCTTGGGTGGGTTGGTATGGAGTAATAACTAAATTTAGAGGAAAAGGTTATGGAAAACAAATATTGCTAAAAACCATGGAATTGGCAAAGTGTGAGGGATATAAATATATTCGTTTATATACTGAGTCCACAAACATTCCTGCTTGTGTTTTATATGATAAAGTTATGGATTTTAAAGAAACTTATTCCAAAGAAAATATTTCGAATGTTTTGGTTTATAGCAAGTCACTTTGCAATAAAGTCTGTCCAAAATTTAATAATAAATATTTGGGATTAAACTTTCATCTAAAAGAGCAAGAAGAGGGTTATAAAATGTATATGGAGGCAAAAAGTGAGAATAGGCGTTGACATAGACGGAGTTTTGACTGATATTGAAAAATTTGAAATTGAATGTGGTGGAAAATATTTTTACGGCTTAAATAAACCATTAGTCAATCCAAAAGGTTATGGCACATACGAAGTTTTTAAACTCACAGAAAAACAAGATAATATATATTGGAAAACCGCCATTTATGACTACATAAAAGAACCGGCAAGACGATTTGCTGGAGAGGTTTTGGGAGAATTATTAAGAAAAGGACATGAAGTGTTTATTATAACAAATAGGATTTCTGACCTTTCATATTCTGATATAACTTCCAATCAAATGAGAACGATTGTTATTGAATGGCTGAAGGAAAATAACATTCCATATACTAAGCTAATATTTTCAGATAAAAACAAAGAAAAAGAAATTATTGAGAACAAAATAGATATCATGATTGAAGATAAACCTAAAAATATTGAAAAATTATCAAAAATCACAAATGTTATTTGCTATGATGCAAAGTATAATGAAAATATAGTTGATAAAAAAGTTATAAGATGTTATAGTTGGTATGACATCTTATATAAAATTGAAAATTTTTGATTTCCGCAAAATCAAATGCGAAAATCAAAAGCAGACATTATGGAGTGCAAGCCCATTAAAAATTTTATTTCATAAAATTTTTGCGTGTTTTTGATAAAACACGCGCAAAATTTTGTTTTGCAAATGGAGCTGTCAGCGCTCGCTGAAATGCTCCACATTAACTAAGCAAAAAGTCTTTTATAAATTAATGTTTTAGCTTATTTGCTTAAAGAAAACTTGTGGCACACGTTGTTGTATAATAAAGTATATCAATACAAAATCCTTTAAAAGTTTTGTATGGAATATATTTGAATAAATTGTGAAAATATGATATAATTAAATCATGAAAAGAAAAAAGCTCATTTTATGTTTATCTTCAATTTTCGTTATCATTCTTGCTGTTGTGATAACAGTTATTTGTTGCTGGCCAGAAAAAGATCAAGAGCCTGTGAGCCCGCTTAAAAGTTATGTTCAAAGCATCAACACTGAGGAAAGTTTGCAAAGAATAAATAATTCTGATCAAGGATTTTATCATCCAATTTATGTGACTGCAAAAGAAAATGGAATAAGTTATGCAAAATGGATTGTCACCGATTTCACACAACTTTATCATTTGAGAATTGATATCAGTGCATTTTCAAAAGCGGTGAATGGTGAAGCTGACAAACTTTTGACAAATGAAGTTTTAAGTGGACTTGAAGAACTTCTTTCATATTTGAAGCAACAAAGCAAAAGTGCAATCATCAGATTTGCATATGACCCAGGTTTTAGTGGCAAGGCGAACAAGGAAGCTGGACTTGATATGATAATTAAGCATATAGAGCAAGTTTGCCCAATTTTAAACAAGTTTGAAACCACTATAACTGGTGTTGAAGTGGGATTGATTGGTCCATGGGGAGAGATGCACACAAGCACGATTGCAAACAAAGAACATATAAATCCTATCATTGACATGTTTTTAGATAAGACAAATAATCTTCCGATTTTGGCAAGAACGCCAAATATGATTTATAATTATCTAGGTATAACACTCAATGATATAGAAAATTACAAGATTGATAAAACAAGTAAAGCTTATTGGCTTGGGCTGTATAACGACGGTTATTTGGGTTCTTCAACAGACCTTGGAACTTACACAGAGCGTGAAAAAGAAATTGAGTTTTTAAGTCAACAAACAGGTCATTTGCCATTTGGTGGAGAGGTTGTTGTTCCAGATAGCCCACTTCACGATATTGAAAATTGTTTGCCAGAAATGGCTCAAATTCATTTAAATTATTTAAATGTCGAGTGGAATAATTCGGTTATAGACAAATGGAAAAATTCAACTTACACTCAAAGTTGTGGAGAAGATGAGAATTATTATGGTCGGTCTGCTTTCACATATATCGAAAATCATATGGGTTACAGATTTGTTTTGACGAAATCTGTGTTTGAATTTTCTGATCGCTTTGACAAACTCAATATAAAATTATCTTTGAATAATGTCGGGTTTGGCAATTTGAACAAATCAAAATTGGCAAGAATTCTATTTGTTGATAAAAATGGCGAAATCAAATATTCAAAGCAAATAAAAAAGTTTGAGGGCGAAGAGAATATCGAATGTTCATTAGATTTAGATTTCGATAATGGCAAATATCAAGTTTATTTGGCTTTATATGGAGAAGAAGTTGATGGAAAGCTATCTTATAATTTACAATTTGCCAACTGTGACATTTGGGATGATGACTTAAAAGCAAATAAAATCGGTGAAATAGATATAAAAAAGATATAAAAGTTTTTCAATAACTTAGGAGAAATTATGGAGAAAATAATATTGATATGCGGAAAGATTGCAAGTGGGAAATCTTACTATGCGATTCACTTAAAGCGGACTAATATGTTTTTTAGGGCGAGATGAGGAGAAAAGATGGAATTTTTGGATGTTTACGACAAAACAGGAAAGTTAACTGGTAAAATTATTGCAAGAGGAGATAAAAACCTAGCAGATGATGAGTTCATAAAACTGGTTGTTGTTTGGCTGAAATGCGGGGATAAATTTTTAATTCAAAAAACCAGCAAGGAAAAAGGCGGAGAGTTTGCTGTTGTTGGAGGACATGTTCCAACAGGAAAAACATCTTTAAATCAAGCAAGCGTTGAACTTGAAGAAGAATTGGGGATTGTGATTGCTGAGGGAAAGTTTAAAACACTCGGTAGCATTATTATTCCTCATGCTATTTTCGATGTTTTGTTTTATGAAGATGAAAATCTCGTTAATTACAATTTTACTTTGCAAGAAAGTGAAGTCGAACAGGTGAAATGGCTTACAAAAAAAGAAATTGAGAATTTAATAAGCGAAGGACTATTAAGAAAATCATCTCAATTACATTATGAAAAGTTTATAAAAAACTTGACTATAACGAAGATTGCGGCTTTTATAAATATTTGTAATTTTGAAAATTAGGAGGAGAAATGGGAAAAGAACAAATTGAGAAAATGCCTACAAATTGCTTCGGTGGATTTATATTTTTTTGGCAGATTGGCAATACAAAAAGGGCAAACACCAATCTTGATGATAAATTTAATATTATAGATAAAAATGCTAACTGTGCTAAAAAATTAACATATTTTAAATTTGGTGTTTCTGAAAAATTCTATAATAAATCCTTGGTTCACTATACGGATTTATATGGTGACGCATTTTCTATTATGCCTGATGGAACAACATTTGATGACTTTCTTGGTGATAAATTAAGAGAGCCTTATAAAGACGCAAAATTTGTTCCTCTTACAGAGCAAGAAATGCAATATATCAAGTCAAAATTGTTAATTCCAGCCAAAGCCGAAAATATAATAGAATGGCGAAGTTATTTTATGAACCAAGTGACTTGCAATCTTGAAGCTTACTATTATGACACAGATAAGAATGAAATTTTGAGTCTTTGGTTTGATACTTATTCAATTAAATTTTTGCCAGAAGAAAATGTTTATTTAATTCAATTAGATTCAAATAGTCCAGATGTAATATTGTCAAATAAAATTTATCCTGTATCAAAAGAGGAGATTTTGCCACTAAAAGAGAGATATAAGGTTATAGATACTGAAACACTTACAGAAGCCAATAAATTTAATTTAGATATCCCTTTACTTATTTCAGAATATTATGACAAAGAATTTATGCAAGAAGAACAGAAAGATGAACTTTAATTATTAATTTTTATAATTATAGGAGAAAGTTATGTTAAAAGATGTTATTTTTATTTGTGGATTGGGCGGTGACGTTGGCATGACTTATGTTAGTGAACTTAAAAAGTCTTATAATTTCTTTGCGATTGAAAGCGTTGTTTAGTATACTGATAAAGAGGTGGAAATGATTAACAAAAAAGTTGATTTTATGGAGGCAAGAAACCAACTGGCCAGCGCGAATGGCGAAGAAATTGTGTTTAAGCATTTTATCAAGAGCAAACGCGGATATATACTTAACTTATTTTTTGGTGAAACTGCGATAAAGTTTTTAACATTGGCTTTAATTAATGCTTTGTTTTTCCTCTTTTCATTTTTAATTAGGTCTGACAAAACAGGTTTTTTGATTTTTATTTATTCCTTTTGGGGTTTTCTTGCTTTTTGTTGGCTCGTTCATTTCTTTATTGGCGTCTGGTTTTGGAAGTATTCAAAAAATGTCATTGTGACAAGTGAGGGAATATGGATTATGTTTTATAACACAGGATGGTTTGGTAGGGCTTTTGATGGCAAGAAGCATTTTTTTAGCCCATGTTGGTCACTATATGATTGGTCAGAACTGAAAAATATATCTGAATTTAGCGACAGAATCTCGCGAATGAACAAACTCAAATGTTTCAAAATGCATAGATGGGATGGAATAGAAAAAGTTTATTATTTGAGCGAAGATGATTTCAATAGTCTGTTGTCGTTTGCAAAGGGAAATATGAGAAATCGCAAAAAAAAGAAGCAAGATGAACACTTTAATGGTGTCGAAAAGTTTTTCAAATTTTTAACTGGCGAACGAGATAAAACTTAACAAGATATGAAACTTTTAAAGTTATAAAATTAAAAAATGCAACTTTTTTCGTAAGAATTAAGAAGAATAAGAAAGAAAAAATTAAATTATCAAGGAGAACATTATGTTTGGTGCAATTATCGGTGACCTTGCTGGTTCAACTTATGAATATCAACAATTCTGTCAATTAAGGCCAGTTAAAAATAAAAAACTTTTAAGGAAAAACAGTTTTTATAGTGACGATACAATTCTCACAATGGCAATCGCTGACGCAATTTTAAGCGGTGAGGATTATGGCAAAAAACTTCGTGAGTATGTGCAAAAATATATTTCATATAAGCCTAATATTAAACCTTATTTTGAAAGAATTTTCTCGCCTGAATTTTATGCTTGGTCGCTAACAAACACTGTTGGCATAAGCGCAGGCAATGGTGCAATGATGAGAATTTCACCAGTCGGTTTTTTGTTTGATAGCGAAGAGGACGTGTTAAAAAATGTTCGCCTCGCGTGCATGACATCTCATAACAGCGAAGAGGCAATTTCAAACGCCACAATAATTGCGCGTGTGATTTTTCTTGCAAGAAAAGGTTTAACAAAGGAAGAAATAAAAAATAAACTAGGTTTAAAATGTCAAAAGCCAAAATTAACACAATTTAATCGCACTTGCAGTGAAACTATTGATGTGGTTTTATGGTCATTTTTCAGCGGAACTTCATTTGAAGATTGTTTAAAAAAGGCAATTTCTTTTGGCGGTGACACTGACACCAATGCTTGCATTGTTGGAAGCATGGCAGAGGCAATGTATGGAATTGATAAAAATCTGAAAGAAAAAGCACTTGAATATTTGCCAGATGAATTTAAAGATATTTTAAAGAAAATCTATAAAATATAGTTTAAATATGGGGTTAAAATAAAAAATCATAGAAATGTCATCTATGATTTTTTCTTTCTTCAAATTCTTTCAAGCCTTGCTCAAAATATTTTTTGCTGTCTGGGTCTAAATAGAAAAGAAGCCCAAAAAGTTGACCAACGTGAAGTTTTTCTTCGCTGGCAATATCACGGATTGTTGTTTTCGCTGACATATTATCGGTTTCATTAAGATGGTTTTCATATTGAATGATTGCTTCAAGTTCACCAATAATGTCAAATCTTGCGTTTTGTGTTGTTTTAAATCTGTTATCAAGATTTGATGTGTCATAAATATTAAAAAGACGCATATTTTCCTCCTCTCTTTTTTATATGAAATAGAGGTCAACTGTGTGGCAACATTAATAAAAAAATCATTTCAAAAATTCAAGTTCATTTTGCCAAGGTTGAATTTTATATCGCGGATTTGCCGAACTGGTTGACGGAAGAAGAATAACAGGGAGATGACAGTTATAATTTTCAGTGAAAAGAGAAAAGGCAGTTTTTCCATTGCATAAAACTTTTTCAATCTTTGAATTTTTAAAAATATTGTCAAAATCAGATATGACTTTTTGTGACTTTTCCAAAGATATATCAGCTGAGCCAGAAAGGTCGCTTGAAATTATTACGTCCCAAAGTGCAATTTTATGTTTTATTAAAAAAACCTTTTTCTTTTGGATATCATCTTCAATTTGCTCCTCAAAAATTTGAGATAACATTTTCCAAAATCTGTTTTGCTTGTTGCCATAATAAAAACCCACTTCACGACTTTTAACGCTTGGAAAACTTCCCAAAATTAAAATTCTTGATTGGCTGTCGTAAACTGGTTCAAATCCTTGATGCATGCCTTCCTCCTTTTTTTTATGATATAATTCAACGATAAAATTGTCAACAAATTTTAACTGTTATCAAATATATTTGACTTGAAAATAAAAAAGGTGTAATATAATTCAAGGTTAAAAATGGAAGATATAATCAAAGTTTCAAACTTGACAAAAAATTTCGGTTCACTGACTGCTGTTGATGACCTTTCTTTTTCAGTTGAACAAGGAAAGTTTTTGGCTTTTTTGGGGCAAAATGGTGCAGGAAAAAGCACAACCATAAACATTTTGATTGGAACTCTTGCAAAAGATAGTGGTGAAATTGTCTATGGAGGCAATCAATCATTTAAGCAATTTAAAGATAAAATAGGCGTCGTTTTTCAAAACAATATTTTTGACGACTCCCTTTCTGTTAAAGAAAACTTGATGCTTTTTGGCAGACTTTATGCAAAAGGGAAGGAAAATTTAAAAGAAAGATATCAAATTCTTGCAGAAAAATTTCAACTGAAAGAAATAGAAAAAAAGAAATTTAAAAATCTTTCTGGCGGTCAAAAACGCCGAGCAGAACTTGCTAGAGCATTGTTCAATGACCCATCAGTTCTTTTTCTTGATGAGCCAACAACTGGTCTTGACCCAAAAACCAGAATTGATGTGTGGAACATTATCCATCAAATTCGAAAAGAAAGTGGAATGACTATTTTTTTGACGACTCATTATATGGAAGAAACGGCAGACGCCGATGAAGTTATAATAATCCATGACGGCAAAAAGATAGCCCAAGGCTCACCATCAATTTTGAAAGAAAAATACTCGTGTGACAAAATCAAAATTGTTCCAAAAAATGAGGCTCAGTTCGAAAAAAAGATAAAAAATATGAACTATGAAAAAATCGCTGACCACTTTCAGTTTTTATCTAAATCGGCTGTAGAAGAAATTGAAATTTTAAATAAATTTCAAAAAGATATCAAGTTTTTTGAAGTGATTCGCGGAAGCATGGATGACGTCTTTTTGAATGCTGTTGATGAATATAAAAAGGAGATAAAACAATGAAAAATGTCTTTGCTTTAACCAAAAGAAACTGTCTTCTTTTTGTTCGAAATAAATCAACATTCTTCTTCTCTCTTTTTTCAAGTTTGATTCTTATTGTTCTTTATTTTCTTTTCATAGCCAAACTTTATTCTCAAGGCTTTAATGAAACGGCAGGCTTGCAGTTGTCATCAAATCAAATTAGCGCTTTGATTTATTCGCAAATGATTGTGGGCGTTCTTGTGATAAACTCTGCATCTCTCTCAACAGGAATGTTCAGTATAATGGCATCTGATATTGAAAAGGGAAAAACTGAGGCATTTTTAATAACAAACCTTAAAAAGTGGGAACTTGTGCTTTCTTATCTCTTTTCTGCAATCATAATCTCTTATCTGATAAACTTATTGATGTTTGTTATTTCAACGATAATAATTGGCATAGCTACAGGATTTTGGCTTGGTGCAGGCGCATTTTTTTTAATTTTCGGCGCACTTTTGATTGTGACTTTGATAAGTTGCGCAATCATGCTTTTGATAACAGTTATCGCACGTTCGTCATCAGCAATTGGAGTTATAAACGGAATTTTGGGCACTGTTATTGGATTTTTATGCGGTATTTATATGCCATTCACAAATTTGGGAAATGGCGCAAAATATGTCGGCTCGCTTTTGCCTTTCACTCATCTGACGATATGGCTTAAACAAATCGTGCTTTCAAATGCGTTTGGTCAGTTCGGTGTGCCAACTGAAATTGCAAATCAAATGTCGGGTTTATGGTTTTCGGCTGGAAATATTGGTTTGTGCGGTTTGAACGTTCCACTTTGGGCAATGATAATAATTTCGTCTTTATTTGCTGTTTTGTGTTTTGTGATTGCTCTTATTCTTATCAAAAAGAGAATCAATAGAAGTTCTTCAAAATTCAGTTTAAAGAAAAAGGGTTTGAAAAATAATCACCAATCATAAACATCGTGAGTGTGAGATTTCACATCATCATAAAATTCAAAGTATCGATTTTTGAAAACTTGCGTCTGTGCAAGTTTTTTGTTTTCTTTTTTTGTAGAAACTTTTTGCTTGCCTTTTTTTAAATCATCAGACTTTTCTTTTTCACAAAAGAAATTGACAATGTCGTCAAAAACTTTTTGATTGTCTTTTTCGTTTATAATTTCATGTCGCATTCCCACATAGTCAATGTGCGAAATGTTTTCAAAGCCTGCTTTTCGCAAAATGTCGCGAGAGTCTTTTGCACCTTTTTCTCCGCCAGTGCATGCGTCATCTGAGCCACGCAACAAAAGAAAGGGCAGTTTGCGCTCAACGTTTTTATATAGTTTCGGCTTATGCATTATTTTGACCAAGTGAAAGAGGTCAGAAAAAGCAGAGCATGAAAAACCGAAACCACAGTATTCATCTTTAAGATATTCTTCAACCGTTTCTTCATTCTTGCAAATCCAGTCGGCTTTTGTTTTGGGATTTTTAATTGAAAGGTTGAACGCTCCAACACCAAGCCCTTGAATGACTTTGGATTTGTATTTTGCACCAAAAAACAATTTGATAAAGTTTGCAAAAAATATTCCAAAGTGACATGCATGTTGATAATTTGGATAGCCCGACAAAATCACTTTTTGATATCTTTTCGATTGAGTCTGAAGCAGAACGCGAGTTATGATTGTTCCCATGGAATGTGCAAAAATATAAATTGGCAGAGCAGGAAATTTTTCTTCGATAAAACTTGTGACTGCCTTTTGGTCGTCAATTAATGCAAGATAGCCATTTTTGTTTTTGAAAAATCCGAGGTCTTCTTTTTTGACACCAATGCCATGTCCGCGCATGTCACTGCTGACAACAGTCAGTCCAGCCTTATTCAAAATCTCAGCCAGTTTTTCATAGCGCTCTTGATGCTCTTCCATTCCGTGAACAATTTGAACAACGGCAGTTGGCTTTTTCGCTTCAAAAACGTGAACGCTGAGATTGTATCCATCAGTTGATTTAACTGTAAATTTTTCCATCTCTCCTCCATATACAATAATGATATCACAATTTGATAATTTGTCCAATTAAATAATTAAATAATCAAAAATGGCAATAATTAAGCATAAACGACATTTTTTATCCAAAAAAACAGTTAAAAACATCAAAATTGAGATAAATTTCACAAAAACCTATTGATTTTTGTCTTGAAATAGGTTATTCTTATTTCTGAATAAGGCATTTTGCTTTTTCGATAAATAAAAAATATTTTTTGACCTAGGAGGGAAGGGAAATGATTACAAGTATTATAACAATTTTATTTTGCCTTGTGCCATTCATTATGTTCACTCAACCAGCACTGATGATTTATGGCGGTGAAAACAATGTTATTATTGAACTTTTGAAAAAACTTGGCTTAGACGGTCAGGTCAGTGGCTATGAACTGATAAAATTCGAGGAAGGTCAAAGTGTCTATCTCACAGTCGCCGCTGTGTTTATGATTCTCACTCTTGTTTTCGCCGGTCTTACTATGTTTTCAAGCATTATCAATTTTTTCCTTAAGGACAAAAGTAAGTCAAATGGCGTGAGCGGAAAGGTTGTCGGAATGTTTTATTTCCTCTCAGCAATCGTTGCTGGCGTTATGCTTGCTATCTATGCAGACGGACTTGGAATCTCTTCAGAAGAATTGAAAATAATTTACACAGTTGGCTGGGGAATGCTTGCAACTTTAGGCAGTTCACTCTTTGCACTTATCTTTGCGCCTATGGGCAGAAAGAAAAAAAGAAAATAACCCAAAAATGTCATATGATTATATAAAAAAATAACGGAAAAATATTTTCCGTTTTTTTGTTTATATATTAGGTAAAAAACGCAATTTTTGAGTATAATATTTGTGTATTAAATAAATCCTATATGTTTTTTAGTTTCCCAGCAATAAAAACTTGGGTTTAAAATCAAACACGCAAAATTGGCGTGCGAATTTTGTCTAATTTAGTTGACGCGGGGGCTGACATACTGCTATCACTAGTAGTTTTTTCTATAGCATCTAAGTCAAAATTGCCATATTTATCATAGATTTCTTTAGAAAGGGTTGTTAATATGATTTCTTCATAATCATTATGGACAATAATTTTATGAACATGCTGTTTTATTAAGGCACCATAGTCTTCAAATGTTCCATTTTGAATTTCATCTCTAGTTTGTTTCATATATTTAACAACTTCTTTTTTTGTAGGAATATTGCCTTGTTTTAATATATCTAATCTACTTTTAAACATTTTAATTTTTTGGTCTATTTCAAGTTTTTGAGTTTTTGTTTCTTCATGGGTTAGAATGCCATCTATTGCAAGAGAGATAATTCTCTCTTTTTGACTCTCTGCTTTTTTTAATTCTTGCTGTAATTTAAGTCTCTCATCTTTATTGGTTGTATCATTTAATTTGCAATACTCAACAAATTGTTCAGCAAAAGTCTCTATACTATCATCATTGTAACAATATTCTATAATTGCATTTATAGTTGCCCTTTCAATTCGTTCTTTGCCAACATTTCCACACTTGCATCCTTTTGTTCCATTTTTTCTTTTATTTGAACAAATATAACAATAATATCTTTTAATATCTCCAGTCTTTTTTCTATAATTAGGAACCGAACCACCACCAACATAAGGAGCTCCACATTCACTACAGAACATATATCCACGAAGAAAATATTCAACCTTTGCTCTGCTAGAAGGGTGTGCAGTGGCAGTAATTCTTCTTTGGCACAATATCCAAGTATCTTCATCTATGATTCTAGGAATAATATTTTCAACAACAATTAAATCATTTTCATCTTGGGGTCTTCTTATGCTACCAGTAGAAGTTTTTATGTGTTTTGTTTTTCTAAAGAAATAAGTTCCGATGTATTTTTCATTACTAACAATATTTCTTATTGTTGTTGGTAAGAATTTCATCTTTGCTTTTGTTCTGTAACCTTTGCCATTTATTTCATTGCAAATTTCAGTTGGAGAAAAACCCTTTGAATACATATCAAAAATTATTCTTACAATTTCTGCTTCCATTTGATTTATTTCCAAAAGTTTAGTCTCCGGGTTTACATTAAAACCTAGTGGGGGAGTTCCACCATTATGTCTTCCTTTATAGGCGTTTTCCGTCATACCTTTTTTTGTTTCTCTTGATAGGTTTTTTGAATAATATTCATTCATACCTTCAATAACAGATAACAAAATGACATCTTCTGGGTTATCTTCATCTAGATTCTCGAGAACAGATTGAAGTTTAACTCCATTATCCTTTAATTTCTTTCTATATATAATAGAATTGTATCTGTCTCTACTAAATCTATCTAGTTTATGAACTATAACCATAGTCCAGTCTTTTCCGGAGCAACTATCATCAATCATATTTAAGAAATTTGGTCTATTGTCATTTGTTGCACTAAAAGCTTCATCAATATATAATTTAACAAGATTTATTTTATTTTTATGGCAATAATCAAGTATTGCTCTTTTTTGAGCTTCAATGCTATAACCATCTCTTTGGTTTTCAGAACTATATCTTAAATATGCACAAGCATTTACAATATTATTTGCATCATAGTAGATGTAATCATTAGTGTTAATCATCTTCACCCCCAAAGTCATGTATGCTTTTTACTAAATATCCCAATATTTTGTATTCATTTTCATTTGATATATCAATGGGAGATTGGTTGTTTTTTATAGACAGCATTTTAGTGCCATTTTTTGCCCACAGAAACCCCAATAGCACTTGGTCGGACAAATACTTAACCAATACCAGTTTCTCGTTAATTTGGGTAGAATAACGAGCAAAAATAAGTATATCATTCTTACTTATTCCTTGTATATTGTCAAAGTCTGACAAAATAGAAAAATACTTATTTTTATCATCTAGTAAGAAAGGGTTTATTTTACTCTTTGTAGATTCATCTAAAATGTCAGAATAATAGTCTATAAGAGTTTCTTTGCTGTCATTAAGCAAATAGTCAACATTGACTTTATAAAACCTAGCTAGACCAAGTAGGGTTTTGCCTCGTGGGATGCTTATATTGTTTTCATATTTACTTATCAAATATCTTGAAACACCAACCATTTCAGCTGCATCTTGTTGTGAATACCCACGATTCATACGAATTTCTTTTAATTTATCTCCTAATCTCATATTTATTTCCTACCTATAAAACTCTCTGCGAGAGATTTTGCATTTGCAAGGATAATGTCTATTTCTTCACTGCTTAATTTGTCAAAATCAGATTTTGAAATTCCGACGCTTTCAAGAGAGAGTTGTAAATGTTCAGTTGGGGTAATCTGTTTAACACTATCATCTTTTTCTGTTGTCCCATAAATGTCATTAGCAGAAATCTCCAATATGTCGCAATAGGCAAAAATAACATCCACACTTGGTATATAGTCTCCCTTTTCCCAATGAGAAATGCTTGAATTGGAAATTGGAGTTTTTAATTTTTCTTCTAAAAGTTTAGCCATTTGAATCTGGCTAATCTTTTTTTCTTTTCTAAATTTTGCTAGATTTTGGGCAAAAGTATTTTTTACTTCCATAAAATTATCTCCTATATGTATTTATAATAATACAATTATAAACAGAAAACAAGACTTTTAACACAAAAAATTGCGATTTTAACTAAAATTTTATGGTTATTAAATAAAAAATTTGAGAAATTCGCAAAATTTATATCAAAATCAGTTGACATTTGCGAATATCCCAAATATAATGGTTGTATAGTTTGAGAAAAACGCAAACTAAATTTTAAAAAAAGGAGAAGAAATATGGACGCAACAATTCTACTGGGGAAGATAATTAAAGACTATATGGATGCGAGATACATAAAGTTAAATAAATTAGCTTCCGGACTTGGTGTATCTTCAGATATTGTTGCAAAAATGCTTAATGGCAAGAGAAAAATTTCTGCTGTAGAGTATTTAAGAATTTGCGACATATTGGAAGTTAAACCCGGTTATTTCAAAGATTTGATGGATAATCAAATCAGTGGCTCTGCAAATGCAAAAGCAAGATAAAGAGCAAATAAAAATGATGCCACCCACTAAGGCACATGAAAAATCAATCTTCGCATTTCATTTTCAAAGATTTCAAACATGGAGAAAAAGCAATGGAAATACAGATAAAAAATAACAAAGTTTTAGTCAAAGACAACAATTATAATTATCAGTTTGAATTAGTAGAGATAATGAAGTTTGCATTGATTGAAAACGATAAATCTCGCAAAGGACAAGTTTTTAGGTCTGTTGCTAAACATTTCTATAACAATGATATGAAATGCAATAGAGAAATTAGTGGAAATAAATTTAAAGGAGAAAAATATGAGTAAAGTTTTAGTTAAAAGTATAGACTTAACAAACTTTAAAGGGTTTGCAAAATTACACAAAGATTTTGATAAAACCAAAGAGACCATAATGGCAGAAAACGGACAAGGCAAAACAACCTTAAAGGATGCTTTTTTCTGGGTGTTAGGGTTTAATCACATAGGAAATGTTATTCCTAGTAAAGACAACAAGGAGATTCCAAATCTTGAAATTAAAGCAACTTTGATTTTAGACATTGATGGCGTCGAGTATGTTTTAGATAGGACACAAAGAGAAGTGTGGAAAACTAATAAAGATACTGGTATTGATGAAAAAATGAACAATGAAAGTATTTATTCAATGGATGGAATTGAATACATTTATAAAAATTACAAGGCAAAAATTGGTGAGTTATTTGGTGTTGATTATGAAAAACTGCTAATGCTTTCAGAAAAAGAATTCTTTAACTCAAATACAACAAAATGGGGATGGGCAGAACGAAGAAGGACACTTTTTGAACTTTGTGATATCAATAATATTTTAAAAGACCTTGTTGAGAATGAAGAATATTCTTTGATTAAAGAAGATGTTAGGAAAGGATATTCCACAACTGAAATTAAAAAATCTATAGCAAAAGAGCAAAAAGGATACAAAGAAGAAAAGGAACGAAACTTAATTCTTGTATCAGATAAACAAAATGACCTTTCCAAATATAACTCTGTAGATTTTGAAAGTATTGATAGAGAAAAAACTGAAATTGAAAATAAAATTACTGAACTATCTCTACAATCTGCAAAACAAAAGGTTAATTCTGCGATTGCAGAGTTAGAAAAGGAAAAGTCCGACAAAGAGATTGCTCTTAGTAGATTAAAGGTTGAAGATATTCATTCCAAAAGTGATATTGAAAACAAATCTAGTCTTATTCAGAGCGAGTTGAAAAAATTAAGTTCTAGGGCAGAAGATGTAAAAGAAGACATACGAATTGAAAAGGTTAGAGTTGAGAGTTATGAAAAACAAAAAACAGATGCTGAAAATTCACAATGGAATGGTTCTCTAATATGTCCTACTTGCAAACAACCACTGCCAGAAACAATGATTGAAACTGCCAAATCTAATTTTGAGTTGGAAAAAACAAATAAATTAAACAAACTAGAAGAACAAATTAAAAACAGCAAATCATTTATTGATAGTTCGGAAAAACAATTAGACCAAATGAGAGAAAATTATAAAATTCTTCGCGGGCAATATGATGATTATCAAGTAGAATTAACAAATTTTGTTGGAAACCCAAACATTGCAATAATTGAAAGTGAGATAGAATCAATCAAATCTCAAATAAACAATATCCTTAAAGAATCTCAAGTTGACAAACCAAATGATGTTTTAATTGATGAATATAAAGATAAATTAAAAGTTCTTAATGAGCAATTATCTTTTAGAAAAATAATTCAATTAACAACCGATAAAATTGAAGAACTGAGAAATAGAAATCTTGAACTAACAGATAAAGAAATGCTTTGTAAAACAAAAATTAAACAATTAGATGCATATATTCAAGCTCAAGTAAAATTGGTTACAGACATTGTTAATAGTAAATTTAAAAATGGTGTTAGTTTCTCATTGTTTAATGAATTGTATGCAAATAGTGAACATGAGGTAAGTGAAGAATGTATTTGTGTTCTAAATGGCAAAACATATGATGAAATGTCTTATGGTGAAAAATTTATTGCTGATTTAGAAGTTACAAAAACTTTACAAAGAGAGCATAAGGTTAATATACCTTTATTCTTAGACAATGCAGAATGTGTTACGAGAGATTATTTTGCAGAACAACAACTAATAGAGTTATTTGCATCAAGAAATAAATTTATTGATGGAATAAAAATAGAAACAATTTTATAGGAGAAAGTTATGGAAAACAAAGATATAGTAATTTACGACAATAAAGAAATGATAGGCATTGCTGATAATTTTATAAATAATGAAGCGAAGGGACTTGTCTTGCCTTCAAACTATGATTATAAAGGTGCAGTAACATCATTATATTTGCAATGTTTAGATGTAAAAACAAGCAATGGACAACCAGCATTGGAAGTTTGCACTAAGGAAAGTATTTATAAAACAATAAGAGATATGATTACTAAAGGGTTAAACCCTAGTAAAAAACAATGCTATCCTATTGCATATGCAGTTAGAGACAAGGACACAAGAGAGATTTTGTGTTGGGAATTGCAATTACAAGAGAGCTATTTTGGCAAGAAAAGACAAGCTTATACAAACAACCCAGACCTTGTTGAAAATGGCATCAATGCCCAATGTATTTACAAGGGAGATGTTTTTGAAACTACTATTGATAAATATGGAAGAAAGCATATTGTTAAGCATGAACAGAAATTTGAAAACATTAAAGATGTTAATATCATTGGAGCATATGCTGTAGCACGTTTCAAAGATGGAACCGATATGGCAGATGTGATGACTATAGAAGAAATTAAAAAATCTTGGGCAATGTCAAGGGCTGGTGGCACGGTTCATGCAAACTTTTCACATGAAATGGCTTGTAAGACGGTTTCATCAAGATTGGCAAAACAATTGTCTAACTCTACAGATGATGAGACAATTATTAACCCTAAAGAAGATGACGCTATAGTTATAGATGCTCAAGATATAATTCAAAATTCAGAAACAAGTAATGTTCAAGAATTTGAAAAGGTTGAAGATACAGAGTCAATTGCAGAACCTGAAGTTTCAACCATTGAAGAGACCAGCAATGCACAAACAGATGAATTAAAGTGTTCACAATGTAATAAAGCAATTACACAGAGTGTATCATCATATTCAATAAAGAATTTTGGAAAACCACTTTGTATGAATTGCCAAAAGGAACAAAAATAATGTTGCTGACATGCATTAGTTCCGGGAGCAATGCAAATTGTTACTTTTTAACAAATGACACCGGAGAAATTCTGATATTGGAAGCTGGTTCAAAAATTGAAAAACTAATGATGAACAAAAATTTTAGTTCATTTAAAAAAATTGTTGGCTGTTTAATAACACACCAGCACAAAGACCACTCAAAGTATGTTGAAGAATATGAACTTGCCGGAATCAAGGTTTTAGGTTATATGAATCTTCAACCTTTAAAGAAATATAGACTGGGCAGTTATAATATTATTCCATTTAATGTTGAGCATGATGTAAAGAATTATGGTTACATAATACAAGATATTAACAACGATAAATTGTTTGTTTATGCAACAGACTTTTGTAAATTGCCACAAATAGAGCATATAGCAAATTGGTTAATAGAGTGTAATTATTGTCAAGAACTTTGGGATGAAAACCTTATGAATGACAAACCCAATTATGGTTATCTTGGAAGAGTTTCAGAATCTCATATGAGCATGGAAAACTTAAGAGACTATTTTGCATCATTAAAAACAAGACCAGACAAAATTATTCTTTGTCATTTATCACAAAATGGGAATGCAGATAAAAATAAAATGATTTCAACAATGAGTGAGTTTTCGCAATTTGTAGATATTGCAACAAAAAATAAATCATGGGAGATAAAATAATATGTTTATAACATCTAGCGAAGAAAAAAAATGCTTTTACAAAATATCTGATATAAAACTAGGAACAACATCTAAAGGCAGCCCTTATGCATTTATATCTATTTCAAACAAAAAAAGAGATAGTGGAGAGTATGAGAATGCCAAGATTATGTTTTGGGACAAGGTAGAGAATGTTGAAAAAGGAGACTATGTTGCTTTCTTTAATGTATTAGGAACAGAACAATATTCTTTTCAACCTACTGGAAGTCTTAAAACTTATACTGGAGTCAATATTAGCACCAGTAAAATTGAGATTAAAAAAGCTCAAAAAAGTGAAGAAGAAAAATCTTCTCAATCGCAACCACAAACTACAACACCACAAAAGGAAGAGTTGCAACCAATAGATGATGACAATCTACCATTCTAGAAAAAATGAAGATAGATATACAACTCTCAAAAACAACAATAGATAAACTAATGAAACAAATGGTAATTTTAGTTGATACTGCGGAACAAGAAAATAAACACATTATTGACTACTTTGATAAACACAAGATTGCTTGGGCTAAAAAGAGTTTAGAGTTTGGTGATTACTCTTGTATGTTAAAGAAAAATGAAGAGCTTGGGTTGCCATGTAATGTTACATTAGAAAATATTGTTGTAGTTGAAAGAAAAAATTCATTATCAGAGTTGAGTAGCAACTTGAAAAGTGGTAGAGAACGGTTTCACAATGAATTCATTGATACAATTAGAGTTGGTTGCAAAACAATACATCTGGTAATTGAAAAAGGTAGTTGGAAAGATATTCACGATTCCAACTATCACAAACCAGATGGTGCATATGTGGATGAAAAACAATTTTATAATTCATTACTATCATTTAGTAATAGATATAATATTAAAGTTGATTTTGTCCCAGCAGACTTAATTGCTCTCCATATTGTAAGAATAATGCAGATGCAATTAAAAAACATTTTAGAAGTGAATTAAAGGGGAGAATTATGGAAAATAACACTACAATTCGGTATTGTCAACAATTAAGAAAAATGTGTGATTTGATTGAAGATGATGCTAAGAGAGAAATATTTCGTGTTACATGTAAAAGATTTATTGATTTTAAATGTGGCACTGCAGAAACAAAAAATGTATCCAAAGAAGAGATGATGAGAAATCTAATTGAAAAAGGATATATGAGTTACAAACTTGATGAATCTACCGGCTTATATACAAAATTGCCAGATGATAGGGGACTTAGGAGAACCATTAGGGAATTATTAACCGAAGGATATCCAATTATCACAACTTCACATGACAAAGGTTGTTTTATTGTAGAAGATGCTAGTGAACTTGATGGCCCACAAGAAGAAAATCATTCAAGAGCAGTTGCAATTTTAGCGGTAGATAAAGGATATAACATGGTTAGACAATTACTCTCTGGACAGCAAAAATTTTTGTCTTAATTGTATTGTTTATAATACTAAAACTAATATAAAAAGGAGAAATAAATGGCAGACCGTAGAATGATGAGTAAAAAAATAACCGACACTGATGCTTTTTTAGAAATGCCGCTAAGTTCACAAGCATTATATTTCCACTTTATACAAAATGCAGATGATGATGGGTTTGTTGGCAACCCTAACTCCATTATCAGAAAAATAGGCGCCAACCGTAATGATTATGACTTGCTAGTAGCAAAGAGATTCGTTCTTATATTCCCAACCGGTATATGTGTAATAAAACACTGGAGAATTCACAACTATATTCAAAACGATAGATATACGCCAACCACATATCTAGAAGAAAAATCTTTACTAATGATTGAAGATAATAAAGCTTATACAGAAAGGTGTATCCAAGATGTATCCAAAGCGTATCCACAAATTAGTATAGATAAGGATAGTATAGAAGAAAGTAATAAAGATATTATGCCGACTGAAGATAAATCTGAAGTGATAAGTGATACAGAAACATTAAGTGTAGTATCTCAATTTAATACTTTATATAAGATTTATCCTTGTTCAATAAACAAGCAAAAAAAGACTAGTTTAAATCTTTATTATGGTTGGTTGGTCGGTAAGCAAGTATCTATTATGGGGAGTAAGAAAACAACAAGATATAATCACTTACAAATATTGTTTGCTTTAAAGCAATTTATTGCTGATAACAAAAATACAGAAGAACACTATATTCCAAGACTACCAACATTTTTGGGTGAAAGGACATTGTGTGATTATGTTGAATCTTCAAAAATGTCTTATGAAGAGTATATGAATCAGCATTATGGAACAGAGTGGGAAAAGGTTAAATTTGCTTATTCCAAAGACATTGGAGATGAGTAATGGCATGGTTAGAAATTGTTAAACAATCTATAACTTCTAAAGAAGTATTAGATAGGTATTTAGGTTTAAACACTTATGGAAGAGATGGCAAATATTTATGCCCCTTCCATAAGGATAAAAACCCAAGTATCTCGATTCATTCAAGAACTGGTAAATGGAAATGTTTTGGATGTGGAGTTGGTGGTGATGGCATTGACTTTGTTATGAAATATTTTAATTTAGACCAGTATAGTGCATTAAAAATGCTGAATGATGACTTTAATTTGGGTTTTGAACACTATGTAAAAGATAGTGATGAAAAAATAAAAAAAATCAAACTTGAGAAAGCAAAGAGAGAAAAGTTAATAGAAAGAGAAAAGAAAATAACTAGTATAATTTCAAACAAAATTTGCACTGCATTAAGAGTATTGGAAGATATTTATGTTAGAAATGCACCCAAGAAAAATGAAGATGTATTGGAATTCTCACAGAACGATGACAGAGTTTCAAAATCTATTTGGGCAAGTTATCAAATTGAATATCTGCAATGGTTAGACAGGGTTATAACGAAAAATCAATATTGTTGCAGTAAAGAGTATCCACCAGTTTGCTTTGATTTAATTTTCTTAAATAAGTTTCCAGAGCAATTTGAAAATATTATTGAAAAAGAAATGTTAGGTAAGAATTTGAAATTAAGGGCAAGTGTTGTCTTAGATAAATTAAGAGAAAATTCTATTAGCTTAATTGCTGACAAGTTTTATTAGGAGAGAGTATGGAGCAAATAGATGAAGCAAAAATAAGAAAATCAATTATTGAATTTAGTTCCATGCCTTATGAAAGGAAATTGCCAGAAAGGGCATTGTATCCATTTAGTCAACTTAACTATCTTACTGGTGGAATGGAATTAGGGGAGATAAGTATTGTTGCTGGTGAGACCGGCAGTGGTAAGACCACATTCATTTCGCAAGTTGTAGATAATATTATCAAAGAAGATAGAGTCTTTTGTGTTTATGGCGAAAGCACTCTAAAAAAACAACAACAAAACACCTATAGACAAATGGCTGGGTATGGAAAAGAAAAATATCAGTATGTTACTTATCAAAAAAATGGCAAAGACACAAATGTTGGTGCTTATTTTGTGAGTGAAGAGATAGAACAAAAAATCAAAGAAAAGACAAAAGGAAAATTGTTCTACTATGACACAAGGTTGGGAATGACTATTAACACAATTCTAAAAGTAATAGATTATTGCCATACAAATGGAAATATCAATTATTTTGTTCTAGATAATTTGATGCAGATTGAGACAACTACAACTGATGAGATAAAAGAGCAGAAAGATTGCTTTGAGAAATTAAGAAGATATGTAACAGAGCATGATATTCACATTTGTGTATTGGCACATTATAGAAAAACTTCCGATGTAGGAGTTATTAGAAGAAGACTAGAAGAAATTGCTGGAACTAGTGCCATTGGAAATAAGGGTGCTACAGCAATAAACATTATAAGGTTAGATAATGTGGATAAATCTAGTAAAGCTTATAAATCTTTAAAGGCAATTGTAAGGTTGAATAATTATGAATTAGACCAAGCAGATGCTGTTATTGAAGTTTTAAAAACAAGGTTTAATAAATTAGGTTTTGTGTGTCTTAAATATGACCGTATTTCAAATAGTTATTATGAATGCGACAAAATCAATGAAGATAAACCAGAACCGGAAAAATCAGTTGTTTATGAAACAACTAAACAATCATGTTTTTATGACATGGTTCCAATAGAAGAATCTTCTTTAAGTGAAGATGAAAAGAAGAATTTAGAAGAAATATTTGGATAGGAGAAATTGAACAATGAGAGCAAGAGAAGTAAGAGAAATAAAAGGTAAAGTTATTACAAGTATTGATGAACTTTTAAAATATGAATATGTAATTTTTAACGACCAATTAGTTCCTATATCATGGTGTCATGGTTGGAGCTTAAAACAAACCAAACGCAACATTGACCGAAAGCAAGTGTTTGCTGTTAAAGAGTAGGTGAGTGTATGGGCTTGGGACAAATGAGTTTATTTGATGGTAGTCAAGAATTTTCAATTGACAAACCAATCAGACTAATAGAACTATTTGCCGGTTATGGTAGCCAAGCATTTGCATTAAAATATCTAAATAAAAATTTTGAACATTACAAAATTTGTGAGTGGGCAGTTAAATCAATTCAAGCTTATAAGGATGCACATTTTAAAGAAGACAATAGAGATTACTCACAAGACTATTCTAAAGACCAAATTATTGATTATTTATACAAGAGAAATATAAGCATGGACTACAATGAGCCAATGACTTTAGAAGAAATAAAGAGACTTGGAGAAACTAGGCAAAGGCAAATATTTAATAATATTAAAGCAACAAATAATTTAGTTGATATTCAGCAAACATCTGGTTCGGACTTGGAGATAGTTGAGACTGATAAATATTGTTACATAATGACATATAGTTTTCCTTGCCAAGACTTAAGCTCTGCTGGACTTGGAAAAGGAATGGCAAAAGGAAGTGGGACAAGGTCTGGTATGTTATGGCAAGTAGAAAGGTTATTAGATGAATGCAGTGGTTATATACCACACCGACACAAACCTAAGAACCCAAGAATTTTCAGTATGACCCCTTATACAGACTGGTATAACCCACCAGATACAACAAAACTTCCACAGATTCTGCTTATGGAAAATGTGCCGGAAGTTGTTGGTAAGGCAAATATTAAGCATTTTGCAAAATGGTTAGAAAAGTTGGAAACTTTGGGATACAAAAATTATAGAGCATTCTTAAATGCAAGGAACTATGGAGTCCCACAAAGCAGAGATAGGTGTTTTATGGTAAGTTTGCTTGGCGATTATTACTATCACTTCCCAGAACCTATAAAATTAGAACTAAAACTTGAGGACCTATTAGAAGATAATGTAGATGAAAAATTCTATTTGTCAGACAGAGCAATAAAAGGTTCTTTAACAACTAATTTTGGAGTATCTAAATTGGAAAATAAAGCTCCAAAAGATGGAATTATGCCAACTATTATGGCAAGAGACTATAAAGACCCTAAATGCATTATAGAGACACCCAAAGTCAACATAAAAGGCAAAGATTATGATATCACTAAAAACTATGACAATTATATTGAATGGCATCAACCCGGAATGCTAGATATGGATACTAGAGCATGGAAAACAGACAAGGTTGCTCCAACATTGCACACTACTTGTGGAAAAACGAACATTCTTGAAAGTTCAAATTTAAAAAGGCAGCTTTGCAATGATTTAATTTCAAGTGGAAAGGTGAAAGAAAATGACTTTATTAGGCATTCATATAGTTCAAGTAGGATGAAAGAATTCTATATATCAAATAGAATAAATCATGATTGTAGTCCAACTTTGGACACAAGGTGTGATTGTTTGGGAATTGTTGAAAAGCAAGATGTAATAGGAACCTATCAATTTGATAAAAGCGAAAACTTTATGAAAGGGAAAGATAGGTTTAAACCAGACAAAAATATTAGTGATACTTTGCAAACTACACCTAAAGAAGGAGTTGTGTTTGCAGACTACAGAATCAGAAAACTTACACCGAGAGAATGCTTTAGACTAATGGGTGTTAAGGATGAAGATTTTGAGAATATTGCTAAAAACCAAAGCAATGCAAGTTTATATCATCTTGCCGGAGATAGTATTGTTGTGAATGTATTGATGGCAATTTTTAAAAATATGTTTAAGGAGAAAAAATTATGAAAGAAGAAATTTTAAATGCAATTGATGAATTGCAAAACAGAATTAAAGGTTTAACAAACCAAGAAAAAATAGAAAAGTGTTTTACTAAATTTAAGGCAGAAATTAGGGGAGATAAAACAAATCTTAATGCTTTAAGTTGGGAAGAAATCAATGAAATTGCAGAGAATGGTAGAGCAAGTAAAGTATTTGAAGTTGGAGATACAAAAACAATAACTCTTTATACTGGTGAAACTGCAGAATTGGTAATTATTGGTTTCAATCATGACAAATTAAGTGAACAAAACAAAAATGCCGGAATTACTTTTGCTTTTAAAGATTTGCTAGATGGTGAGTTTGAAATGAATGGTGAATATACAAATGATGGCGGATGGGAAAAGTGCAAAATGCGAAATGAGTATATGAACCGATTATTTAAGTTGTTGCCAACCGAATTACAGAGTGTAATAGCAGTAGTTGATAAAAATACAAGTATTGGTAATGAAAGTGAAGAACTTAAAACAACTCAAGATAAGTTGTTCTTGCTCAGTCAGTCAGAAGTCTTTGGCAATAGTAGCTATTCAGTAGATGGTGAGGGTGAACAATATGAATATTTTAAAGACCAAGAAAACAGAATTGCTCACAGAAATGGTTCTTCTGATTGGTGGTGGTTACGTTCACCAAATGTTGCCACCTCCACTCTCTTCTGCGATGTCAGCGGCATTGGTGGTGCCAGCTTCAGCGACGCTAGCCATTCTGGCGGTGTTCGCCCAGCATTTTGCCTTTAATCTAAAAATCATACACACGAATTGTGTGTAAAAAAAGGAGAAATTATGAAAAATCAAAAATATGTTCTTGTATCACACAAGGAATTTAATGCAAGAACCTTTCTGTTTAAAATCAAGAAAGGTGTAAAAGTAAAAGTCGGAGATGTTGTTGTTTGTGAGACTATGAAAGGTCAAGATGTGGGGTTTGTGAAAGAAATTATTCAATCACCAAAGTTTCTTGAAAATGAATTGGTTGGCAAATTTGAAGCATATCAACCACTAAAAGAAATTATCTTTTCTATGCCAAGAGATATATACAACTTAATTATAAATACTAAACAAGTATATTTAAGCAGAGCAAAATATTATGCCGAAACTCTTGTAGAAGAATTAAAAGATGTGGAAAGGAAGTTAAAGGGGTAATGTTATGAAAAATTTGAATGA
The DNA here is from genome assembly GCA_948607205.1 of uncultured Eubacteriales bacterium. GTDB lineage: Bacteria > Bacillota > Clostridia > Christensenellales > UBA1242 > Caccovivens. The sequence continues at coordinate 860 of CAPERS010000002.1, read as the reverse complement.
ATTAAATAAAAACCGTGTTAATTTCTTTGGCCTAGTTGGAGATGAAAGTAATGGTGCTTTTAAGTTCAGAATCAAAGGCAACAACTACTTTGTAATAGCTTCAAATGGTGGAGACTGGGAACATGTGTCAGTATCCTGTGCTAGTTGTGTTCCTACTTGGGAGATAATGTGTCAAATAAAAGACCTTTTCTTTAAAGATGATGAAGTTGTTATGCAATTACATCCTAAAAAAGAAGATTACATAAATAATCACCCAAATTGTTTGCATTTGTGGAGACCATTAAAAACTCAAATTCCTACACCACCATCTGAAATGGTTGGAGTTAAAGAATTGAATGGAAAATTGGGGACAATGCTATGAGACTTGAAAATATGATTACAAACAAGACATGTAATGGCAAATGCTCTAATTGTGGTGAGTGTTGCAGTGATATGCTACCTTTAGACCAAACAGAGATAAATAGAATTAAAAAATATATTCTAAAAAATGGGATAAAAGAAAGCAAACACTTATCAATACTCGATACTAGATTAGACCTAACTTGTCCCTTTAGAGACAACAAAAATAAAAAGTGTTTAATTTATGAAGTGAGACCAGATATATGTAGATGTTTTATATGCTCAAAACCCACTCCAGATATTGAACACGATAAAGCATTATTTTATTCAAAGAAAACAGCACAGAGTATGAGAAATGTTTTCTTTGGTGGACAATCATTGACAAATATTTTCTCAACTTTAATAGACAAAATGGAAAAATTAAACCAAAAAGGAGAAGATTTATGATTTCAGAAGAAGAACTTAAAACACTTATTAAAAATCAAAATACTATTTATTATTTAGAATCTAATGATGGTATT
>CAPERS010000001.1 GCA_948607205.1 uncultured Eubacteriales bacterium | reverse complement strand
GAAAAGAAAAGAATATTCTAATAGTATTGAGTACGTAATTAATCAAATTTATGATTATGCAAAAGAAATAAAAACGAGAGATGATTTAGAAAATTTACAACTAACCGTTATTACAGATAACAATTTAGCAGAAGATTATGCACATAATTTTATTCCACATAATAATATTAAACACATAAAAAATCCAATTGTGTACAAAGATACAATGTTTAACATAGTTATGTTGTCTGGATATGTTACAGGTAACTCATTAATAAACTTAATTTTTGCATGGCATTCAATATCGTGGCTTGAGAGAATTTTTAATATTATATTTGGCGGAATGTTTGCTATATCGTTTATAGCAGGGCTAATTGGGTTGACTTTAATTGTTTATGCATCATTAAAAAAGACGTCTTAAAACGGCGTCTTTTTCGTGTAAATTGGTGAGAGTAAGAAGATTCGAACTTCCGACCTGTCGCTTAGGAGGCGACCGCTCTATCCAGCTGAGCTATACCCTCATATATGGGTGGTTTATTGAATTTTGAAAGGTTTGGGTACTATTTGGGTGTAATTGGTGTTTTGAGTAGTGGTGTAAGTTTGCTAAACTGCCGTGTTTTAGGGCGATATAGCGATTTTTATCTCGTTCAAGTCGGTACTTAGGAGGGGTTTGTAATATCCACTTTACTATGGGAACATAAAACTTATAAAAAACTATAAAAAATTGGAGTGAAGATGGCTTTTGTATGGGATTTACGAAAATCACACAAACATAATACCACAGAAAACCTAGTAAATACAAGGGTTTTAGGGGTTTTCAGGGGTGGCTATAACAAAGCCTTAGGAGGGGTTTGTAATATCCACTTTACTATGGGAACATGGTGAGGGTTGGTTACTGGGGTATTATATCATATTTTTGTTGGGTTGGCAAATGTTTTTATGTTTGGATTAAGTTGAAATTTTTTATGTTTATATTATGGCCTGTGTGAGTGTTTTTTTATTTTAAGAGTTTTTTTAGATTGTTACTTGAAAGTGAGGTTTGGGTGTGGTATAATTTTTTCTGAGGAGAATTGCATATGAACTGGAAAGAAACTTTGAAAGTGGATCGTCAAAGCAAGGCGCTGGATAAGAAAATTTTGATGCTATACAATCAAAACATGTCAGAAAAAGATATTTTAAAAGATACAGGCGTGAATGAGCTTTACATTAATGAGAGTGAAGTTTTTTGCTTTATAGATGAGTGGACGAAAAAATCATTATTTGGAATTAAGACAAATAGACTTGCTTCTAGACTTGCAAAGAATAACGATTTTGTTAAGTCGGTAACTAAAAAAGGACATGACTTAAAAATTACAACACAAAACGGCGAAATTGAAGTTAGTAAGTTATCAAAAGTTTTTCCTATACTTAAAAAGATTAATGGCAACGAGATTGAAACTTCAAAAAGGGACCGTAAATGTGAGAGTTCAATAACAGTTGCGATGCTCTTAAAGTCTGATTGCAAAGTTGTCACTGGATATAATTGTGGGTTTAGCGACAAAACAAAATATGTTCATTCATGGGTGGAATTTGAGTTGCAATGCAAAGAATATGTTGTTGACTACACATTAAACGCTCTTGTCAATAAAGAAGGTTTTTATGATTTAAACAAAGTTGAAGTTTTAAGCGTGATTCCTTACTCTCAGCTCAAAGAGGATGCTGAAATGATAAAAAAGATGAATATTGTAGTTCAAACCAGAGAATATTTGCTTGATAGAGATGGAATGTTTAAAAAGCTTGGCATTGAAAATGAAAATGGCGCAGAATTATAAATATAGCTAAATAAACCCTTGACTTTTTGCTTGGGGGGGGGTGATATAATCCTTCTTGGGAGAAGAAATTATGTTTCGTCTTTTAGAAGAACTTAGAAAGTTCAGTCCATATGATGAAAATGAAAGAAAAAATGTTGAAAAAGTGCTTTCATTTTTGGTGAATAGTGAAAATTGTTATGATAGATCAAATTTGGAGGGGCATGTAACAGCTGGAGGTCTTATTTGTGACAAAGAGGGCAATTTGCTTTTAAATCACCATAAGGCACTGAACATGTGGTTGCAATTTGGTGGGCACTCTGACGGAAGTGGAGATTCGCTTTCTGTTGCAAAGCGTGAAATATTGGAAGAGGCGGGTATAACTGAATTGAAACTTTTATCAGATAAAATTTTCGATGTGGATGTTCAGGTCATTCCTGAGAATTTAAAGAAAAAAGAACCTCAACATTTTCATTATGATATCAACTTTTTGTTTTTGGTTGACAGTGATAAGTTTCAGATGTCTGATGAATCGGATGATATAAAATGGGTATCTTTGGAAAAAGCCAAAATTTTAATAAGGCCAATTGACACTGGCTTAAAGAGAATGTTTGAAAAAGTGGAACTTGTTTTACAAACAATGAAAAATCAAGAAATGTGAAGAAGAAAGCAAATTTTGTTTTCTTTTTTTATTAACTTAAAGAAATGAAATGTGAAGAAGATGTTTTTTTGAGGCTAAAGTATCATCTTTAAAAAAAAATCTGGTTTGATTTTTTCAAGGCAAAAAGTTTAAAAATTTATCATTTTTATTTGACGTTTCTATTTTTTAATTTGAGTGCTGTTTCTTATATTTCGACCTTACTGCCAATTTCGGCGAGTTCAGATACTATTTTTCGACAATTTTAATTAACTAATTCGTGAAATTTTTGAAAATTATTGAAGAATTTTACAAAAATAACTAAAATCGTTTGCGATTTTCTACAAATTATTGTATAATTAGCACATAAATTACAAAAAGGGATAAAAAAGTATGATGATAATGTCAGAAGAATGCGAAAGCTTTATCAGGGAGAAGACAACAAATTGTCTTCTTGAAATTGGAGTTCCTGCGAACTTGCAGGGATTCAAGTATATGAGGAATGCCATCCTTTATATAGTTCGTGACCCAAGATACAAAAGAGGAGTGACCAAAAGGCTTTATCCAATGATTGCAGAAAAATATGAAGTCAGCGTTTCTATTGTTGAACGTGCTATTCGACATGCAATCGAAGTTTCATGTGCGAGGGGAACAATTAATGTTCTGAACAGAATGTTTAAAATAAATTATTATGACAATGAATATAAGCCAACAATCAGTGAACTTATATCACTTTTGTCAGAGAAAATGAGTTGTGAAGCAAGGGAGTTTGAGTTAAGAAGATTGGGCTATTAAACCATGACTTTTTTGTGGCAGTTAAAAGGGTATTTAAGGTGCTCTTTTTTCATAAAATTTATTAAAGAAACTTTCAAAAAAACATTGCTTTAACTTGGCAATATATGTATACTTAGATTAGGCAAAGGATAAAAGCAATGGATATTTGTGTTATGACGCTTGGATGCAAGGTGAATAAATATGAGAGTGACGCGCTGGTTTACAATTTAAAACTCAGTGGGCACAATGTTTTTGATACTTTGGGTAAGGCTGACTTATACATAATCAACACTTGCGCAGTGACAAGTGAGGCTGAGAAAAAATCAAGACAAATGGTTGCAAGATGCAGAAAGTTTAATCCAAATGCGAGAGTTATGGTTTGCGGATGTGCCAGTCAACATAATCCAAAAAGTTTTGCTGAAAAAGGAGTTCAGTTTGTTGGAGGGGTTGCAAGAAAGATGAAAATTGCGAACAATCTTTCAAGCAAAGCCAAAGTTCCAGCCTCTGTTCCTCTTCGTTATGAAGACACAATGATTGCACAAACCTCGCGCACGCGGGCATATATCAAAATTCAAGATGGTTGCAACAACTTTTGCTCATATTGTTTGATTCCATATCTTCGTGGCAGGAGTCGGTCAAGAGGAATTGTAAGTATCATAAATGAAGCGTCCATGCTTCCTGAAAGCATAAAGGAAATTGTGCTTACAGGTATCAATGTGACAGACTATAAAATAGACGGCGTGCCAAGTCTTTTAAAAGTTATTGAAGAACTTGACAAACTTGGAAAGAGAGTTAGGCTTAGTTCGCTTGAAGAGAGCATAACGAACGAGGATTTTGTGGTTGGGCTTAGTCAACTTCAAAATTTCTGTCCGCATTTTCACCTATCTCTTCAAAGCGGAAGTGATAGCGTGCTGAAAAGAATGAATAGGCATTACACAAGTTCTGAATTTGAAAGTGCGGTCAATCTTATCAGAAAATATTTTCCTCTTGCAAGCATAACAACAGATGTTATTGTCGGATTCCCCGGTGAAACTGATGAGGAGTTTGAAGCAACCAAAAAGTTTATAGAAAAAGTTGAGTTTTCTTCGCTACATATTTTTCAGTATTCAAAGCGAGAGGGAACTGTTGCTTCGCGCATGAAAGACCTTTCACCTGAGATAAAACAAAAGAGGTTTGAAATTCTAAACGAGCTGAAAAAAGAGCTTAACCTTAAATTCATCAATAAAAATAAACAAGGCAAAGTTTTGGTTGAAGAAAAGCAAGGAGAATATTATGTTGGCTACACTGAAAATTATATCAAATGCTATATTCCTTCCAAAGTTGACATAACAAATCAGATAGTGTCAGTTAAAATCAAAAAACCATATTTAGATGGCGCACTTTGCAAAATTGTTTGATTTAATGCTTGACAAGTGGGGTAAACTTATGATAAAATATCTTAGAATTTGAAATTAGAAGGTGGTGAGAAGATTTGACAACTATCAAAGTGGGCGAAAACGAAACACTTGAAAGCGCGCTTAAAAGATTCAAAAGAAAATGCCAGAAAGACGGCATTATTGGCGATATCAGAAGAAAAGAGGCTTATGACAAGCCAAGCGTCGCTAAGAAAAAGAAGCGTGAAGCTGCAAGAAAAAGAGCAAGAAAAAGAGGTTAAATTTTCTTAATCATCCGAAATATGACAAAGTTTTAAATTCGATATTAAGGACTTCGGGTGGTCCGCTGTTTGAATAAACATGAACACTTTGTCGAAAATCTGAAAAAAGGAGATAAGTCATGGCAAATATTATTGACCAAATTGAAAATGAAAACATGAAAGAATCTATCCCTTCATTTAACGTTGGTGACACTGTTAAAGTTAGTGTTAAAATCAAAGAAGGCGAGAAAGAAAGAATTCAAGCTTATGAAGGCGTTGTTATCGCAAAGAAAAATGGCGGAATCAGAGAAACTTTCACTGTTAGAAAAATATCAAATGGCGTTGGCGTTGAAAGAACTTTCCCTCTTCACTCACCACTCATCGCTGATGTAAGCGTTGTGAGAAAGGGTAAGCCAAGAAGAGCAAAGCTCTACTATGTTAGAGAACTCACAGGTAAGGCAGCCAAAATTAAATCAGCCGACAATAACTAAATCTAAAAAATGCACCGAACAATCGGTGTTTTTTTATATTATAATTTTTTAGTTTGTTTATACAAATTTCAAATTTTTCTTATTTTCTTATAAAACATTAGTCAAATTATATTTAATATGATAAAATGATAATGAAAAGGAAAAATAACAATATGATAACTATTAAAAATAAAAAAGACGCAATCATGAAAATGAAAGAATTTAGGCTCAACTATATGCCACTCGATTTTTTCAAAGTTGACGACATTGCTGGCATTGAAAAGTTTTTTAAAAAACACAATGCTGAGGAATATGTTATGCGCGACACCACAAAGGCAAAAGGCAACTTTTTCTATGTCAAAACAATAGACGAAGTCAAAAAATTGTTGCCAAAGTTCAAAAGCGAGGTAACAATCGATGTGTCTTATCGTCCTTATAAAGAAGACATAGTTTTGCTTGGTGACATCAAGGTGACAAGGGGAGCAATGGGTGATACGGTTGACCTTACTGCCAGAACTGATAGTGAAGCCGACCAGCGAAATATTTATGAAGAGCCAGAATATAATCTTCACGCCTCACTTGAAGACGACAGAGTTTGGCGCATTCCGGGCTTTGAAAAGATTATGCAGTATATAACAGACCATGAACTTTATAATGTTATCGTTGAGTTCATTGTCTATGACTGCAAAATTGGAATCAACAAAGAGAATGTTATAATTAGCGAGATAAGAACAGAGTATTAGGACAGACACGCGGTGCAACTTACATTCAGGCTCGGTATTATTTTCAATACCTCGCTTATCATTCGTTGCACCTTTTTCACAAAAATGGCAGGCATTTTTGTGATTTTTTAATTTTTATTTTTATAGTCCTCTTCCATTAAGGAAGCCGACAGAACTGTTGCGAACTGGCAAACAAAAATCTTCCGATATAATGAAAAATTAAGAAAATTGTTGAAATTTGTCAAAAATAAGATACTTTTATCTTTAAATTTAATAATTTTAAAAAAATTCACCAAACACTTGACAAATCCCCCCCCCGAGTATAATGGAGTTAACATAAGATTGTTCTAATAAAAATTGAAATTTTGATAATCTTATATTTGAACAAAAGGAGGAGGGGATATGGAAGATAGAAACAATATGCAAATGCAAGGCGAAAGCAAAACAGCTATTGGTGTTTTGTGCGGACTTTTCTTGGGACTTATTGGCCTTGTCATTGGTTTGCTTCTGTATAAAGAAGGAACCTACGAGAGAAAAACTTTCATGAAAGCATGGATAATAAGTTTTGTTTCGTGCATAGCTGTTGGTGCTGTGATTGGCCTTATCATTTTCTTTGTGGGAATGAGTGCGGTTGCACCTTATTTGATGCTTGCTTTATAAACAAAAAAACAGGGAATCTTTTTACCTGTTTTTTTGTGCAAAATCAATATTCCTTGTTTTATTTATTTTTTCTAAAAAGTATTGGGCAGTTTGATGCGGTTGTTAGGATGGGGGTATTTTATAATGATTGAAAAGAGGATGTTTAAAAATAAAAAATATTTTTTGAATTGACCTCAATTTAGTTGCCTTGTTGAGAGATTTTGATTATAATATTGTTGTTAAATAAAAAAGGAGAAGTTATGAAAAAAGAATGTAAAAAAACTAAAAACCAAAAGTTTGTTTATCTCTTCAAAGAAGCAAGCATGAACAAAGAACTTTTTGGTGGTAAGGGTGCAAACCTTGCTGAAATGACAAACCTTGGAATGCCTGTTCCACAAGGTTTCACAATTACAACTGAGGCGTGCACACAATATTATGCCGATGACAGAAAAATCAATGATGAAATCATGGAACAAATCTATGCTAAACTTGCAGAACTTGAAAAAATTTCTGGCAAGAAATTTGGGGATGTTAAAAATCCACTTCTTGTTTCTGTTCGTTCAGGCGCTCGCGTTTCAATGCCTGGTATGATGGACACAATCTTGAACCTTGGAATCAATGACGAAGTTGTTGAAGGTCTTGCATCTCTCACAAACAACCCTCGTTTCGCTTATGACTCATACAGAAGATTCATTCAAATGTTCAGTGACGTTGTTATGGAACAACCAAAATCTAAATATGAAAGAATTCTTGACAAAGTTAAGGCTGAAAAGGGCGCTAAGTTTGACAAAGACCTTTCTGCTGACGACCTTAAGGGAATCGTTAAACTTTTCAAAGACCTCTACAAGAAAGAACAAGGTGAAGAATTTCCACAAGAACCAAAGGTTCAACTTATCGAAGCTGTTAAGGCTGTGTTCCGTTCATGGGATAACCCAAGAGCCAATGTTTACCGTAAGATGAACGACATTCCTTATGAATGGGGAACTGCTGTTAACGTTCAATGCATGGTTTTTGGTAACATGGGTGAAACATCAGGAACTGGCGTTGCTTTCTCTCGTAACCCAGCAACTGGCGAAAACAAACTTTATGGTGAATACCTTATGAATGCACAAGGCGAAGACGTTGTTGCTGGTATCAGAACACCAATGCCTATTTCAGAACTTAAAAAACAAAACCCAGCAGTTTACAAGCAATTTGAAAACATTGCTAAAACTCTTGAAAAACATAATAAAGACATGCAAGATATGGAGTTCACTATCGAAAACGGCAAACTCTATATGCTTCAAACACGTAACGGAAAGAGAACTGCTAAGGCCGCTCTCAAAGTTGCTGTTGACCTCGTTAAAGAAAAACTTATCGACGAAAAGCAAGCACTTATGATGCTTGACCCAAAACAACTTGATGCACTTTTGCACCCACAATTTGATGCCGCTGCACTCAAAAAAGCAAAGGTTATCGCTGAAGCACTTCCAGCTTCTCCTGGTGCTGCATGCGGAAAAATTTGCTTCACAGCAGAACGCGCAAAAGAACTTGGCTCAAAGAAAGAAAAGGTTGTTCTTGTTCGTCTTGAAACTTCTCCTGAAGATATCGAAGGTATGGCTGCCAGCCAAGGTATTTTGACAGCAAGAGGTGGTATGACTTCTCACGCTGCCGTTGTTGCTCGTGGTATGGGAACTGCCTGCGTTGCAGGATGCTCTGCTCTCAAATTTGCTGATGACGAAAAATCATTCACTCTTAACGGCAAAAAATATGTTGAAGGCGACATGATTTCTTTCGACGGCTCAACTGGAAAAATTTATGACGGCGAAGTTAAAACTGAACCTGCAAAGATTTCAGGTGAATTCGCAACAATCATGGGATGGGCTGATAAATATCGCGCACTCCAAGTTCGCACAAACGCTGACCAACCAAACGATGCAAAAGTTGCTGCAAACTTTGGCGCAGAAGGAATCGGTCTTTGCAGAACAGAACATATGTTCTTTGACGCTGAAAGAATTCCTGCTGTTCGTGAAATGATCGTTTCTAGCACAGTTGAAGAACGCAAGAAAGCTCTTGCAAAACTTCTCCCAATGCAAAAGAAAGACTTTAAAGGACTTTATAAAGCAATGGAAGGCAAGGCTGTTACAATTCGTTTCCTTGACCCACCACTTCACGAATTCCTTCCTCACGAAGATAGTGAAATCAAAGCTCTTGCAAAAGATATGGGACTCACTTTCAATCGCTTGAAGCAAACTGTTGCTGACCTTCACGAAGTTAACCCAATGATGGGTCACCGTGGACTTCGTCTTGCTGTGACATATCCTGAAATCGCTGAAATGCAAACACAAGCGGTTATCGAAGCGGCAATTGAAGTTAATAAAGAAAAAGGATACAATATTGTTCCTGAAATTATGATTCCTCTCACTTGCGATAGCAAAGAATTCAAGTATGTTCGTGACGTTGTTGCTCAAAAAGCTGATGAAATCATCGCTAAGAAAGGCGTAAAACTCACTTACAAGATTGGAACAATGATTGAAATCCCTCGTGCTGCTCTCACTGCTGACGAAGTTGCAAAGAATGGCGCTGAGTTCTTCTCATTCGGAACAAATGACCTCACTCAAATGACATTTGGTTTCAGCCGTGATGACGCTGGAAAATTCCTTGATGTATACTACACAAAGAAAATTTTCGAAAGCGATCCATTTGCTAGACTTGACCAAAACGGCGTTGGCAAACTTGTTAAACTTGCTGCTCAGCTTGGTAAAGAAGCAAGGCCTGATATCAAACTTGGAATCTGCGGTGAACATGGTGGAGATCCTTCATCTGTTGAATTCTGCCACAATGTTGGACTCACTTATGTTTCATGCTCTCCATTCAGAGTGCCAATCGCAAGACTTGCAGCTGCTCAAGCTAACATCAAAAATCCTAGAAAATAATTTAAAAAAGACATGCTGAAACATGTCTTTTTTTATAATGGATGATTTTCAAGGTTGATATAATCGAGAAGTTTAAGTGATTTGTCAAGGTCAAGCATGGTTTTTGAGCCAAAATCCTTTGCTCTTTCAATGTCTTCCATAAGTTGACCAAGTCGAGCGTTCATGTGAAGCCTTCCTTCATATTTAAATCTTTCTCTATTTTTCATATTCAGTTTGCTTAAAACATGCATATATCTTGAAATTTCATTGAGATATTCTACACCATGTTCTTGAACCATGTGGAAAAGCAAAGTTTTTGAAACAAAGGATTTGACTTTCTTGACAATGTCTTCATTTGTCATTTGTTGATAAAATTGTGATATGCCTGCGACATATATTTCGGGAAGGTTTAAACTTGTTTTTGCGTAAAATTGGTCCATAGCAATTTGACCAATTCTATATCTTTCAGTTTTTTCAATTTGTTGACCGCTTTCATTTAATGTTTGAGTTTTCCTGTTCCAGACTATAAATAAGGTCATGCTTTCATAGGGGAAATAGTTACCCATGTCTATGTTCTGATTATTTTTTGTTTCATTTTCAGTTGCAGGGCGATATTTTTTGTCAATTTCAAGATTTACAGGACGAAAATAGTTATTTAAATCATCAACAAAGTTTTTTATGAATTGTTTTGTTATAAAATTTTTGATAGGTGGTTGTTTTTCCATATTATTCTCCTTTAATTGAATTGGTTGATAATATCTAACTTTCGCTTATTTTTATTTTAACATAAATATGCAAACTTGTCAATATACGAAAAAATAGAAAAATGAAGGAAAAAGAAGATAAATTTTTGGTTTTCAAACTATTTTTTGTTTTTATTCAGCAAAAAGTTCTTTACAAATCGTGTTTTATGTGTTATACTTTTGGGGTAAAATAAGTTTAAGAGGTGAAAAGTTATGATGATTGAACCATCAATTGACAGTCTTGTTGAAGCAACAAACGGAAATCGTTATGTTCTTTGCACGATTGTTTCAAAACGTGCAAAAGAGATTGAAACGGTTAGACGTGCTGAACTTGCAAGTGAGGATAAAAAAGCAATCTCCATTGCTTGTGAAGAAATTGCAAAGGGTAAAATAAAACCAAGCAAGTTCTAGACTTAAAAGTTTTTTTGTGCTATAATTCTATTGTCATAACTGGCAATAGGATTTTTTTATCCATAATATGCCATTTCAAATAGGAGAAAAAATGTTTGCGGACGTGATAATTGACCAAGATGCCAAAGCTCTTGACAAAGTCTTTGCTTATTTGATACCTGATGGGTTTGATGTGAAGGTGGGAATGCGTGTTATTGTTCCTTTTGGCGCGCGCTATCTTCAAGGCTTTGTTGTTGCGCTGAAAAGTGAATGTCAATTCGATAAATCGAAAATCAAATCAATTTCTTCTATTGTTGAAGATTTCTCTGCAATCAAGCCTGAAATGATTGAACTTATGAAATATATGTCAAAAAAGAATCATTTAAATCTTGCTTCAATATTAAGATTGTTTCTTCCGACAGAAATGCGCGAAGGCAAAGTTAAAGAACTTTTCAAAAGTTTTTATAAACTGAATAAAGATGCTCAAATAGTTTTATCAAAGTCTGCCAAAAAGCAACAAGAAATAATTGATTATTTAAAAAACATTGAAAGAGAAGAGTCGGCAATCTTGACAGAAAAGTTTGGATATTCTGCTCTCAAAAGTCTTTATGAAAAAGAGTATATTTTAAAAGAATATCAAAAACATTCTCGCAGACCAGATATAGATTTTGGCGAAACCAACAGGGTTATTCTCAACAAAATGCAAGAGAATGCCATTGAAAAAATAAAAGAAAACAAAACATATCTTTTGAACGGTGTTACTGGGTCTGGCAAGACAGAAGTTTATATGCACCTTATAAGCCGTGTTTTAAAAGAAGGCAAATGTGCAATTATGCTTGTGCCAGAGATTTCATTGACTCCGCAGATTTTTAATCACTTTAAATCTCGTTTTGGTGAACAAGTGGCAATCCTTCACAGTGGTCTTTCTGCTGGCGAAAGATTTGACGAATGGAAAAGGCTGTTTTCTGGTGAGGCAAGGATTGCGGTTGGTGCACGAAGTGCAATCTTTGCGCCTCTTGAAAATTTAGGCGTGATTATTATTGATGAAGAGCATGAACAGAGTTATATATCAGAGTCAAATCCACGTTTTTCAACACATGATGTGGCAAAGTTTAGGGCAGACTTTAACGGTTGTCCGTTGGTTTTAGGTTCGGCAACACCAAGTGTGGAAAGTTATGAAAGAGCCAAGCGAGAAGAATATCAATTGGTGGAAATGCCAACAAGGGCAAATGGAAAAGACCTGCCATCAATTCAAATTGTTGATATGGTTGGTGAGATAAGAAGGGGAAATAGCGGAATTTTTTCAAATCAATTGATTGCAGACCTAGCAAATGTTATAAACAACAAAAAGCAAGCAATGTTGTTCATAAATCGTCGTGGATATTCCTCCTTCATGCGTTGTCGTGAGTGTGGATATATTGCAAAATGCACAGATTGTGATGTCAGTCTTGTCTATCATAGAGAGGATAACAGACTTAAATGCCACTATTGTGGCAAGCAGTTTCATGTGCTTGACATGTGTCCAAAATGTGGCAGTGAAAATATCAAGCAAGGCGCAGTTGGCACTGAAAAGGTGGTGAGCGAACTTCAAAAAATTTTCCCAGACGTCAAAATTTTAAGAATGGATAATGACACGACGGGAACAAAGAATGCACATCAAAAAATTCTTAATGAATTTAAAAATTCACTCCCAGCCATTCTTGTTGGAACGCAAATGATTGCAAAAGGTCACGATTTTGAAAATGTCGTGCTTGTTGGAATTGTTGACGCTGACCAAAGCCTGTTTCATGCTGATTATCGAAGCACTGAGCGAACTTTTCAACTTATCACTCAGGTTAGTGGCAGAGCAGGTCGTGGCGGAAGTGAAGGCAAGGTTGTTTTGCAAACCTATGCACCAAGGCACTACGTTTACAAATTTGTGTCGAACTATGATTATAAAGGATTCTTTCGCAAGGAAGAAAATATTCGTCAAACGGCAGAATTTCCGCCTTTTTCACGAATAATTCGTGTCCTTTTTTCAAATCAGAGCGAAAATAAAGCGCTAAATGAACTCAAAGTGTGCTATAATGAGATTGTTAAAATCAAAGAGAGTTTTGGGGATGAGGTCATTTATCTTGACGCTATGAAATCGCCAATCAAGAAAATTCAGGATAAGTTTCGATATCAAATTCTGCTTCGCGTTAAACTCGACCATGCGGACGAAATTGAAAATGAAATGTTTGAAAAAGTCAATAAACTTGTCAAAGGCAATGTTTTTATTGAAATAAATCCACAAAATTTATCTTAATAAAGGAGAAAATATGGCAGTTAGAAAAGTTGTAAAGTTTGGAGAAGATATTTTGAGAAAAAAGTCAAAGCCTGTTAAGCACTTTGACGAAGATTTATGGCAACTTCTTGACGATATGAAAGAAACAATGTATAAAAATGATGGAATTGGCTTGGCTGGCATTCAAGTGGGAGTTTTAAGAAGGGTGGTTGTTATTGATGTTAACGGCCTTTCAGCAGAACTTATCAATCCGAGAATTGTTATGTCAGAAGGTGAAGAAATTGAAGAGGAAGGCTGTCTTTCTGTCGGCAAATTCAGTGGTCGTGTTGCAAGACCATACAAGGTCACTGTTGAAGCGCAAGACAGGTATGGCTACACTTTCACATTGACCGGCGAAAAACTTCTTGCAAGATGCCTTTGTCATGAAATTGACCATCTTGATGGAATTTTGTTTGTTGATAAAAGTCTTGATAAAGAAAAGTTTTTTAAGTCTGCGAGGTGAAAATGAAAGTATTATTTTTGGGTAGTCCTAAATTTTCAGTTGAAATTTTGAAAAGGATTTTAAAGTCAAATCATGAAGTGGTTGCGGTTGTCACTCAACCTGACAGACCAAGTGGCCGTGGACACAAGCTTTTGCCAACCGATGTCAAAGCTTTTGCAAAAGAAAACAACATCAAAGTTTTTGATTTTGAAAAGGTTTGTGAACACATTGAGGAAATAAAAAAAGTGGAGTTTGACATTTCAGTCACGGCATCTTTTGGTCAAATTTTGCGAGATAATTTTCTTTCGCTTGCTCCTTGCATAAACGTTCATCCGTCGCTTTTGCCAAAATATCGAGGAGCAACACCCATTCAATCTGCACTTCTTGCCGGTGATACCCAAACTGGCGTGACAATTATGAATGTGGTAAGAGCCGTCGACGCAGGCGCAATTTATGCACAACAAAAAGTCAAAATTGAAGAAGACGACAATTATACTTCACTTGAAAAAAGACTGGTTGAAATTGGAGGAGATTTGCTTATTGATGTGCTTGATAAGTTCGAAAAAGGAGAAATTACGTCGGTAAATCAAGATGAAGAAAAAGCGACATTCTGCAAGAAAGTGCAAAAGGAAGATTGTTTTCTTGATTTAAATTTAACAGCGACTGAACTTGTGAATAAGTCACGCGCTCTTAATGAATATGGCGTTTACTTAATGATTGACGGACAAAGGCTGAAAGTTCAAAACCTTAAAGATGTTTCGTCAGAGTTTTGTGGAAAGAATTTCGAGCCTTGCAATGTTATTGAAGGCAAAAAAAGATTTGTTCTTTCATGCAAAAATGGAGCGATTGAGGTTTTGTCTTGTCAAAGCAAAAGTGGCAAAATGGTCAGCGGAAAGGACTTTTTAAACGGCTTTAATATCGAAGGAAAGAAAATAAATATTTAAAATTTAATTAAGAAATTATTCAAGATAAATAAAAAATATAAAAAAATATTGATTTTAAGTTAAAAAAAATATATTTCATCAAATCAAAGATTTACAACAAGGAGAAAGATGTTATCAGATTTAACTAAAAAAGAAATGCAAGAATTTGTTAAAAATCTGGGCTTGCCTGCATTTAGAGGTCAGCAACTTTTTGATGGCATTTATGCAGGAAAATCTTTGAGCGAAATCACAGTTCTTCCAAAGGTTCTTCCAAAGGAAATTATTGATAATTATCCAAAATATAAAATAGAGCGTAAGTTCACAAGCCGAGATGGCACAATAAAATATGTTTTTTCTTTTGAAGACGGTAATATTGTGGAAGGGGTTTTGATGAAATATAAGCACGGAAACACACTTTGCCTTTCAACTCAAGTTGGTTGTCGAATGGGTTGTAAGTTTTGTGCTTCTACACTGAAAGGGCTTATCAGAAATCTTTCTTCAGGTGAAATGCTTGGACAGGTGCTTTTGGTTAATCGTGACATTGGCGGAGATGCAAAAAACAGAAAGATAACCAATCTCGTGCTTATGGGAAGTGGTGAACCGCTTGACAATTATGATGAAGTGACCAAATTTTTGAGCCTTGTTTCAAGCGAAGATGGCATCAATATAAGTCAGCGAAATATCTCTCTTTCAACTTGCGGTCTTGTGCCAAAAATATATGCGTTGGCAGACGATGGCTTTTCAGTCACTTTGACAATTTCTTTGCATGCCTCAAATGATGAAGTCAGGAAAAAGTCAATGCCGATTGCAAATGTTCACTCGATAAGCGAAATTATCGAGGCATGCAAATATTATTTCAACAAAACAGGAAGACGAATTGTGTTTGAATATACTCTCATAAAAAATGTCAACAATTCACTTCAATGTGCAAAAGAACTGGGCTTGCTTTTGCGTGGTTTTTCTTGCCATGTGAACATAATTCCACTCAATGAGGTCAAGGAAAGAACGCTTAAATCAACTTCAAGAGAGGAATGCTATGCGTTCAAAGATGCTCTTGAAAAAGAAAGGATTTCAGCGACTGTTCGAAGAACGCTTGGCGAAGATATTGGCGGTGCTTGTGGGCAATTGCGAAATCAGATACTTCGCGGGGAGGTTTAATGGAAGGACTTATAATAAAGAAAAATGCAAACCTTTTCACTGTGCTCTCCGACCGAAAAAAGTTTGACGTTAATGGCAAAGGAACACTAAAAAAACAAGGGATTTTTGTTGGGGATTATGTTGAATTTGACAAAACAATTGAGAAAATTAAACCAAGAAAAAATCTGTTGATAAGGCCTCCGCTTGCCAATCTTGACAGACTTTTCTTGGTGATTGCGCCAGTTCCAAAGCCAGACTTTGTGCTGATTGACAAAATGCTTGTTTATGCTTTTATCAATGGGATTGAGCCAATCATTGTTGTCAACAAGATTGATATCGCAAGTGCTGAGTTTTTAAGTCAGACAAAAGAGATATACCAAAATGTTTGCAAAGTTATTGAAATCTCAACAAAAAATCAAAGTTTTGAAGAGTTAAAAACTGAAATTCAAGGAACGTGCGCTCTTGCAGGGCAAAGCGCTGTTGGAAAATCTTCAATT
Source organism: uncultured Eubacteriales bacterium (assembly GCA_948607205.1). Lineage (GTDB taxonomy): Bacteria > Bacillota > Clostridia > Christensenellales > UBA1242 > Caccovivens. Next base: position 121,831 of record CAPERS010000001.1, on the reverse strand, counting down.
TTAAATTCTTTGGTTGGAAGAGACGTCTGTGAAGTTGGCGACCTTTCAGTCAAAGTTCAACGTGGCAAACAAACAACCAGATTGGTTGAACTGTTTGAGTTTGACAAAGGTTTTTTGGCTGATACGGCTGGATTTTCAATGCTTGAACTTTCCATGGTCAGTGAACTTAGTCCACGCGAACTTTCAACCTATTACCCTGACTTTTTGAAGTTTAGACAATTTTGCAAATTTTCTTCTTGTCTGCACCAAAAGCATGATAAGTGTGGTATAATAGAAGGTGTGAAGAGTGGTGAAATTTCAAAAACTCGCTATTCAAATTATCTTAAAATTCTGCAAGAACTTCAACAGTTCAAAAAATATTAAAGGAGAAATTATGGAAAAGCAAACCTACATTTCAGTTTCAACTGACCCAGTTAAAAGTTATCAAGGCATAATTGAATACACCAAATCAATTCAGATAATTGCTGACATGATTCATTGTGATGTGATGGATGGAATTTTTGTTTCCAACAAAACTTTTGACCATACGCTTGTTTCAAACATCAACCAAAACACAAGTTGTATGCTTGATGTTCACCTTATGACAAATGAACCTTATGCCTCACTTGAAAATTATATAAAAGCGGGAGCAAACATCTTAACAGTGCATTATGAAGCCTTTTCAAAACACGATGACATTGTCAAGGCGATTGACTTTATTCATGCTAATAAAACTTTGGCAGGGCTTTCAATCAAACCTGAAACTGAGTTCAAAGATGTCAGACTTTTCTGCTATAACATCGATGTGCTTCTGATAATGAGTGTTGAGCCGGGCATGAGTGGACAAAAGTTTATTCCTGAAACTCTTGATAAAATAAAAGAGATTGCACGTTTCCGTGACCAAAACGGACTTAACTTCAAAATTGAAGTGGACGGTGGCGTAAACGAGAGCAATGCAAAAAGTCTTATAAACACTGGCGTCGATATTCTTGTCAGTGGAAGTTGCATTTTCAAAGCAGAAAATAGAGAAGAAATGGTCAAAAAACTTAAAAATAAATAAAAAGCATCGGTGATGCTTTTTTTGTTATCATAATTTTATAAATGTTAAATGCTTTAAGTATAGAATTATATATAATAAAAGATTATTATAATAAATTAAAATAAATCTCAATAAATAATTATAATATCACAACATTTCCACACATAACATCAAAATATGAAAAGGTTTGAATTTGACCTTGCGCTTCAGTCTTGACAGTGAAAACACTTGGATAAACATCCTTTATCACTCCGTTTATGGTGTCAATTTTTTTTCGTCCGCGATTTATGTTCATTTCAACCTCGTTGCCTTTAAGCGCTTTTATCTTCTCTTTGACCTCGTCAAGTCCTAAGTTAATTTTTCTCATATAATAACTCCTTAATTAAATATCTGAAATATTTTTTGCCAAAAGAAAAACTTTTTAAACATTTTAGTCATACTTTTTGTTTTTCCATCGTAAGATATCGTGTAAATCATGGAGGGGAAAATGGCATTTGAAAGTAACAATTTTAACATTGTGAAAAAAGAAAAGTTAAACAGAGGAGAGTTTTCTGTTGATTGTGCTGTTTCTGTTGATTGTGCAACAAAACTTCTTGCACTCACAACTGACGCAATAGTCAACACATGTGAGGTTTTAAACGGCGTCATCAATTTTGCAGGTTGCGTTGATGTTAATGTTGTCTATCTCAATGAAAATGGCGAAACACTTTGCGCCAAGTCTTGCTGTCCATTCACTTCAAAGTTTGAAGGTGACAACATTTCAACTGGCGACAAAGCAATTATCAATGTTAAAGTGATTGATTGTGAAGTTTCAAGTGTGAGCGCTGACAGTTTCAGATTTGTTTGTCAAATTGAGCAAAATGGTCAAGTTATTCACAGCCAAGAAATTCAATCAATCAAAACTGACGACCAAGATGTTTGCTTTAAAAGCGAAGATATAAATGTTATCAGACTTATCGGTGAAGCAAGTGAAACAGCAACTGTGAGCAGTGAACTCTCTCCTCGTGGAAATGTGAAGACAATTTTGCTCGGCGAAAGCCAAGTTATTGTGAAAAATGTTGAAAGCGGAGTGAATTTTGTTTCAGTTTCTGGCGATGTTGTGACTCGCGTTTTGTATGTGACAGACGAAGGCAAGTTTGAAAGTGGCTATGTGACTGAGGCATTCAAGGAAGAAGTTGAACTTGAAGGCGCAACAAGAGAAAGCCTTGTTGAAGGCTATGCATCAGTCAAGCGCGACAATGTTGTGATTGAAGTCAATGAAAGCGAAAAAGGTGCAGTTTTAAGTTTAAGCGTTCCAATTTGCATTCAAGTTAAAGCCTATGAAGAGGCAAGCGTTCAGGTTATCAAAGACCTTTACAGCACTCAAAATGAAATCAAAGTCACAACTTCTTCTTTTGACATGACAAGAGTTTGCAAAAGTGAAGTTGTTGAAGGAAAAATTGATGGCTCTCTCACTTTGGAGGAAGACAAACCTCGCATTGACAAAATCCTTTTTGTTGGCGGAAACAGTGTGACTGTCACAAGCAGTTATCTTGCTAATGGCGAAGTTGTGATTGAAGGTATCGCAAAAACTTATGTCATCTATCTCAACGATGAAGACAATTCTCTAAACAGTGTTCAACTCGACATCCCATTCTCAGTTTCTGACAAATTTAATGTTGCAAATCCAGACGGGACTTTGACAGTTGATGCAATCATTTGTGATGTTGATGTTGTTGCCAAAAAGGGTAGGGAAATTTTCTATGACGCAAAAGTTAAAATAGCAGTGAACTATTGTCACAATGTGCTTTCAAGCGTTATCACCGAAGCGGAAACAGTTGAAGCCTATCCAGAAAAGGATTATGCAATGGAACTTGTCTATGGTCAGGCAGGAAAAGAACTTTGGGATATCGCCAAAGAAGCAAAAGTTAAAGAAGAAGTTATTCTTGCTCAAAATCCCGATGTTGTTTTCCCTCTTGCTGAAGACGCAGGCATCGTGCTCTATTATCAAAAAACAAAATAAGGGAATTGCCAATCCTTCCTTAAAAGACCTCTTTGCAGGTCTTTTTTTTATTACACAAGAATAAAATGATGAAAGTTTTTTTATGCAGTTTCAAATATTTTAATAGGCAAAATCGTTCTTGATTTTTGTTTGGTAAAAACAGGAATTTAAACATTTTTAATTCAACTTAATCTAAATCACCAGCATAGCCTTTCTTGCAAAACGGAAACGCAAAAAAAGCGTGGTTTTTCTGTCGGATTTAGTTGACTAGGGGGGGGATTTTGAGGTATACTAAAATAAAGAAAAAGGAGGGCTGTGGTTTTGAAAAAAACACAAAAATTATTATTTTCAATTTTTTTTGTTTTTGCCTTTTGTCTTTCAGCCGGCTTGATTGTTATTTTTTCTGGTCAAGAAAAGAATGAGCCACTTAATACTGATAAAGATGTGGCTGTTGCGGCGTCAACATCTTCAGCAAGCATAAAACTTAGCCCTGTTGAATGTTATTATAATTCAATAAATAGTGATGGCTCAATTTCAAGTCAATCCACTTTGGCTGTAAATCTATCAGATGCAAGGGTTTATTATCATAATAATTGGGGCAGTGATAAGCATAAAATGGGAAATTTAAGTGTTCCAGTTAATAAAAAATTTGATTATAATGCCGTTATAACTGAAAAAGATTCATCATTTTCTGCGTCTGGGAGTTACAGTATTTCCATAGGGATTTTATCGCAGAAAGAAAGGCGCTTTGGTCTAAGTGTTGACATATCAGGAAACGAAGATAAAGTTAAAAACAAAATTAAATTATCTGGACTAGTTGTTAGTTATTTTAGAGGTCAAAGTTACATAAAAGATATTTATATAAATGAAGACATAACAAATACAAGTCTTACAATATCAAATTCATCTTTTTCTGTTGCGTCTAACACTGAATCTGATACTGTTTTATATATATATCCAAGATTAAGTTATACATATACATTATCGTCTACCTTAAAATTAAAAGCAAGGGTTATAGAAGAAAATTGTGGTATTCATTATGTCGAAAACAGTTCAATAGTAAACGATTTTGAAGAGCCTGGCTATAGTTTAAAAGGATTTTATACCAAAAGCAGTGGTGGAGAAATTGTTATTGAAAGAAATGGAAATAATTGGGTTTTCAAAACTTTTGTAGAGCCGGGCGCTATATTATATGCTCAATACACGCCATACTCATACAAGGTCAACTTTCATGCCAATGGTGGAAGTGGGTCAATGAGTGCACAGGATTTTAAATATGGAACAGCGCAAAACTTAAAAAGCAATTCTTTCACAAAAAAAGGCTATTCATTCAAAGGTTGGGCAACAAGTTCAAGTGGCGATGTGGTTTATTCAAACAATCAAAGCGTCAACAACTTGACCACAACGCAAAACGGTTCTATTAACTTGTATGCCGTGTGGGAAATCAACAAATATTATGTTGATGTCAATCATTATTTAGACAATGTCAATCAGTCGACCAACGCAAATACAGGTTTTACATTTTCAGTTAAAGTCAATGGAAACGTTAGTAAAACAAATGTCAGCGACTTTTTTGAAGAGATTACTTATGATTCTTCAGTTGAGATTTATGACATAAAGTATAACGGAGATATCCGATATTCAGGATACGTTTTGACAGATTCGTCTGCAGAAGCTAGTGGAAGCACGAGCAAAAACATCAAAATCAAAGTGCTTGATAAACGCGTTGATGTCAATTTACAGTTTGTCACAGTTGATAAATTTTCCTTGGTTATAAACGACGGTGTGACAACTCATATTTCAGCAGTCAAAGAGAAAAATCTTGTTTCACTTCAAGTGCCAAAAAGGCAGGGCTATATCTTCACGGGTTGGTCAGTTTCAGGAAGTGGATATGTGGTTGAGCCACAGTATTTAAAGGAAGAAAAAAACTTTAATGGCACAAGTGATTATGTAAATATTGGAAGAAGTCACATGTATAGTGATAAATTTTTGTTCAGCACATGGGCATACATGGACAACTGGTCGGAATATGGCGTTTCTGACACAAGCATGAGAATTATTTCTTGCACAGAAAGCGGTGGCTGGAATATTGAATCAAATAGCGGAAATATCTGCTGTGCAATATATGAATATGGCAAAGGATACAACTCACTTTTTTCGAACAAAAAATGGTCAAGTTTGACTTCTGGCTGGCATAATTTCATCCTAACTTTTGATGGTCAAAAAGGCACTCTTTTCATAGATAATGAGAAAATCCAAGAAACTCCAATCTTTAACAGCAACAAAGTTGGCTATAACTCAACAAACTCAATGCTCATTGGTGCAGAAGTGGGAAGTGGTTCAAGTCCAGTAGGCAGTTATTTCAAAGGTAAAATCAAAGATGTTATCATTATCAATGACTGCGCGTTTGGCTCAAATGTTGAAAGTTATTTCAGTGACAGTTCAATGATTGATTTGGGTTACTATTTCCTTGCAGGCAACAGCGACACCACAATAACAGCAAACTGGGTGGAAACTTGGTCATCAGTCGGCAAAGATGTTGAACTTACAACCGACGCAAGCGGAGCATATCTCATTTCGAGTGCAGAAGAACTTGGAAAGGTTGCATATATGGTTAACTTTGAAGACAATGATTTTGCTGGCAAAACAATCCGCCTTGCAAACAATATTGACCTTTCAGGCAGATATTGGATGCCAATAGGAATATTACCAAGTGTATCTTTTAAAGGAACAAGATTTGATGGTGATGATTATGTAATAAGAAACCTTACAACGTATTCAGATTTTGCGAATGCCAAAGATAAAACATATTTTGAATATTCTGGCTTGTTTGGTAATGTAGAAAACGCAACAATTAACAATCTTAGACTTGAAAGTGCTAACATCACAGGATTACAATATGTGGGCGGAATAGCAGGCAATTGCAATAATAATGTTGTGATAGAAAATTGTTTGGTGGGTGAAGGCAGTATAACAAGCACAAACAATTACAGCAACACTGGAGGAATTGCTGGTGTAACAAATGGAATTGTAAGAAATTGCGTCAATTATGCAACAATAAAGACTTGCTATGGCGGTGGAATCACAGGAAGACTTTTGGGCGGTAAAATCTCAAGTTGCATAAACTATGGAACAATCGAAAATATTGACGAAGGTTCAGATTACTATTATGGTGGAATCGCAGGCAGAAGTATTGGAAATGGTATTATAATAGAAAAATGTATCAATTATGGAGAAGTTTCCAACAAAAAAGGTGTGGACGCAACTGCAGGCATAATTGGCTCGACAGAGGGTGAAAATACAGTCATTTCCTCTTGTGCAAACTATGGAAATATCATATTTAAAAATGGGTCTTCTCGTTTCAGTGGTGCAATAGTCGCAAGGAATTATAAAAATGACCTATTGATTGAAAACTGCTCATCAAATTGTGAAATGTCAGGAAAAGGCAGTGTTGCAACATGGGTAAGTGTTCTCTGTGGAGGTGAAAGCGGAGTTTATGTCAAATCAAGTTATGCCTCTATGACAGTTGCTGGAGAAAGGATAAAGCATGCCTACGGAAATGCCGAAGATTTCAATGATGGTTTCCGCTACGCTCAAGGCATCAACAACAATCTTCCAATGCAAGTAACATTGTTTGAGTATGCAAAACAAATATCAAAGCAGACAGACGTGCTTGCAACTGGCCTTGCTGGTTTTGAGAGATTATAAAAACAGAGTTTAATTTGACTCTGTTTTTTTATGAAAATGAAAAAAATATATATTAATTGGGGCAAATAAAATTATTAAAAAATGTATAACCTAACAAAAACTTGTCAACACTTGTGCCAGGTGAGGTGAAAATATGAAATGGATTTTGGGCGCTCTTTCAATTGTTGGGCTTATTGTGACTTTGGCGTTGTGTGGTCTTTCAAGTCAAACTGTGGTTGAGCCAGATTATCTTAGGATACATATCAGAGCCAATTCAAACCTGACAGTTGACCAAAATGTGAAATACAAGGTGAAAGATGCCATTGTTGAAGCGCTTATTCCTGTGCTTGCTGGCATCGAAAGCAAGGACGAAGCGATTAAAGTTATGAGTGATAATTTTTCTTACATAGAATCAGTTGCAAATGGAGTGCTTAAAAAAGAAGGTTTTTCTTATACTTCTCATGCAAAGATTGACAATGAATTTTTTCCAACTCGAACTTATGATGATATCACACTTGAAGAAGGTAATTATGACGCACTCATTTTGGAACTTGGAAGTGGTGAGGGAAACAACTGGTGGTGCATACTTTTTCCTGCATTCTGCTTCACAAAATCGACAAATTCCGCCAATGTTGAATATATTTCGCGCATTTGGGAAATAATTAAAAGTGTATTTTAGAAAATTGTTGGAGGAAAAATGAAAAAGAAATCTAAAATTGCACTTTCTCTTGCTTTTGCTTTCATCTCTTGTGCGACTGGGGTTGGGGCATATTGCATGACAAGTCAAAATGCGTCGATAAGCGAAAGCGCGTTCGCCGCGACAACAAAGGCTGAAAACAAACTCATTCAGCAAAAACTTAAAAAATGGGGCTATTATACCGGCTCAGTTGACGGAATTTATGGCCCAAAAACAAAGGAAGCCGTTAGATATTTCCAAAGAAAGAACGGTCTTGCTGTTGACGGAATTGTGGGTAAGAAAACAGCTGCCGCAATGGGTATCACTCTTGGTTCAAGTGGCTCTGGCTCTTCAAATCAGTCATCATCAGACCTTGCTCTTCTTGCGCGCTGTGTTCACGCCGAGGCAAGAGGTGAAAGTTACATAGGTCAAGTTGCAGTCGCTGCGGTTATTCTCAATCGTGTGAAAAGTGCGTCATTCCCAAACACCATTGCTGGCGTTATTTATCAGCCTTGGGCGTTCACTTGCGTCAACGACGGACAAATAAACTTAGAGCCAAATCAAACTGCATATAAGGCAGCGCAAGATGCACTTAATGGTTGGGACCCAAGTTATGGAAGCCTTTACTATTATAACGCGTCCACCGCGACAAGCAAGTGGATATATTCAAGAAAGACTGTTGTCACATATGGCAAACATGTCTTTGCGATATAGGAGGGCTAAATGAAAAATAACGATGTGCTCGAAAACAAAAATGGGCTTAAAAAAGAAAATAAGCGCTTAAACGGCTGGGTAATCGGTCTTGCAATTTCCACTGCTGTTCTTGGCGCAACAACAATTGGCTTTGGTGTTGGCTATGGAGTGATGAACAATCAAGCAATGTCATATAAGAATGACCTTGAAGGCGTTTATCAACGTTCACTTCACGACCTTGTTGACAGTGTGAATAATGCTGAAATCAAAATGTCAAAAGTGCTTGCATCAAATGCATCATCTTATCAAAAGAAAATGCTTTTGGAAGTTTCGCAAAATGCAAATGAGGCGTCAAGCAATATTGGACTTTTGCCACTTTCACAAAATGATATAAATGAAAATGTTCGTCTTATTAACCAAATTTCAGGCTACACTCAAACGCTCAGCGAAAAACTTTCGCAAGGTGGAAGTTTGACTCAGACTGAAATTGACACGCTTGATTCAATTTATCAAAATCTTTTGACAATGAAGAGTGAACTTAACAAAATCATTCGAAAAGTTGAGCAGGGCTATAATATTGTTGATAACTCAATGAATCTTGACACTGATGGCAATCTTTTCACCAAAGAATTTGCCTCAATTCATGACACAGATGTTGATTATCCAACCATGATTTATGATGGACCTTTCTCTGATTCTGTTGTCAACAGCGAAATCAAAGGTTTGACTGGCGCAAAGGTTTCAAAAGAGGACGCAATAACAAAAGCGCAAAAGTGTTTTAAAAACCTTGTTTCGATTGACTATGAAGGTGAAGCAAACGGCAGATTTGAAACCTATAACTTCCGCGCAAAGAACTCTGATGAAGAGATGATTTTCATTCAGGTTAGCAAGATTGGCGGTCATATCTTAACTGTCAGTGGTGCTGGAAACAGCTCAAAAGAGAAATCTATTGACAAAGCAAAAGCACAAGAACTGGCACTTGAATTTGTTAAACTCAATGGCATAGAAAACCCTGATGTTGTTTGGACGGACACAATTTCTGATGAGGCATATTTTAATATCGCTCCAATTCAAAATGGAGTTGTGCTTTATCCAGACCTTGTCAAAGTTAAGGTAGACCTTTCTTCTGGAACAGTTGTGGGTTATGACGCAACAACATATTTCACAAATCACACCTCACGCTCAATTCCAACTCCACAAGGCTCAATCAAAGATGCCGAAGTGAAAGTTCCTTCAAAATTTGCGGTTAACGGCAGACGAACTGTGCTTGCACCACTAGATTACAATCGCGAAGTTTTGTGTTATGAATTTGAAACAACTTACAATGATGCGACTTACTATTTCTACATCAATGCGGTGACAGGTGAGGAAGAAAATATTTTGAAAGTTATTGAAACTGATAATGGAAACTTACTCCTTTAAAAATGTTAGTTTTTATGAAACTATTTATTAAAAGGATGTAATCATTTAAAAGAACTCTATTCTTAGAGTTCTTTTTTGGTAGATAACTTTTATCGTATCAGATAAATCAGACGATGCAGTGCTATATCCCATCTTTTTCAAAAATTATCTATTGACATCAAATTTTATCTGTGATATTATTTTTTTGTAAATAAAAATTAAGTTTTTTAGGAGATAGGAGTATGAGCGAAGAAAAGAAAATTTTGGGATTATATCCTGGGGAATTGGATATTGAGCTTATTGAATATATTAATAAAAATGAAATGGAAGAATGGGCGATTTGGGTTTATATTAGGAACCTAGTGGAAGATTTCGCTTTATCGACTTTTTTTATCCCAACACCAGACGAAGGTTATGTTTTGACCGAAGAGGGTAAAAATTTTATTAGGGCAGAATATCAAGATCTTGACTATCAAATTCATTATTTGATTTATCAAACCCGCAAATTTGGCGTAACTTTTAAGCATGAACCATGCGAGGAAAATGATTTTGAACCAGGTGATAATTATAAAAAATGGTTCAATTTTTGGGAAAGTCATTTTGATGCCATGGGAAAAGAGGGGAGGCGAAAATTTGATGAAACAGTCCGTGAGGGCAAAGATTATACTGAATTTTTACCTAAAACTCGTTGGAATGACGAGGCATTAGAGAGAGTAGACTAAGAAACACATATTATGATAATTAAAAATACTTTATCTGAAAAGATAAAGTATTTTTTTTGTTAGTATTAAATTTGAAAGCAGTGCTGAGGATTTTTTATTTTAAATATTTTCAGTCAAAAACATTTCCTTAAACTTTTTGTTCTTTGTGAAAAGTTTGTCAAAAGAGCCTGAGTCGATTATTTTGCCGTCTTCGAGGAAGAAAATTTTATCAACATTTTTGATTGTTGAAAGTCTGTGTGCAACAATAATAATTGTGCTTTTGCCTTTGAGCGAATCAATGCTCTTTTTGATGTCAGCCTGTGCAAAGTTGTCAAGGCTTGATGTGCTTTCGTCAAAGATGATGATTGACGAGTTTCTTAAGAGCGCTCTTGCAATGGCAAGCCTTTGTTTCTGTCCGCCAGAAAGTTTGATTCCGCTTTCGCCAACTTTTGTTTCAAGCCCTTTTGGAAGGGTGGAGATAAACTCATCAAGTGATGCTTTTTTTATTGCATCATTGATTTCCTCATCGGTTGCATCTTCTTTGGCAAGGATTAGGTTCTCTTTTATCGTCATGTCAAAGATGTATGGAAACTGATTGACAAGTGAAATTGTTTTTCGAAGTGTTGGCTTGTCAAAATCCTTGATGTCAACGCCGTCAATGAGAACTTGACCGCTGTCGCATTCAAACATTTTTGACATGAGGTTGAGAATGGTTGATTTTCCACTTCCAGACTTTCCAACAAATGCTACAGTGGTGTTAGGCTTAATTTTGAATGAAAGTTTATCAAAAATTTTGTTTTCTGAAACAAGAATAAACTCTTTTGGATGATATTTCTTGTCGTCAAATTTCTTTTCTTCATATTCCTTGAATGAATATGACACATCATTAAATTCAATTTTGCCAACAACATTTTCTTTTGAAACGGTTCCAAACTTTTCAGTCACGAACTCTTTTTCGTCGAACAGACTGAACATTCTTCCTGTTGAAACTTTAACGTCAGTAATCCTTGCCGAAATGCTTCCAATATTCCAAACAAAACTTGAAAGCGAACTGCTGTTTGAATATAAAATCATAAAGCCGGCAAGAGTGAATAAGCCTTTGTCCAAAAGAACTATTCCAAGAATAAGAACACCAATTGTTAAAAGTTCCATAATGAGATGCCTAGTAGACCAAAAATTCACATCCACTTGATTGAATTTGTATTGTGCATTGCGATATTTTTCAAAAGTTTGATTTGAAATTTCGCTGAGTTTATTTTCAAGGTTGAGAGATTTGATATCGCGCTCACTGCGAATAATTTCAGTCGTAAGTGAAGTTACTTCATCATTTGCTTTTCTGGCAACTTTATGATTTTTTCTTCTGACTTTGATTCTGAAGAATTCAAGCACAATGCATAACCCTAAAACAACAATTAAAATAAGCGCAATCCAATAGTTGAGGGTGATTAAGTAAATAATTATGATAAGCCCAGTCAAAACTTCAGTCATTTGGTCGAAAATATCTGCAAGATTTGTCACTGCGCGTTCTGGGTCAGAAATTATTCTTTGCATAAATGTGCCAGTATCATGGTCGTTATATGTTTTTGAATTAAGTTTAAAAGCCTGCTTTGCAAGGTCATAATTGAGTTCATGCATTATCTTGGATGAATATTTATAGTAAATTCGGTTTGCCATATAATAACAAAATCTTCGCAATAAATATAGTCCCAAAATTATCAAGAAAACATAAATGGCTTTTTGAAAAAATTCTTGAGTGATTAATTCAATGGCGTTAGCGAACAAAATTACACATAAAATCGTGCTAACGCTTGCAATTGTCATCACAAGCATATAGAAAAATATCGCAAGTTTATGATGTGCGAGATAATAGCCAAGTCCAATCTTTTTCTCTTTTTTCTTTTTCATGTTTCCTCCTAGAATAAAATGGGGGGGGGATTTTCATCCCGCCCCGAATTTTTGCCACATAAAAATCTCACGAACAATAGTTCTCGCGATTTTAAGTCGAAGTTTGAATAAGTTTGTCAGTTGAATTTTTTAACTATTCAGCGTCAGCAACTTTATTGTATTCTGCCATGATAGCGTCTTTTATTTGTTCACGAGTTTCAGTGTTGATTGGGTGAACAATATCCTTATATTCTCCTTCTGGTGTTTTTCTGCTTGGCATTGAGATAAATAATCCATCTTTACCGCTGATGACTTTGATGTCATGGACAACAAAGCATTCATCAATTGTGATTGAAGCAACTGCTTTGAGTTTGGCTTCATCTTTTGTTACCATTCTTACTCTTACGTCTGTGATTTTCAAGTGTTTATACCTTCCTTGTCTAAAATTGCCTTAAGTTTAGGCTTAACTATATAATACAACCTTTTTTTGATATTTGCAAATATTTTTAAGCCTTTTGAACTTTTTTTTACAACTTTATATCTTTCAACTCATAAAAAATGTTATGGTGTTCGTTTATCAAGGAGTCAATATTGATTATCGCTTTTTGGGGAAAGCAGGGGAGAGGGTGACACTTCTTCTTCACGGCTGGGGCTGTGACGGTGATGTTTTTGAAAACATTGTTGCCCAGTTTCCCAACCGAAATTTTTTAACACTTGACTTTCCGCCATTTAGAAATAGTGGAAAAGTTGACGAGAATTGGAATATATACACATATGCGAACATGGTCATTTCGCTATGTGAACATATGAAGATAAGTGGCTGTGACGTGCTTGCACATTCCTTTGGAGGTCGTGTCGCAATTCTCATCTCAGCGCTAAGGCCTGAACTTGTTGGTTCACTCATATTGGTTGGCAGTGCTGGGCTTAAGCCTAAATTCAATTTGAAAAGATATTTGAAAATAAAACAATATAAAATAAAGAAAAAGTTTGGCTGTAAGGTCGAGAATATGGGGTCAAGTGATTATCAAAAACTTGACGAACAGACACGAAAGGTCTTTGTTTCAATTGTTAACGAAAATCTTAAAGATTTTTGCCCTAAGATAAAAGCAAAAACACTGGTTGTTTGCGGAGAAAATGATAAAGAAACACCACTTTACATGGCGAAAAAACTCAGTCGGCTTATCAAGAATTCATCACTTGTGGTTTTGAAAAACGCAGGGCACTTTGCTTTTCTTGAAAGTCCGCTTGTTTTTTGCAGAGAAATCGATAAATTTTGGGAGGAGTGCAAATGAATTATGTTTATGCGCTGATTTGTCTTGTTTTATGTGCCGTTTGGTCATACATTTATGTGAAAACCTATCAACTTACTGGCTATAACGTCAAAAAATTTTTTCACGCTTCAATTGAGTTTAAACTTGCCTTTGGTGATAAGAACAAGATTGTGTTAACAAAAAGGTTAATTCGTTTTATTATAACCTATCTTGCAATTGACTATCTTTTATTTTGGGTCATAAACACCTTTCTTCTCAATGATTTTCTTAAAGTGGTGGATTGCACAATTGTTATTCTTTTCACGCCAATAGTGATAATTTTAACACATTATATTTTGCTTCCGCTTGAAATTTTTATTAAGTTTATTTATAAAAAGCGTGCAGTTAAAAAACTTCGCTCTAAAAAACTTATCAAAATTGGCATAACTGGAAGCTATGGCAAAACTTCAACAAAAAATATTCTTGCTCAAATCCTTGGAAAAGAATTTAAGGTTTGCTTGACACCAGCCAACTATAACACCGAAATGGGTGTGACAAAAACCATACTTTCCAAACTCGACGATGAAGATGTCTTTATTGCAGAGATGGGGGCAAGGCATCGCGGTGATATCAAAGCGCTTGCAGAAATGGTTGAGCCAGATTATGCCATTCTCACAACAATTGGAGAGCAACACATTGAAACTTTTGGCAGTCTTGGTGCAATAGAGGAAACCAAAAACGAACTGACATTATTTATGAAAAAAGACGGGGTTGTCTTTTTCAGCGGTGACAGCAAGTCAAACCTCAAACTTTATGAAAAATGCTCAAAAGAGAAATATTTGACCAACAGTGAAAAGGGGTATGCATTTGCAAAAGACATCAAATGCACACAAACTGGAAGTGAATTTACTCTTGTTATTGGCGAAGAAGAGGCAAAAGTCAAGACAAGACTTCTTGGAAAATTCAATATAAATAACATTGTCACAGCAAGCGCGCTTAGTCGTTATCTTGGAGTGAGCATGAGAGATATCGCATCGGCAATAAGAAATTTGGAGCCAACACCACATCGGCTTGAACTTATTAAGAACAGTTATTTTTCAATTCTTGACGACAGTTACAACTCAAATCTCGTTGGGGCGAAAGAGGCACTCAATGTGCTGAGCAATTTCAAAGGTCGCAAAATTGTTGTAACGCCGGGGTTTGTTGAGATGGGTGAAGAGTCATCAAAAGCCAATTTCACACTTGGAACTTGGATTGCTGATGTTGCAGATTATATTCTAATTATGAATGAAACCAACAAAAACTATTTGCTTTCAGGAGCAATTTCACATAATTTCAATCAAAGAAACATCTTTTTTGCATCTTCACGAAAGGAACAGACTGACATCATTGCAAAACTTACCTGTGAAGGCTGTGTTGTGTTGTTTGAAAATGATTTGCCTGATAATTTCAGTTAAAGGAGAGATAAATGAAAAATATTGCAGTTATATTTGGTGGAAGAAGTGTTGAGCATGACATTTCGATAATAACCGCTCAGCAGGTTTTGGCCAGCATTTCAAAAGGCTATAACGTCATTCCGATTTACATTGCGCCGAGCGGAGATTGGTTTATTGCTGAAAATTTGGATAACCCAAAAACTTTTTTGGACTTTTCGAAAAATGTCAAGAAAAAAAAGAATGTAAGCCTGCTTCTTGGGTCGCCTCATCTTATTGTTAATTCTCATTTATCAAAGAAGATAAGAATTGACTGTGCTCTTCTTTGTCTTCATGGCAAGAACGGCGAAGACGGAAGTGTGCAGGGCTTATGTCAACTTTGCCAAATTCCTTTTTCATCTTGTGCGCTTATGCAAAGTGCAATCGGCATGGACAAAGCGGTCACCAAAAGATTGCTCTCATCTTACAAAATCAAAAATGCGAAATTTGTTGAATTTTATAAGCGTGATTTTGAAGAAAACAAAGATTCAATCATCAAAGACGCGATTGCAAAAATTGGCTTGCCAATAATTGTTAAGCCGGCAAATCTTGGGTCAAGTGTTGGAATCAGTGTTTGCGAACGGGAAGAGCAACTTGAAACAATGATTGAAGAAGCATTATTATATGACAACAAAATTTTGCTTGAAGAATTTTTGCAAAATGCACGTGAGTTCAGTTGTGCAGTGCTTTCACTTGGTGGCAAGCACATTGCAAGTAATGTTCAAGAAGTCAAAAAAGGTGAGATATACACATTTGAAGAAAAATATCTTCACAGACTGGGCAAAGAAGAAAGAAAACCTGACAAGGCAATTGACAAAAAAATCAAAGATATCAGCATATGCACATATAAGGCGCTTGACTTTAAAGGGGTTGTGCGAATTGACTTTTTGATGAGTGAAAAAGGCGAAATTTATGTCAACGAAGTCAACACAATTCCGGGCTCATTATCATTCAATCTTTTTGAAGTGCCTTTTCATGACCTGATTGATGCTTTGATTGATGAGGCAATTGCATCATTTGAAAACATGTCCAATTTCACATATAAGTTTTCGTCGCAAGCGCTTAAAGACTACTGCACGCTTGCCAACAACTTCAAATTCAAAAAATAGGCATTTTAAATGCCAAAAATTATTCGATGCATATTTTAATATTAATATAAATTTATTCTATATAACAAACAACTTGAAATTCAAAAAATAGGTGCTTTAAGCAGGCATTTTAAATGCCAAAAATTATACGAAGCAAATTTATAAGCAAAAACTATTAATATGATATAACAAACAACTTGAAATTCAAAAAAATAGGTGCTTTAAGCAGGCGTTTTAAACGCCAAAATTTATTTGAATAAAAATATAAACAAATTTAATTTATTATCATAAAATATATAAACAGAACAGTTAAATGTCAAGCAAACTCCAAAAGAAAATATTTTTAAATATACAAACACTTGCATAAATATGCAAGCATAACTTGTAGTAGAGAAATGTGTCGCAATTAAAACAAATATGAAGGAAATTATCTTTTTATTGAAAAAAATCACTTATTTTAGTTGCAATGTCATTTCCAGTGCAAAAATATATAAAATGTTAAGGTAAAAGCGACTTATTTTGGAGGAATGATGAAACTTGGCAAGATTTTGGGTGGAATAAATTTTTATGCAGACAGTGAACTTTTAAAAAATGAAATTTTAGATATCAAAACAAAGAGTGACGAAGTCAGAGAAGGTGACCTTTTTATTGCAATGAAAGGTGTCAACAGCGATGGCAATGATTTTATTGCTGACGCTTTTTCACGCGGTGCGGTGGCTGTTCTCAGTGACAGCAAAAGTGGGGAAAATATAGTTCAAGTGGACGATGCGAGAAAGGCTTATTCGCTTGCGTCAAAAAACTTTTTTGAAAAGGCGTGTGATAGCTTACATATCATCGCGGTGACAGGAACAAATGGAAAAACCACGACAACAAGTTTGATTTATGAAATTTTGAAAAGCAGTAAAATTCCAGTTGGATTGATTGGAACTGAAGGCGTTAAATTCAATGGCAAAAAAGTTGAAACTGGTTTCACGACGCCTGACCCATATCTTCTTCACAAACTTTTCAAGAATATGAAAGATGAAGGAATTGAATATGTGATAATGGAAGCCTCCGCACATGCAATTGCTTTAAAGAAACTTGAAGGAATCAAGTTTGACATTGGAATTTTGACCAATATAACCGAAGACCACCTCGATTTTTTCGGCGATATGGAAAAATATGCAAAAGCCAAATTGGACTTCTTTGATAACAAAAATATCAATCTTGGCATTGTTTGTTATGACGACGATTATGCAAGGTCGATTATTGACAAGGCAGGTGTTCCAATTTTAAGTTATGGACTTTCACCAAACAGTGATGTTCATGCAAGCGAAATTAAGAGTGAATTTGACAACACATCTTTCTCTTGTCGTTGCCTTGATGAAACTTTCTTTATTAAAACCAATCTTGTTGGAAAATACAACATTCAAAACTCTCTTGCCTCAATCATGGCATGTCGTGCGCTTGGCATTCCGGCAGGTCTTATTCAGACCAATTTTAGATATATTCAAGCGGTGGAAGGTCGATTCAATGTTATCAAATATATGGGCTTAAATATTGTGATTGACTATGCTCACACACCTGACGGAATTGAAAAAGTTATTGAAACAGCCAGAGAGATAACAAAAAATCGAGTGATAACTTTGTTTGGCTGTGGTGGCAATCGTGACAGGCAAAAAAGAAAAATTATGGGTGAAATTGCCAGCAAGAATTCTGACAAGGTCTATGTGACAAGTGATAACCCAAGATTTGAAAAACCTATGGATATTATTAATGAAATAAAGGAAGGCTTGTCTGGAGATTATGTCATCTGCGAAGACAGGGCAACTGCGATTGCTTTGGCGCTTGCTGATTGTAAGGAAGGTGACACGCTCATCATTGCTGGCAAGGGTGGCGAAAAATATCAAGACATAATGGGCGTCAAACATCAGTATAATGATTTTGATGTTGTCCATAATTATTTCAGAAATAAGTTTGTGGAAATAAAGGGTGGTGAAAATGATTTATAGTTATGTTCTTGCATTCCTCACAAGTTTAATCTTAGGAATGCTCATTTCAAAACCTATAATTTTGGTTTGCAAAAAACTTAAAGTTTCGCAAACCATTCTTCATTATGTGGACAAGCATGCAACAAAAAGCGGAACTGCAACAATGGGCGGTTGGATTTTTATTCTTGCAACAATACCTTGTCTTATTTTTGTGCGCGGTGATTTTCTTGTGCCATGCCTTGTGCTTCTCACCATGCTCAGTTATGGCTTTCTTGGCTTTCTTGACGACTTTATCAAAATTCGTTTTCATCAGAACGAGGGCTTAAAGCCATATCAAAAAATTATCGGACAAGTTGGCATTGCGCTTCTGCTTGCAATCTTTGTTTATTTAAATGTTGGGACAAGCCTTAATTTCTTTGGCATTAAACTTGAACTTTCTTGGGGCATTATACCTTTCATCATCGTTTTCTTTGTGGCTGTGACAAATTCTGTCAATCTGACAGATGGGCTTGATGGTCTTGCAGGTGGAGTGAGTGCAACATATCTCATCTTTTTTGGAATCATTCTTGCACTGCTTTCTTTTGCCAATCTTGCAATCATTTCTTTTGCTATGGTTGGAGCGCTGTTGGCTTTTTTAATGGTCAATGGTTTTCCTGCAAAAATTTTTATGGGTGACACCGGTTCGCTTGCACTTGGCGGACTTATTGCGTCACTTGCTGTTTTTTCAGGGCTTGAACTTATCGTCGCAATGATTGGCATACTTTTTGTGTTGACAACTCTTTCAGACATTTTGCAGGTGGCTTACTATAAAAAGACCAAAAAGCGCATTTTCAAAATGGCACCCCTTCATCACCACTTTGAGCAACTTGGAGTGCATGAAAATCGAATTGTGACAATATATATAATAATAACTTTGGTGGTCGGGCTTTGCACGACACTTGGCTATTTTTATGTAGTTGGCGCAGTTTAACTTTTGATGCCCTTGACCTATCAAAGATTTTAGGAGAATTATGAAATCATTGAAAGGTAAAAGGGTGCTCGTTTATGGTATGGGCACAAGTGGGCAATCATCTTGCAAACTTCTTCATTCAAAAGGTGCGTGTGTCAGTTTTTATGACGACGAAGAGCGATTTGGAAATCTTTTTTGCTATGACAAAAATCCAAACGTGGAAAGTTATGACTTGGTTGTTGTAAGTCCGGGAGTTAAGGTTTTAGGGAATGAACTTTTGTCACGTTTTCTTATGAGCAAGGTTCCTGTTATAAGCGAACTTGACCTTGCCTATAATTTTTGCAAAGGCAAGATTGTTGCCATAACTGGAACGAATGGAAAAACAACAGTCACATCTCTTGTTGGAAAGTGCGTCAAAGAAAGCGGACGCCAAACTTTTGTGTGCGGAAATATTGGGCTTCCATTCACGTCAGTTTGTGAGGAAGGCGACAAAAACAGTGTGTATGTTGTTGAAGTTTCAAACTTTCAACTTGAACTTTCTTCTGCCTTTCGCGGAGATATTGCCTGCGTTTTGAACTTGGCGTCGGACCACATTGATAGGCATGGAAGTTTTGAAGAATATGTTCGCGTGAAAAGCAAAATACTGTCTGAAAAAGGCAGACAAAAGGTTATTTTAAATTTCGATGATAAATTAACCCGCGGACTGAAAATTTCAAAAAAAGTGCAATATTTCTCAAAAAAACCTTTAAATAAAGGTATTTCTGTTAAAAATAACGCCGTTTGCATAAACAACACAAAGGTTATCTCTTGCAACGATGTTTCACTTTTTGGCTCAAAGAATCTTGAAAATGTTTTGGCTTGTGTGGCAATATGTTCAAAACTTCATATAAAGCCAAAAAGCCTTAAAAGTTCGATTGCAACCTTTAAAGCGCCACCACATAGGCTGGAGTATTTAGGTTCAGTTGGAGGAGCAGAAGTGTTTGACGACAGCAAAGCGACCAACATTTCGTCAGTTGAAATGGCAGTCGAGGCGCTGGGTAATGACAGGCTTGTGCTTCTTATGGGTGGACTTAACAAAAATTGCAATTTTGAGGAATTTTTCCAAAAAGGTTATCAAATGGAAAAACTATACTGCTTTGGTCAGGCAGGAGAGTATCTATATGAAACTGCACAAAAATTTGGATATAATCCTCAACTTTTCAAAACCATGAAAGGCTGTGTAAGTTTTGTTCGCGAGCACTTGGAAGAAGGGCAGATAATTTTGCTTTCACCAGGCTGTGCAAGTTTTGACGAATTTGGCTCATATGCAATCAGAGGGCAAGTTTTTAAGGAGATGATGTTTGAGCGCTATGACAAAATTGAGAATAAATAAAAGCATTCTTGCAATTATCTTTATCGTTTTGGCACTATCATCATTCGGGTGTCTTATGGTTTATTCTGCATCATTTTACTCAGCCCAACATCACTATGGCAATCAGTATTTCTTTTTGTTTAAGCAAATCATGGGTGTGGTTTTGGGTGTGTTTGCAATGCTCTTTTTCACCTTTTTTGACTATCATGCCTTGAAGCGTTTTAAGTGGTGGATTGTTGCAATTTCACTTGTTCTGCTTGCCTGTGTTTTCATTCCAGGTCTTGGCATGGAAAGTTACGGTGCAAAGCGCTGGGTTTCCATTCTCGGCTTTTCCATTCAGCCTTCTGAAATTGCCAAGTTTGCACTGGTTATCTTTTGCGCAAGTCATTTGTCTGACAATCATGACAAAATAAAAACACTCAAAGGTCTTATTCCAATTTTTATTGTTGGGGGAAGTTTATGCCTGCTCATTATGCTTGAACCCAGTATGAGCGTGACCATGTGCATTGCGTTTGTCACACTCTTCATGCTTATAATCGGAGGAATGAGCAAAAAGCACACACTCATGTTTTCAATTCCTGCATCGCTTGCAGTGCCTGCGCTGATTATTCTTGAGCCATATAGGCTTAAACGGTTGCTTGCCTTTATTGACCCTTGGGCAACACCACAAGGCGAGGGCTTTCAACTGATACAGTCGCTCTATTCTCTTGGCTCAGGTGGCTGGTTTGGCGTGGGTATTTTCAATTCACGTCAAAAATATCTTTTCCTTCCTTTTGCAGAATCTGATTTCATTCTTTCAATCATAGGCGAAGAGATTGGATTTTTGGGTTTAATTGCACTTATGGCACTGTTTTTGACATTGGTTATTCTCCTTATCAAAGTTGGACTTAATGCAAAAGACAGATTTGGCGCTTTGCTTTCGTGTGGCGTTGCTCTCATTATTGGCGTGCAAACACTTCTCAACATTGCAGTTGTGACTGGTTCAATTCCGCCAACTGGCTTGCCACTTCCTTTTATAAGTTCAGGCGGAACAAGCGTTATGGTGTTCATGGCGGGAATTGGAATTTGTCTAAATGTTTTAAGACAATCTTCTGGCGAAAAAAGTTATATGTTCAAACTTTCATCGTTTAAAGTCAAAAAATCAACAAAAAAGGGTAATAAAAGTGGCGTTTAAGAATTTTAACCTTAAAAAAATGATTATAGCCAACAAAGTATCGTTGTTATAAGTCAACTTTGAAAATGACTGCATTTCAATTATGGCATTGATGCACCAAACAACCTTGTGACCTCATATAAAGATATGTGAGGTCTTTTTTATGGATAAGTTGTTTATAAACGGCGGAAACAAACTTTTTGGGAAAATTAAGGTTGATGGCGCAAAAAATGCACTTCTTCCAGTGCTTGCAGGTGTTATCATGGTGGACGGAGTTGTGACACTTAAACATGTGCCCAAATATTCAGATGTTGTTGCCATGTGTGAGATTTTAGGTAAACTTGGAGCAAAGGTTGAATGGAAGGAAGATGACCTTATAATCGACGCATCTACTATTGAAGAGCACACCATAACTTCACAATTGGCAGGCTCACTCAGGTCATCAATTTTCGCGCTTGGACCACTTCTTTGCAGACATAAAATTGGCAAGGTTGCCTATCCCGGAGGTTGTGAGATTGGTTTGAGGCCAATCGACCTTCACCTCAATGGACTTCGCGCAATGGGAACAAGAATTGTTGAAAAAAATGGATACATATATGCAAACGGCGAAAGCATGGAAGGCTGTGACGTTACTTTGAGTTTTGCAAGTGTTGGAGCAACTGAAAACTTAATGATGGCAGGTGTGAAGACAAAAGGAATAACAAGAATTTTTAATCCGGCAAAAGAGCCTGAAATTGTTGATTTGCAAGATTTTTTGAATGCATGTGGTGCAAAGGTCAGTGGTGCAGGCACAAACATGATTTACATTGAAGGAGTAAATCATTTGCATGGTTGCACATATGAGGTTATTCCAGACCGTATTGCAGGCGGAACATATCTTCTCATGTGCGCAATGTGCGGTGGAGAAATTGAGGTTGAAAACTTTTTACCTTATCATAATCAAGCACTTTTATCAAAACTTTCTCAAAGTGCTTGCAAGATAGACATAAAAGATGATAGAATATTTGTGTCATCTTCTGGAAGGCTTGACGCTTTTAACGAAGTTGAAACGGCTGTTTATCCCGGTCTTCCAACTGACTTGCAACCGCAAATCATGGCTCTTCAAGCTGTCAGCAATGGTTATTGTCTTGTGGTTGAAAATTTGTTTGAATCGCGTTTTAAGCATGTTCCAGAACTTATCAAAATGGGCGCTGATATCAAATTCCGTTCAAATGTTTGTGTTATCAAAGGCAGGGAAAAACTCTATGGAGCAGACGTCAACTCGCCAGACCTTCGTGGCGGAATTGCTCTTGTCATGGCAGGTATGAAAGCAGAGGGCTACACCACGATAAGCGGTGTTGAACTTATTGACAGAGGCTACTTTAATATAGAAGACAAACTCAGCGCAATCGGCGTTGATATCAAGAGGATAAAGGATTATTAAATCATTCAAAAAAAAGGAGTGAAAATTGACCAAGAAAAAGAAGTGGATAATTGGAGGAGGAGTTTTTGTTGGGCTTATTGGGCTTATCATTCTTCTTTTATTCACTCTTTTTTCTTTAAAGCATGTGGAAGTTGATTTTCGGACAAGCACTACTTTTCTCACAGCGACGAGCGAAGAGATTGTTGAAACTGGTGAATTTGCATATGGCTCAAGCGTGGTTTTTCACAGCAAAAAGGCATATAAAGAAAACATTGAAAAAAAATATCCTTACATTAAGGTTATAAATATTGAAACAGTTTTTCCAAATAAGTTTATCATTCATGTTTCTGAGCGTGAAGAAGTTTTTGCTGTCGCCAAAGATGACAGTCAGTTCTATATAACCGACCAAGAATTCAAAGTTTTAAAAATTGTTGAATCTTTCCAGTCGTTACAAAATAATCCTATTCTTTTAAGCGGAATTGAAATAAAAGCCCAAGCAATCGAAGGTCAATTTTTGAATGTTAGTGGCTATATCGATGTTTTCTCTGCTTTGATTGAAAACAATCGACAGATTTTTGAGCAAAAAGCGCTAATCAAAGAGATAAACTTTGAAAATTTCAAAAATGACAAGACAAACAAAAATGAGATTCTTGCAAACTTGGAACTTTTCAGTGGTCAAGAAGTCAAACTTTATAACTGTCAAAAAATGCTCAAAGAAAAAGTAGCAAGTTTTATTCAGGTTTTTTCTCAAATTTATTCACTTATCGGAAAGGAGATAAAAATTGTCCATGAAAATGGAGAGTTTGAAATTTTGGGGTCTTGGGACAAAGAAACTCTCGACAGTGCAGTCATTGAAATAAACAACTATTATCTCACTGATGGAATTTATTTCAAAATTCTTCCAAAAGCATATTTGAATGCAGGAGATAATTAAAGATAAATATATTAATTATATAATAAATAAAATAATAAAGATTTTTTTGAAAGTTTGCGATTTTATTGACAAACTTTCTTTTTTTGACTAAACTATACTTAATTAAGGTGTATTATGAAGGATTTTGTGCTCGTTTTTGATATAGGTTCATCTAAACTTCGCGCTATGGTGGCGGGAAAGGGTGTCAATGACACATTTATTACCAAAGGTTATGTTGAAGCAGATTATGAAGGTTTCTATGAGGGCAGATTTCTCAACCCAGAAAAACTTGCTCAAGTTTTCAAACAGGCGCTCAGTGACCTCGATTTTGATAATTCAAAAAACAAGAAAGTATATATCGGTGTTCCTGCAGAGTTCTCTTCTGTTATTGCAACAAGCGCGTCTATGAATTTTGGTGACAGAAGAAAGATAAAGCAATCAGACATTGAAGTAATGTTTTATTCAGCAAGCGAAAAAGCGAAAGGTGAGGGAGTTGAAATCCTTTCTGTTAATCCAATTTCTTTCACTATTGACGATGCAAGGTTGTCCTACAGCCCTATTGGCGAAATGGCATCTTCCCTTTCAGCCAAACTTTCAATCATATATGTTGGTCGTGAATTTATCTCACTTTTCAACAGCATTATTGCCGGTTTTGGATTTGAAAGTGTTGAATATATGTCTGAACCTCTTTGCGAAGCGCTTTTCGTTATCTCAAAAGAGGAAAGAGAAGACCTCAATCTTTTCATTGACGTTGGTGACCTGACCACATCTGTTTCAATCGTCAAGGGTGAAGGACTTGCGCACTTATCTTCCTTCTCAATCGGTGGCGCATTTATCACAAATTCCCTTTCAGAAGCATTTGATTTGACTCTTTCTGAAGCCGACCGATTGAAAAAAATGGTTGTATTATCACTCAAAGGCAAATCAACGGATTTTTATGAACTTACAACCGACTTAGGCAAAGTTATAAAAATTCCACTAAACCAAGCGAATGAAGTTGTCGGCTATATCATCGACACCATTGGCAGTGCGATTTCAAAATGTCTTCAACTCTTTTCGAGTGACTATATTCCTTTTCTTCCAGTCTATCTCTCAGGCGGTGGAGTGACAAAGATAAAAGGCGGTCGTGACTATCTCGCAAAATGCCTTGGCAGAAACATAAGTTATGGAGTGCCAAGACTTCCCGGAAAAGATAAACCAACGCTTGCTTCAATTTATTCTCTTGTTTCTTCTGCTTTGAAAAGTTAACAAAGATTAAGATTGCAAAAAAATATTGGACTAAAAACAATGGCACATAAAAACAATGAAAACAACTCCTTTTGCGTCAAAAATTGACAAAAATCGCTAAAAAGCCCTTTCAATACTGGAAAAGTATCATTAACAAATGTATAAATTCATAAAAAAATGAAAAATTATACATTTTTTAGAAAAATTTCGTTAGTTTGTTTGCAAATTTACGCAAAAAGAGTTACAATAAAAATGAAAAAACAAATCAAGGAGTGAATTTATGGATAACTACACAAATACCTCAGTTGCAAAAATCAAAGTTGTTGGCGTTGGTGGTGGCGGAAATAATGCCGTTAACAGAATGATTGATGCGGGAGTTACTTCTGCTCAGTTTGTTGTTGTTAACACCGACAGACAAATGCTTTTGATTTCAAAGGCTGAAACAAAACTTCAAATTGGCGAAAGACTTACACAAGGTCTTGGTGCTGGCGCAAAACCAGACATTGGTCAAAAGGCTGCTGAAGAGAGCAAGGCTTCAATCACTGAAATGCTTGAAGGCACAAATCTTGTGTTCATCACTGCTGGTATGGGTGGCGGAACTGGAACTGGTGCTGCACCTGTTATTGCACAAATTGCAAAAGAAATGGGCATTTTGACAATTGCTGTCATCACAAAGCCATTCTCTTTTGAAGGTCCAGTTCGTCAAAGAAACGCTGAACAAGGGCTTGAAAAACTCAGAAAATATGTTGACGCACTTGTGGTTATTCCAAATGAAAAACTTCTTGAAATAGTCCCTAAAAAAACACCGCTCACTGAATCTTTCCGTTTCGCTGATGACGTTCTTCGTCAAGGCGTTCAAGGCATTTCTGATCTTATCGTTTATCCGGGGCTTATCAACCTTGACTTTGCCGATGTGACAACAATTATGAAAGATAAAGGACTTGCTCACATGGGTATTGGCTATGGCACTGGCGATAACAAAGCACTTGATGCTGTTAAGCAAGCGGTTGCAAGCCCACTTCTTGAAACAACAATTGAAGGCGCAACAGGTCTTCTTATCAATATTAAAGGCGGAAATGACCTCACTCAAGACGACCTCAATGAAGCAGCAGCGCTTGTCAGAGAAGTTGTTGATGAAAACTGCAACATCATTCTTGGAACAAGTGTTGATGAAAACATGCATGACGAAGTTGAAATCACTCTTATTGCAACAGGTTTCCAAAAGCCAAACTCTGAAGAAGAGGAAAAGAAAGAAAATCCGGTTGCATCTGCTCGCTCAATTGGCGATATGGGTCAAAAGAAAGAGATGCCTTCTGCAAGAAGCATTTTCAGCCAATATGCCATGAAATCTGCTCCAGTGGAAGAAAAACCTGAAGTTAATCTCACACCAAACAATGACCCAACTTCATCAAGAGTTGAAGTGGATAGACCTTCAAATGTTCCACCTTGGATTGAAAAACTTAGAAAGAACAAAAAGTAGGCTAAAAAGCCTATTTTTTATTCAAATATTGATGTTGAATAGGTGCGAATTAAAAAAGCAATTTGATTTATAAAAAAAGTTATAAAATTTAAAATTTTTTATTGAAATTGCTTTTTTTTATTTGGGCAAATTGGTTATAATAATATTGGAGTTATGTATTGAACAAAATTCTCAAATTTAAACATCTGTTGGGGTTTATGATTGCGTCTGCGATAATTATTGTCGCAGGGCTTTTTTGCCTATATTTTCCAACAAACAACACAAGTTTAGCAGACAGACTGCTGATTGGTGAAATAATTTATAACGGTGAAATTACTCATAAAGGTGAACATACTGCAAGTTCTGTCAATGGTCAAAACTTTGACAGAGATGTCAACTACACAATTGTCTCTGCCGATGGTTATGACTATAAAATTGTCACACCTTTCAGTCACCTTTTGCTCAGACTTTTCAGACAGGAAGGAAAGGGCGAGTATTTTGATATCACAGAAATTGACGGTCAGAAATCGGTGAGTTTTTCGGGCAATACTGCAATTCATTATTCAAAAGCGCGCATAAATCATGTGATGAATGACCAAATTTCTTTTAATGGAAATACATATAAGTTTTATGATATGAATTCTAAATTTACGTCCCGAATTCCAGGCGGTATTGGTTGGTTGGGTGAAACAAAAGACAATCCTTCAAGCGGAACAGAAGTTGGTGGTGACCTTCAAGAAGGCTGGGTTTTTACATACAATGTCACAGCCACTCCTGTCAATGTTTCAAGCAAGTGCATTGTGGAGTTTGAGAATTTGAATGGGCAATATGTCGAAGGTGGTGAAATTGGAAATTTTGAAACCACATATGGACATATCTTCAATGCTGATGCAAGTTCTTTTTTAAGTGATAGATATGTTTTCAACGGCTGGTTCCATAATGGAGAAAAAGTTTCAAGTAATATAAATGCCACTTTGGTTGCAGATATGGGCATCAAAAATGATAATAATCAAACAAATGTTTTCTACGCTCGCTTTGATGAGAAAAAATATAAAGTTGTTTTTCATTCAAACGATGACCGAAATCTCTTGAAAGAACAAAGTTTTGTCTATTCAGTTGAGCAAAATTTAAGCGACTTCACTTTTGAAAAAACTGGGTTTAATTTTATTGGCTGGGCAACAGAGCCAGACGGAGAGGTGGTCTATTCTGATTGCCAAAATGTGCAACAATTGACAAATGTGCATAACAGCACAGTAAATCTATATGCAAGATATGAAGCAGTTCAATCAAAAGTAAACTTTGTTCAAACAGGAGCAACGAATCTTGGAACTGAAGAAACAATAGTGACTTTTGATAGCGTTATGCCTGAAATTGTTCCACCTCAAAAAGAAGGATTTCTCTTTGACGGATATTTTGACCAGCCGAATGGGAAAGGAAAAAGATATTATGATTATCTCGGCAAATCAAATATTGTCTGTGACTTTGTGGAAGACATAACACTTTATGCTTACTTTGTTGAGACTTGGTATTCGGTTGCGACAAGTAAGGATTTTGTTTTGGATAGTGATGGTTATTTCATAATTGAAAATGAATTTGATTTGGCAAGTTTGTCATATATGGTCAACGTTGAAAATTTTGAAACTGTAGAAAAGAAGTTTAAGTTAACTCAAAACATTAACCTTGCTGGAAAGTTGTGGCTACCAATTGGAACAAACGAAAATTATTTTAAAGGCCAGTTCAACGGCTGTGAAAAGAAAATTTCAAATGTCAAAACGCTTAACTATCTTGAAAGAGTTCAAGAAATTGATGGCACAGGTCTTTTCGGCAATGCGGAAAATTCAGTCATATCAAATGTAAAACTTTGCGACGTCAATATTCAAGGTTGGGATAACGTCGGTGCAATCGTTGGAAGAATGAGTGGTGGTCAAATTGAAAATTGTCAAGTTGAATCTGGTTTTGTTGCTGGAAAGGTCAACGTTGGAGGGCTTGCAGGAATGCTTGCGGGTTCATCAAGAATAAACCTTTCAATTTCAAAAGCCAATGTGAGATGTGAAAATGATTTTGCAGGTGGAATCGTTGGCAGTTTAGTGAGTTCAAGCGTTGAAAGTTGTGTGAGTTATGGCAATATAGCATCAGCAAATTATGGTGGCGGAATTGCTGGAAAAATGAGTGGAACTTCGACAATTGAAAGAACAATAAATAAGGGCGCTTTGAATGGAAATATTGTTGGTGGCGCGCTTGGAAAAGCAGAAAGCCAAAGTTTCTTTTCGATAATTTCTTTTGCAAATTATGGAGATTTAACAGGAAACAATGCTGTTGGCGCAATGATTGGTGATGCTCTTAATGCTGGCGCAAATTGCTTAATCAAGTTTTCTTCTTCTCACAGTGAAGTTTCTAAAGAAAATACAAGTTTTGTTGGCAGTGAATATCAAGGCATTATTATTGGAAGTTATTTAAAAGCCGATACAAGTAGCACTAGCATTAAACAAGCATCAGGAAATGCAGAAGAATTTAGTGAAGGGTTTAGATATAAAGACGGAATAAATAATTCTCTTCCTATGCAAGTTGAACTTTTCAAGATTGCATCAGCGATAGAAAGACAAGAAGATGTTTTGTCAAATGGGCTGATTGACTTTGAGGTGATTTATTAAAGTTTTAAACAAAAAAAAGGCAAGTAATTGCCTTTTTTGATATAAAATAAATTTTTATTTTTATATTTTTTGATTTTTTTAGACTGTTATCTGTTAAAGTTGTTTGAAACTGTTGCTGTTGGATACAGTGGAAGGTCAGCAAGTGCTTGGCATGCTGAGTTTTGTTGTGCTTGTTGGCAAGGTGGAACCACTGGGTAGCCAAAACTTGGAACAAGAAGGTCAACAACTGCTGTAACCTTGATGAGAATTTGAATACAGCCAGTCACTGTAAATGTGTTTTCAGCAGTGTATGAACCCATTGTGCTTGCGAAAGTTGCTTGTGCTGTTATGTTAACTGGGCTGAGAGATGGCTGAGGCACGAAAAGCACTACGCTTTTTGCAACAGTGATTGTTGAACTTGCAGTGCCAAGCACTCCGTTTGCATCACGATATGTGACAGTCACTGGGATTGTGACATTCATGCTGACATTGGCATAGTTTGGAGTGCTGTCGATGCGGTCAATCACAAGGTCTGAGATTGTTGCATTTTGACCGATTGTATTTTGTGCTGAAATGAATGTGAGTGGCAGTGTTGGATTTGCAGGATTGAAGCCGGTTACTGGAAGTATTATTCCACTTTCAGTTGATTGAGAAACACAAGCGTCGAAAACTTTTGTTGTTTCAATCAAGACTTTTTCGCAAATTCCATTGAGTCCATTGTTCCCAATTGGGCCAGGACGATTTGGATTTGTGTTATTGATGTAAAATGACATTTAATTTAACCTCCTTAAATTTGTGCAAGACAAGTCCTTTTGCCAGAGAACTTTGCATACACTCTATTAATATGAAGTTTGCATATGCTTTTGTGCAAATTTTTGCAATAGAAAGATTTTTTTGTTTGCAAATTTTTTATTTTATGTTAATATATATTGACAATTTGATTTGATTGGAGGATTTATATGATTTTAGATAATTTTAAGGTTAGGCTTAACTATATGAAAGAGGATTTTTCTTTTATAAAGGAGTGTCTTTGACTCAGACAAACTCTTATCTGAACTTGACAAACTGAAAAAACAACAACTTGAAGATGGGTTTTATTTAAATCAAAAACTTGTGCTTGAAGTTGGCAAGAAAGTCAAACTTATAGAAGAAAAACTTGAAACAATAAAAATGCTTGCAAGTGGATTGGATGACATTGATGCACTTATTGAACTTATTGAAGAAAGTGGTGATTCTTCACTTGAAAATGAACTTGAAGAAAGCGTGCATTCTCTTGAAAAGAAAATTGATAATGCAAAGGTTGAAACTTTGCTTTCTGGCAAATATGACAGTTTCGACGCAATCATAACTCTTCATGCTGGCGCAGGCGGAACAGAAGCACAAGACTGGACTGATATGCTTTATCGCATGTATCAAATGTATTGCGAAAAAACAGGTTTCAAACTTAAAGTTTTGGATGTCCTTGACGGCGACGAAGCAGGGCTTAAAAGCATAACTTTTGAAGTTGCCGGCGAGTATGCTTATGGCTATCTCAAATGCGAAAAAGGAGTTCACAGGCTTGTGCGCATATCACCATTCGATTCAAACGCAAGACGTCACACTTCTTTTGCAAGTGTGGAAGTTATGCCAAAAATTGACGAAATGCCAGACATTCAAATAAGGCCAGAAGACCTGAAAATTGACACCTTCCGTTCGTCAGGCGCGGGTGGACAACATGTCAACAAAACTGAATCGGCAATTCGAATCACTCATATTCCAACTGGCATTGTGACAGCATGTCAGACCGAGCGTAGTCAACTTCAAAACAAAGAAAACGCTATGAAAATGCTTTATTCAAAACTTGTTGAAAAAGCCGAAAGCGAGGAAATGGAAAAACTTGCCGAGATTCGCGGTGAAATTAAAAAGATTGAGTGGGGAAGCCAGATTCGCTCTTATGTTTTTTGCCCATACACGCTTGCCAAAGACCACCGAACAGGCTATGAAGACAGTGACATTCAAGGCGTCATGAACGGCAATATTCAAGAATTTATTAATGAATACTTGAAAAAATTGTATTAACAGCATTATGCTATCAATATTGAAGAACTTTTGCAAAAATGAAAAGCATGAACACATGTTCATGCTTATTTTTCTATTTTTTTGATTTTCTCTGCCGTTTTGGCTGTTTTTTTGAGTTTATGATGATTATGCCAACAGCAACTGAGCTACCGACAATAATTAAAATAAGTGGAATCAGCCAATAGAGATATGTCTTTTGCGCGGTGCTGTTTGCGATTGCATCAAAGTGGTCGGAAACTGTTGGATTTTTCATGTCATCGCCATTTATGATAATGTTATCAACAACTGGGTCTTTTGTGTTTTCATCACCTTCAACTGTGGTGTCATAGAGAACGGTGTTCACAACGTCTGCAAGGTATGGCATTGAGGTATAGACCAAATCTTTTTCGATAAGATATGTTCCCATTTCAAAGAGGAGTGCTTTGTTTTGAAGTGCTTGATTATAGTGACCTTTACCACAATAAATATCAGAGAAAAGCCATGGATAAAGTTCTTGACCTACTGCAAAAACAACTGTTGCAAATTCATAGTTTTGCTCAAAGTTTGGGTTAGACTTGCCAACAACGATTCTCACTTTGCTGGCTTCTTTGCCATTAACTTTTGTCAAATAATAACTTCTTGCAACGCCGTCACGGTGTATGTCAAAAAGTGCATCAGGTTTTTCCTCGTTAAGTTTTTTTGCTGTTACGCCACTTCGCGTGTAGGCGCTTGAGTTGTGAGGTATATGTAGTGTTTCATCAAGTGTCACTGAAATGCCTTTCTTTTCAAGTTCATTTTTGAATTTTTTTGCCACATCGTGAATTCCACCTGCGCCATATATGCTGTCATAGCCATCTGTAGGTTTAAAACTTTCATCGTTGTGTGTGAGATACATTGAAATGTTTTTTTTCTCACGGTTGTTTGACAAAGTTCTCGCACCTTTTGGCTTTTTTGAAATGTTTGGCTTTTTGACATCTTTAACGAACTTGGCATAGGCAATTCTGTTTTCTTGGTCGATTTTCTCAATTTGATATTGCTTAAAATCTTTGGTGAGAATAAGGTCGCCTTCATCAACGTCGCTTTTTTCAAAAAGATATTCATGTTCGGTGGTGTAGACAATATAACTGTCATTTACCTGACCATCAACAGCAAAGGCAAAGTTTAGGTTTGGCAAAAGGAGCATTGCCAAAATGAGCAAAGAAACAATGATAAATATAAAACTTTTATTAACACACTTTTTCATACAGTTAATATGTGCAATATTTGAAAGTTTATTAAAATTTATTAGCATTTTTATGCAATTTGTGTTATTATGAGTGATATGAAAAGTTATTTTGAGCGAATGAAAGATAAATTTGAAAAACTTAGGCATCAAGAGAATGTCATAGTTTTGTCAATTGAATCGTCTTGTGATGAAACGAGCATTGCGATTGTCAAGAACGGCCGTGAGGTTTTATCCAACATAGTTGCATCACAAATCGAAATTCATAGACGCTTTGGTGGAGTTGTTCCAGAGGTTGCGTCGCGCAATCATATCACCGCAATTTCAAACATTTTTGAAGAGGCACTTGTCACTGCCGGACTTAAAAAAGAGGATATCGACGCAGTTGCTGTAACCTATGGCGCAGGTCTTGTTGGTGCACTTCTTGTTGGTGTCAATTTTGCAAAATCGCTTGCATACTCGCTTGATATTCCACTTATCGCTGTCAGTCATGTTCATGGCCATATTGGAGCGAATTATATTTCACACTTGTCACTCACTCCGCCTTTTGTCTGTCTTATGGTCAGTGGGGGGCATAGCGCAATTCTTCGTGTTGATGACTATTATGACATGACACTTCTTGGAACAACTGTTGATGACGCGGTTGGCGAGGCTTTTGACAAGGTGGCAAGAGTTTTAGGGTTGGCATATCCTGGCGGGCCAGAAATTGATAAACTTGCAAAAAGTGGCACTCCAAATATCAAGTTCAATGTTTCGAGCAGTTTGAAAAACACTTTGAACTTTTCTTTCAGCGGAATCAAAACTGCAGTTGTCAATTATGTTCACAATAAAACTCAGAAAGGTGAAGAATTAAACAAGGCCGACATTGCCTCTTCTTTTCAAGAATGTGTGACTGATGAACTTGCAAGCAAAGCTATTCGCGCCTGCAAAGAGAGCGGACTTAATAAACTTGTGGTTGCTGGCGGGGTTGGAGCAAATAGCAGGCTCAAAGAAAAACTCACTAATGAGTGTCAGAAAGAGGGAATTGAGTTTTATAGCCCTGTTCTTAAATATTGCACTGACAACGGTGCAATGATTGCAACGGCAGGTTACTATATGATAAAAAAAGGAATTGGACTTGCTGACCTTTCTCTTTCAGCCAAGCCAAATGTGGATTTATAATGGAAAAAATCAAAAACTTTTTCAAAAATTTCAATTTGTATGATATGATATTTTTGCCGATTGCATTAGTATCAGTTTTAACAGTTTCAATAGTTTTTAAAAGTGATGCGCTTTCGATTGCTTATTCTTTCATTGCGATTTTAAGTGTGTTTTTCTTGTCAAAAGGCTATATTTTTGCACCTATTTTTCTTATTTGTCAATATCTTCTATATTGCACTCAATCTTTTCTTCAAGGCGTGTGGGGTGAATTTTTTTTGAACTTGGCAATTCTCACACCTTTGCAGATTGCCACCTTTATTATCAATATAATTAACAAAAAGAAAAACAAGATAACTTCGCAGGAGATGAAAGTTAACAGCATCAAATGGAAAGAGTGGCTTTGCATTATTTGTGCTTTTGGTGCACTTTGGGCGGGTGTTTATTTTGCACTTAGGGCTTTAAACACGATAGCGCTCGTTCCTTGCACATTTTCATTTACCTTTGCGATTCTTGCAAACTATCTCACTTTGAGGGGAAACAAATTTCAGTTTATCGCTTTCATGGCAACAAGTATTTGTGGTTGCTTTATCTGGCTTACACCTCTTTTTCAAGGCACTGCAAATGCGACCGATTTCATTATAATCGCGGTGACTTTTGTGCTTATGTTTGCCAATAACATTTATGGAATAATAAACTGGAACAGAATGTATAAAGAGCAGAAAGGAAAAGAAAATTTTATTTTAAAAGAAAAAACAGAAGAAATTTAGAGTTAAGGAGAAAAATAATGGAACTACTTGCGCCAGCAGGCAATTTTGATAAACTTGTAACAGCTGTCCACTTCGGAGCAGATGCTGTCTATTTTGCAGGCAAACAATTTGGGCTTCGTGCTTTTGCTGGAAATTTCAGCGATGAAGAAATTGAAAAGGCAATGCTTTTTTTGCATGAAAATGGCAAGAAAGGTTATGTCACACTCAATATTGTTGCAAAGGATATAGATTTTGAAAATCTTGATCCATATCTTGCTCATCTTGAAAAATGCAAAGTTGATGGGCTTATTGTATCTGATGTTGGACTGATTTATTATATAAGAAAAAACTTTCCTTCATTAAATGTTCATGTGTCCACACAAGCAAATGTCAACAACAGCCAGTCGGCAAAGTTCTATGCAGATATGGGAGTGACAAGAATTGTGCTTGCGCGTGAACTTAGTTTAAACGACATCAAAAACATTCGCAAAAATTTGCCAGCAAGTGTTGAGATTGAAGCCTTTGTTCACGGCGCAATGTGCATTTCTTATTCTGGAAGATGTCTGCTTTCAAATTATCTCACTGGTCGTGATTCCAACCGTGGCGCATGTGTGCAAGCGTGCAGGTGGAAATATTTTATCCGCGAAGAAAGCCGTGATGACGAGTATGAAATCCAAGAGGATGAGCGCGGAACATATATTTTGAACTCAAAAGACCTTTGCATGATTGAACATATTAAAGAACTTGAAGAGGCGGGGATTGCTAGTCTGAAAATTGAAGGGCGCATGAAGTCGGACTATTATGTTGCGTCAGTTGTCAATGCTTATCGCCGTGCAATTGACGGCAAGAATGATATGAAAACTCTTCTTGACGAACTTGAAAAAACAAGCCACCGTCGTTATACAACAGGTTTCTATTTTGGCAGTGATGACAAAGAACACCTTGAAACCTCTATGCCAGTGCAAACAGCAGTGTTTGTTGCAAAAGTTGTTGAAGATGAAAAAAACGGCTACGCAAAAGTCGAAATGCGCAACCGCTTTAAAAAAGGCGATAAACTTGAAATCCTTTCGCCGTCTGACGCATTTGGAAAAACAATCACTATTGAAAAGATAATAACCGAAAAGGGCGAAGAAATTGACGACTGCAAACGCGTGCAAGAGATTGTTTCAATTTCCACTCCATATCATCTTCAAAAAGGCGACATTTTAAGAGTAAACAAATCCAGCGAAATCTAATCGCTGGATTTAATTATTAGGGTTTAAAAGTGTGAGAAAATATCTAATTAAAGCTTTTACGCTATTGACATATGTTTCAACTTCAAAATAATCAAGTTTTTGCAAAAGTTGTTTTTGTTCATAATTAAGAGTTGATGACAATTCAAAAAAGCATTCACTCATACCTTGTGGACTTAGGTCAACACCCAAATACTTTTCTTGAAATGCATTAAATAACAAATCTACAAGTTTTTCTAAAAAGTTTTCTTCCATTTTTCACCTCCTTCTATTACTTTTCTGTAATAGTATAACATTACAAAATCGTAATGTCAAGCATTTTGTTACATTTTTGTGATATTATATAAATATGGAAAGTAAATTTGCGACAAGATTAAAAGAGTTAAGAACAGAGAAAGGAATATCGTTATTGGCACTGAGTAAAGAAGTTAATATCAGCAATGCTACTTTGTGTCGTTGGGAAAATGGCGTGTCGGATGTTAGTGGAGAAAGTTTAATAATTCTTGCTAAGTTTTTTGGTGTCACTACCGATTATTTATTGGGTCTAGAAGACTAAAAATCCACTTTTCAACAAAAAAATTAAAAAATTTTTAAAAATTAGTCACAAATAGTTGACTATTTTTTTGTTTTTGGCGTATAATAGTGCTAGCACTTGGGTTATGAGAGTGCTAACAAAGTCGAAAATAAAGGAAAAATCTATGGAACTTTCAGAAAGAAGAAAGGCGATTCTGTGCATGGCGGTGGAGGATTACATCAAAGACTGCTCGCCAATCACAAGTGGAGGAATCAAAGATAGAGCTAAACTTGACTGTTCAACTGCGACGCTTAGGAATGAACTTAACACGCTTGAAGCCATGGGCTTTTTGAGGCAGTTGCACACATCTGGCGGACGCATTCCAACTCCGCAAGGTTATCGCTTCTATGTTGAGGACCTGTTGCAAGGTGTTAGTGCGACCAACAGTGAACTTGAAGATGTGAGGAAACTTATTTCTTCACGGACTAATAGTCTGACCGACATTGTGTCTGGCATTGCAAAGATTGTCAGCGAGGCGACCAATTATCCAACAGTTGTGGTAATGCAAAGTCTTGATGAGCTCATTTTAACCGATTTCAAAATCATTCCATTGCTTGAAAGCAAGGTTATGGTTTTGATTGGAACGATTGCGGGTTATATCACTGACACGCTGGATATCACAGCGACAGTGGAGGAGTGTCAAGACGCGTCAAATTATCTCACCAAGAATTTCAAGGGCGAAACGATTGGAATGATGATTGAAAACATTGATCAATTTGAGTCTGGCATGCATGGCGAAATCAAGGCATTTCAAAAAGTTGTAGACACTCTTATTGGAGGTCTTAAAAAACTCAACAATCAGCGACTACTTGATGTAAGGCGTGAAGGCAGTGCAAAACTGCTTGAAAATGGCAGTGAGATTGAAGACGCAAAAAAGGTTTTGAAAATCCTTGATGACAAAGAGGGGCTTGAAAGCGCGCTTGAACTTAGCGGAAAGGGCGGAATTGAAGTTTCTGTTGCGGACGAGGGTAGTGACTGCTCAGTGGTCAAAGCGCCAATATGTTTTCAAGGTAAGCAACTTGCGTCGATTGGGGTTATTGGACCACAGCGAATGGACTATGCAGGGATTGCTTCGGCCTTGAAGGTTGTTATAGATGAACTTAGTAAAACAAAGGGAGGATAGAAAATTGTCAAGAGATAAAAAATGCAAATGTGCTCATGACGAAGAAGAAAAGTGCCAGTGTGGTGAAAATTGCGATTGCGGTGACGAATGTGCTTGTCAGCATGGTGAGTGTGACTGCGGTTGCGAAGAACATGGCGAAAATTGCGGTTGCGGTCATGAAGGTTGCACATGCGGTGATGATTGTCACTGTCATGATGGTGACAGATGTTCGGAAGAATGCACAAGTGAGAATATGAGCGCCGGCAAAGAAGAGGAATACTTAAACCTTGCGCGTCAAATTCAAGCGGACTTTGACAATTTCAGACGCCGTTCTTCTGAGCAGGTGAAAACCTCTTACGAAAAGGGTCAAGCATCGGTGATAGAAGTGTTCTTGCCATGCCTTGACACATTTAAAGATGCCAAAAAGATGATAACTGACGAAACAGTTTTAAAAGGCGTTGAAATGATTGAAGAAAAAATTTCAAGCGCACTTGGTGAACTTGGGGTCAAAAAGATTGAGTCGATTGGCGAAAAATACAATCCGCATTATCATAATGTGATTGCAGTTCTCAAAAGTGAGGACAAAGAAAATGATATCATCTTGGATGAATATCAAGCAGGATATATATATAATGATAAAGTCATTAGATATGCAAAAGTCATAGTAAACAAAAAGGAGGATTAAAAATTATGGCAAAGATTATTGGAATTGACTTAGGAACAACAAACTCATGCGTGGCAGTTATGGAAGGCGGAAAGCCAACTGTTATCGCAAACGCAGAAGGAGATAGAACAACTCCATCTGTTGTTGCTTACACAAAGGAAGGAGAAAGACTTGTTGGTAAGGTTGCAAAGCGTCAAGCTGTTGTCAACGCTGAAAACACTGTTCAATCTATCAAAAGAGAGATGGGAACAAACTACAAAGTTTCACTTAACGGAAAGGAATACACTCCACAGGAAGTGTCTGCAATGATTCTTTCAAAGCTTAAAGCTGATGCTGAAAGCTATCTTGGCGGTCAAGTTACACAAGCGGTTATCACAGTGCCTGCTTACTTTAACGACTCTCAACGTCAAGCAACAAAGGACGCCGGCAAGATTGCGGGGCTTGAAGTGCTTCGTATAATCAACGAGCCAACTGCCGCAGCGCTTGCTTACGGACTTGACAAAGGCGAAAACTCAAATCAAAAAATTCTTGTTTATGACCTTGGTGGCGGAACTTTCGACGTATCTATTCTTGAAATAGGCGATGGTGTGTTTGAAGTGCTTTCAACAAACGGAAACACTCGTCTTGGCGGAGATGACTTTGATAACAGAATCATCGACCTTCTCGTTGAAGAGTTCAAAAAAACAAACTCAATCGACCTTTCAAAAGACAAACTTGCAATGCAAAGACTTAAAGAAGCGGCAGAAAAGGCTAAGATTGACCTTTCAGCAACACCAAAAACCGCAATTTCACTTCCATTCATTTCAGCGGACGCAACTGGTCCAAAACATATGGAATATGAACTTTCACGCGCTAAATTTGATGCTATCACAGAAGATCTTGTGAAAGAAACAATCGACTGCACAGTTAAAGCACTTGCTGACGCAAAACTTTCAAAAAATCAAATTGATAAGGTTGTTCTTGTTGGTGGCTCAACTCGTATCCCAGCCGTTCAAGAAGCGGTTAAGGCTTTCACTGAAAAAGAGCCATACAAGGGTGTTAACCCAGATGAATGTGTTGCCGTTGGTGCTTCAATTCAAGCGGGCGTTCTTGGCGGAGAAGTTAAAGATGTTCTTCTTCTTGACGTAACTCCACTTTCACTCGGAATTGAAACTTTGGGCGGAGTCTTCACAAAACTTATCGAAAGAAACACAACAATCCCAACAAAAAAATCACAAGTTTTCTCAACTGCTGTTGACAATCAACCGGGCGTTGACATTCATGTTCTTCAAGGCGAGCGCGAATTTGCCAACCAAAACAAAACACTTGGCAGATTCCAACTTTCAGACATTCCACCAGCACCAAGAGGTGTGCCACAAATCGAAGTTACTTTCGATATTGACGCAAACGGAATCGTGAAAGTTTCAGCAAAAGACCTTGGAACAAACAAAGAACAAAACATAACAATCACTGCTTCAACAAATCTCAAAGAAGAGGATATTGAAAAGGCTATCAAAGAGGCTGAGGCTCACGCTGAGGAAGACAAGAAGAGAAAAGAACTTGTTGAAACAAAGAACCAAGCCGACAACATGGTTTATGGTCTTGAAAAAATGATTAAAGAAAATGGCGACAAACTTGCTGAAGACGACAAGAAAAAACTTGAAGAAGCAATCGAAAAAGCAAAGAAAGACTTTGAGAGTGACGATATTGATGTTATCAAGAAAGCACTTGACGAACTCACAAATGTTTCAAACGGCATTGTTTCAAAGATGTATCAATCAGCCAGTGCAGGCACTGATACTAATGGAACAAATCCTGATGGAAACAATGGTTCAAATGATGATACAGTTGTAGATGTAGAATAACTTTTCTAGGATAGAAAAGTTACAAAAGACCTTGGGGAGTTGCGATTCTCCCCAAACCCCTGCAAACGCTTATTATGATAAATTTAAATTTTATGAATACGAATAAAAGGAAAATAAATGGACGGATTTTATGTTGGTGATATAATCGGCAATTCTTACACACACGAAAATTTCCACTATAACAAAAAGACCAAAGATTTTGAGTTTTTTACGTCAAGAAGTAAATATTCAGATGATACAATTCTGACTTTTGCAACAATAGATTGGCTCTTGCATTCTGACCAGTCGAGTGAGGCGATGCTGGTTTATCTAAAAAAGTATTATTCCAAGTATCCTGATAAAAATCCGACAATTTATGGACCGAGTTTTGTGAACTGGATTGAGAATGCCGACGGCAAATATCGTTCCAGCGTGGGCAATGGTGGTGCAATGCGTGCGAGCGCGATTGGTTTTTATGCAACAAGCGAAGAGCAACTTGAAGAACTTGTTTATCAAAGCATGCGTGTCACTCACAATAGTGAAGAGGGCTTGAAATCTGCGCTTATGGTGGCAATGGCTGTTTTTAAACTTAGAAACGGCATGACAAAACAGGGCTTGAAACAGTTTATGGAAGAGGAATACAACTTTAATCTCACTTACAAAAACTATAACAAATATCGAAAGTCATATACCTATGATTTTCCAAATGGTTATGAAACGGTTAGACCGGCGATTATAGCCTTTCTCTTTTCTGAAAACTTTGAGGATGCAATCCGAAATGCCGTCGCTTTTGGTGGCGACACAGACACTTTGACAACTATAACAGCAAATTTGGCAGATGCTTTTTATGGCGGAGTGCCAAAGGATCTTGTGAGAGAATGTCGTAGATTTCTAAATTCAAGATTTAAAGCGTTATTAAATGAATTCGAAATAAAATGTAAAGGTTTAAATTATGGCAAATAAAGACTATTATCAAATTTTGGGTGTGGAAAAAAGTGCAAGTGACGATGAGATTAAATCTGCTTATCGTCGTCTTGCCAAAAAATATCACCCAGACTTAAATAAAACAGACGAAGCAGCAGCGAAATTTAAGGAAATCAATGAGGCATATGAAGTTTTAGGTGACTCTAAAAAGCGCGCGAATTATGACCAGTTTGGCTCGGCAGATGGCAATCCGTTTGGGCAAGGTGGTGCAGGTGGCTTTGGCGATTTCTTTGGCGGTGGTGGCGGAGGATTTT
The DNA here is from genome assembly GCA_948607205.1 of uncultured Eubacteriales bacterium. Classification (GTDB taxonomy): domain Bacteria; phylum Bacillota; class Clostridia; order Christensenellales; family UBA1242; genus Caccovivens. Next base: position 81,148 of record CAPERS010000001.1, on the reverse strand, counting down.
CTGATATATTCTCTGACATCTTTTCTGCATTCGGTGGTGGTGGAAATGGCGCTCGCGTGCAAGAGCGTGGCGCTGACATCAACCTTGCAATGAATTTGACTTTTGAAGAAGCTTGCTTTGGCTGTGAGAAAAATATCACAATCGGCAAGGTGGAAAAATGCTCATCTTGCAATGGCACTGGTGCAAAAAATGGCAAGGAGTTTTCAACTTGTCCTGAATGCCGTGGCACAGGCAGAGTGCGCTTCCAGCAAAACACTATGTTTGGCACAACAATTCGTGAGGCAGGCTGTCCAAAATGTAACGCAACGGGCAAGATTATCAAGGAAAAATGCTCTGATTGTGGTGGCAAGGGCAATAAGCGGGTAAACAAAACTATCACTGTTAAAATCCCAGCAGGCATTGATGACGGTCAAACACTTCGCATGCGTGGCGAAGGTAACGCACCAACGCGCGAAGGCATAAACGGCGACCTTAATATCAAGATGAGCGTGCTTCCAAATAAAGTGCTTGTGCGTAAAGGCAATGATATCTATCTTGACCTATACCTGCCTTTCACAACGACTTTGCTTGGTGGAAAGATTGACATCCCAACGCTTAAAGGCGCTTACACTCTCACTGTTCCCGAGCTTACTGCAAGCGGAACGGTTATGAGGCTGAAAAATAAAGGCGTGAAAGCTTTGAACCGTGACTATTATGGCGATATGCTTGTCACAATCAAAGCCGAAGTGCCAAAAAGCCTTGATAAAGCCACAAAAGCCAAAATCGAAGAACTTGCACAAAACCTTGACGATAATCAATACCCAAAATTCTCAAACTTCAAAAAGAATACAAAGTAAAAAATGAGCATATGCTCATTTTTTGATTTTTTCTTAAATTTATTTTGAAAATACAGTTATTTCATGATATAATCAAAAAAGGGGATAATGAAAAAAAATAAGAAGGTGAAGATTAAATCTGTATTTATAATTTTATTTGCAGTTATAATCGGAGGAGCACTAGGTGTTGATACTATTACCAGGATTATTTATAAAAAATTTTTATTTACACCATATAATACTACTGGTATCATTATGACGATTTGTTCTTGTTGTGGATTGTATATAAATAAAAAACAATCTCATTGGATAAGGAAGACATTATCAATTATATTTGGATCGGTATCATTTTTTTCATCTTTAGGGATAATTTTTTCTTGGTTAAATTTAGATTTACGAAGTTTTATATTTAACTTATTGTTAAAATATATAGCAGCTCCAGTGCTCACTGTTATTTTTTGGATTGTTGTAGGTGTAATAGGGTTAGCTGTTCTAGTTTTAATAATTTATAATCTTTTCTATTTTATCAGTTTTATTAAAGATAGAAAAAATAAAAAAGCAAAAGCTAAAGTGGTAGAAACGATAGAATATTTTGATATAGAATTGGTGAATAATATTTCGGATCAACATATAAATAATCAAATTATCAATTCCAATAAAGAAATTTTGGAATAGGATTTTAAATTTATAATTTGATGTGATTTTATATTAGTTATACATTAGAAAAATTAATTAAATTGATAATTTTTTATAGGAGGAATGTATGTTTGAGATTGGAATAAACTCTAATAACGAGTGTGGCGGAAACATCTCTGAAATTTGCGCTAATGTTAAAAAGGCTGGATTTAACAATATTATGATTGCATTTAAAGTTGGCGGAGAAGAAAACGCAATTTTGGAAGCAAAAAAGCAAGGATTAAAAATTCCTTATGTTCATTTAAACAACAAGCCTGCAAATGATTTGTGGGCAAAAGGCGAAAGCAACAAAGAATATGTTGAAGATGTAATAAGGCAAATTAAACTTTGTGCAAAATATGATATTCATATTGCTGTTTTGCATGGAACGGAAGGTGGTGCAACAGATTTGGCTCTTCCAACAAGTCAATATGCACTAGATTGCATGGAAAAAATCTTAAAAGTTGCAGAAGAGAAGAATGTGAAAATTGCATTGGAAAATTTGGACGCTCCAAATTTTGACCATTTCACCTTTTTGCTGGATAACATAAAGTCTGATTTTTTAGGGCTATGTTATGATGCTGGGCATCACAATCTTTATCGACCTGATTTTGATATTTTAGAAAAATATGGTGACAGAATCCTTGCGATACATCTTCATGACAACTTAATGGACTGGGAATATGGCTATGATTATACTCGCGACCTTCATATGTTGCCATTTGACGGAAAAATTGATTATGAAAAGGTTTGTCAAAAACTTGCAAAAACAAGCTATGACAATGTAATTATGCTTGAACTACATAGACTTAGCTGTGGTGAGCCAAGAAAATATGATAATATGAGCACTGATTCATTTTTAAATCTGGCAAGAGCAAGGGCAGAGAAAATAATCGAAATGATAAAAAAATATAAATAAATTTTATGTTTTTGACAATACTCGAAATATTTCGCAAATTATATTTAGCTATAAATAATTTGACTTCTGAAAAAAAGTTATACAATATAGTTATATATGAGGGTGGATATGTCAACTTTTGAGATCGTTTTAACTTGTTTTCTTGCGTGGGGTGCGCTGGCGTTCACGGCGTTCTTTGCGTTTACTATTATGAGGACAAAAATCAAAAATAAGGCTTTGCTTGTCAAAAGTCATCGTGAAATTTGGATGTTTTATTCAGAACATGAAGACGAACTTAAAGAACTTCTAAGTGACAAAGCCAAAGTGCGTGCGCTCAATGGCAAAGAAAGGCAGTTTGCCACTATGCTGATTCTTCATTCCGAACTTGCTTACAGTATGATGAAAACTGACATGGTTTATCGCGAATCAAACAAGCCATACATGGATGACATTGCAAAAGTTTACAGTAAACCGCTTATGAGAGCCTATTGGGAAGAGACAAAAGGTTTCCGTCTTAAATCTTTCGCCAAAAAGGTGGATAGAGAGTTAAGCTCAAAATAAATAAAAAATACAATAAAAACTCAGCAGGGAAAGTTTGCTGAGTTTTTTGTTTTGAAGTTTGCTTTGCACTTTAACCGATTAAAATTTGGTGAAAGTCCACTTGTTTTGTCGGTTTTTGTCGAGTGGGAATAATTGTTTTGGCGTTTGAGAAAGATATCTCTTGACAAGGGGGTGTTTTATGGCGTCTAGAGTGGTTATTGCTGGTGTTGATACTTCAAAACTGCCAAAACTGACTGGTGCTCAGATGATGGAACTTATGCGCAAACTTAAAACTGGTGACGAATTTGCACGTGAGCAATTTGTTGTGGCAAATTTGAGGCTTGTTTTGTCGGTTGTTCATCGATTTGGTGGTAAAGGTGACAGAGCGGATGACATGTTTCAAGTGGGTTGTGTTGGGCTTATGAAAGCGATTGACAATTTTGATGAAACCTTGGCAGTAAAATTTTCAACTTATGCAGTGCCAATGATTATTGGCGAGATAAGGCGTTTTCTGCGCGACAACAATTCCGTTCGTGTTTCGCGCAGTCTTAGAGATGTTGCATACAAGGCATTGCAGGCCAAAGACGAGTTGTCAAAAAAGTCAATAGAAGAGCCGACTGTTGACGAGATAGCCTCAGTGATTAACTTTCCTGTAAAAACTGTCACTTTGGCGCTTGATGCAATCAGTGAAACTGTTTCACTAAGCGAGCCGATTTACACAGATGGCAGTGACACAATTCATCTTCTCGACCAAATTGCAGACACCAAAAACACTGATGAAGCACTTTATGAAAATATTTCAATTAAGGATGCAATCAAAGCGCTTTCTTCACGTGAGAAAGAAATCCTCATGATGAGATATTACGTTGGCAAAACTCAAGTGGAAGTCAGTGAGGAGATTGGAATCAGTCAGGCGCAAGTTTCAAGGCTTGAAAAAAATGCTCTTAAATCAATTAAAGAGTTTTTGACTTGATGTTTTTTTGAATTTTTTATGCTTAAATATTTTTGCAAATATTTTGGCATTTTTTGTTGAAGGGTTGCATATATAATCATGTGGAAAGTTCATTTTTAGAGTTAAGATGCAAAGAAGTTGTCAACGTTTTGGATGGCCGTAAACTTGGACATATTGTTGACATAGTTTTTGATTTGCAGTGTGCGCGTGTGCTGGGCATTGTTGTGCCGGGTGAAAAATCAGGGTGGAATATTTTTAAAGGTGCTGGGCAACTTTTTATTCCTTTTGGCTGTGTGGTTAAAATTGGGGAAGACACGATTTTGGTTGAACTCCGTGGTCAAGGCGTGCCAACAAACCCATATATTCTTTCAGTTGATGATGATAAAAAACCAAAAAACTAGCAAGCTTTTGCTAGTTTTTTAATTTAAATATCTTATATTGATGTCAAAAATTAATTATCTGAAAAGATTCCTGCAAGAGTGAGCATTGAGACGCAAGCAGTGTCGTTTCTAAGGATTCTCTTTCCAAGCGTGATTGACTTTGCGCCAGCCTTTTTGATTGCTTCTCGTTCGTCTGGGCTGAATCCTGCTTCAGCGCCAACAATGACGGCAATGTTTTGTTTGTTTTCAACAAAGTTAGGTGAAAATTTTGAAGTTTCATTTTCGTCCTCATTTGCAAAGAGAACGACATCGAAGTTTGAAAGAGAATTGAGCATTTCAGAAAAAGTTTTGACGTCGCCAAGTTCGGCAAGTTTTGAACGCTCACACTGTTTGCATGCAGTCATAATTTGAGCAATCGTTCTATCTTTTTTTACATCCTTAACAACTGTGAACTGGCTTGTGAAAGGCTGAATTTTCGAAACACCAAGTTCAATAGATTTTGCGATTATTGTGTCAAAATATTCCTTTTTCGGAATTGCTTGAAAAAGCACGATATTGCGTTTTGGAAGAGCTGGGCATTCTTTTTTGCTTTCAACGTTTGCAACTGTTTGAGATTTTGTTATGCTTTCGATTGTGCAATAATAATCAAATTCATCATTACAATTGACAATGATTTTGTCACCAACTTTCATTCTGAGAACTTTGCTCAAATGAATATGCTCGCTTTCATCGATGAGCATATGTTCATTTTTTATTTTTCCAAAAAATCTTTTCATGAGATAAGTATAATTTTTCTTTTGAAAAAAGTCAAACATATTTAAAATTTAACAACTTCTGCAAAATTTAAATAAATTTAGCAAAATTAAGAAAATAAGAGAGAAAATTGCTGAAAATTGATGTAAAACAATTTTCTTTTTAATTTTCGTCTTTCTCTAATTTTTCCACTTTTTTCTTTTTGGTAAATTTTTTCACATAAATTAAACTTGTTGCAAGAGGTGAACAATGATTATTGAAATTGAGTTTTCGCTTTTTATAAATTTGACAATCAACTTCTTCATCTTGTTTTTGACAGCCCTTTTTTTGAAAGAAAAGGCCAAATTCATCTGGCTTTCTGCTTTGGTTGGCGGAATTATCGCTGTCATCCTGCCTCTGTTTGCACTTCCGTCCTACGCCAAACTTTTGACACAAGTTTTTGTTTCTGTTCTTCTTGTGTCAGTCTCATTCAACTTTAAGTCTTTCAAGCGATTTTGTCAGATTTATAGTGTGTTTTTGGGTCTGTCCTTTTTGTTTGGCGGAGGATGCTATGCAATTTCTTCAACCTTTGGGCAATTGCCACTTTTGGTCGTTCTTGCCATTTGTCTTGTGATTTTTTTGGTCAGCAAAAGCATTTTCAAAATGCGACTTAGGCAAAAGCACATTGAAGATTTTTCATTCAAAGTCAAAATATTTAATGACGGAAAACTTGTCGAGGAAGAGGGCTTTTTAGACAGCGGAAATTTGCTTTATGACCCAATCACCAAAAAACCTGTTGTTTTAATCAATTTCGACATATTTAAAAAACTATATGAGAATACAAATTATCTATCAGCCTATCTCAAAAAAACTGATTTGACAACACTGAACAATGCTCACTATATCAAACTAAGCACAATTGCAAGCGGAACACAAATTCTAGTTTTTTCTGTTGGCAAAGTTGACATATGTGGCAACGGTGTGACAAAGGAATATAAAAACATGATGCTTGGTTTGACCTTTTCTGGATTCGAGCGGTCGTTTGGGAAAAATATACTTCTTCATGGCGAGATAATTTAATATTTTAAAAGGAGATATTATGTTTAAAATTATTTTCAAAATTAAGCTTTGGCTTTATAACACCTTCAAAAAGTATATAAATTTTCAAGACCCTGAAAATATTGTTTGTTATGTTTATGGTCACGCAGACCTTCCTGCGCCACTTTCATCTGAAGAAGAAAATGAACTTCTTTTGCTTAAATCACAAGGCAGTGCAAGAGCAATCAACAGTTTGATTGAACACAATTTGCGACTTGTCGTTTATATCGCAAAGAAATTTGAAAATACTTCGGTTGAATTTGAAGATTTGATTTCAATAGGCTCTGTGGGATTGATTAAAGCAGTTAAAACGTTTAATATTGATAAAAATATAAAGCTTGCAACCTATGCATGTCGGTGTATTGAAAATGAGATACTCATGTTTCTTCGCAAAACTTCTAAAACATCTTTGGATATCAGTCTTGATAAACCTATAAGCATGGACAAGGAGGGCAATCAACTTTTCCTTGCCGATGTTTTGCAAAGCGAGGAAGACGTTATTGAAAAAACTGTTGACGACAGCGCAGATAAACAAATTGTTCATATGCTTATTGAAGGGCTATCATCTCGCGAACAAGAAATAATGATTTTGCGTTATGGCTTGACAGGGCAAGATGAACTAACTCAAAAGGAAGTTGCTGACAAACTTGGAATAAGTCAAAGTTATATTTCTCGTCTTGAAAAACGCATACTTGATGAAATGCGAGTGAAAATAGAAAAAGAGCAAAGATGTTAAACAACTCAAAAAAACAAATCATGATTTAAAAATATGGTTTGTTTTTTGTTATAATTTTTGTTTTAAGTAAGTTTCGGTTTTGTTGATTAAGTTTTTATTTTTTTATTTGCCTAAAAAGACGCAACTCCTCTCAAAAAAATTGTCTTTAAATAACATTTGTTTCACTTAGTAGGAAAAAATATCTTTGAAAAATTTGACATCAAACAAAATTGGTTTTTGATTAGTATGAGACATCGTCTCTCAAATGTATTGTTTTTGAAAACAACACTTGTTTCACTTAGTAGGAGGCATCGCCTTTTAAACTTCATCAAGAAGGCGTTTGAATGAAGTGAGGTCTGTGAATTTGCGATATACTGATGCAAAGCGAACATAAGCAACATCGTCAACTTTTTTGAGTTGCTCCATCACCATTTCGCCAATCTCTGATGATTTGACTTCTTGAAGCAGGCGATTTTGAATATTCTTTTCAATGTTTGCGACCATATTGTCAATTTGAACAGCGCTGACTGGGCGTTTTTCACAGGCTATGATAAGGCCTTTTTTGATTTTGTTTGCGTCAAACGCTTGTCTTGAACCATCATTTTTGACAACCAAAATTGGAGTTGTTTCGATTGTTTCATAGGTTGTGAAACGCTTGCCACAGTTAATGCATTCACGGCGTCTTCTGATTGAATTTGTTTCATCTGAGTTTCTTGAATCGAGAACTTTATTTTCCTCGCAACCACAATATATACACTTCATAAGTTTATCTCCTTGAATATATTGTAGCACAAAAGTTTGATACAGCCAAACAGATTTTGTAAATTTGTCATGTAAAATTCAAAAAAATAATACAATTGAAACATGTTAAGATTAAATTCAGCCAAGTTTGGCAAACTTTATGAAATTGATAAAATTGACCCTAATGCACCCATGAAAATTCGGCGCAGGCTCTATGACCTCGGATTCACTTCAGGTCAAAAGGTCACAGCAGTGCGAAAATCATTGCTTGGAAAGGCATATTTGGTGGAAATTCGTGCCTACACATTGTCACTTCGTTCAACTGTTGCTGAGGCAATAATTTTGAAAGAAAGTGGAGGGGCGAAATGATTAATGTCAACCTGGTAGGGAATGCCAACACTGGAAAAACCACGCTTTTTAACTCGCTCACTGGTGCGCATGAGCATGTGGGAAACTGGCATGGCGTGACAGTTGAAGAAAAGGCAAAAAGATATTCTTTTAAAGGGCAGGAAATAAACATTGTTGATTTGCCTGGCATTTATTCTCTCACAAGCCTTAGTTATGAAGAAAAAGTCGCAGTCGACTATATCTTAAAAACACCAGACCGACTTGTTGTCAATATTTGTGATGCCAGCAATCTTCAACGCAATCTCTATCTCACGCTCGGACTTTTGGAACTTGGCGTGCCTGTCATATTGGCGGTCAACCAGATTGACAAAAAGCCAATTTGTAAGATTGACTATTCCTCTCTTGGCAAAATGCTTGGAATCAAAGTTGTTCCAATCAATGCGCGTGATAAAAGCACATTGGGCGCGCTCAATGATGCCATTTTGGAATTAGAAAATGGTCAAAAAAATAGTGAAAGAAAAGTATTGCCATATATAAAAAGTTTGAATTTGGATTTTTCGCGACTTGGAAAAATTGAAGAAAAACTTAAAGTTTTTTATGCCATCAAATTGCTTGAAAAAGATGAAGAAATTGCAAAGAAAGTGGGCATAAATATTGAAAATCTTTCTGACCATATTGAAGAAGTTGCGCGGGCAAGATATGACTATATTGATAAGATTTTCTCTTCATGCATGACAAAGCAAACGCGTGTTTATGGCAGAAGCAAATTCGATAAATTTGTCATGAACAGATTTCTTGCCTTTCCAATTTTTCTTTTGTTTTTGGCTATTGCTTTTTATCTCACATTTTTCTCAATAGGTGCGTGGTGCAGTGACGGACTTTCTTTTCTTCTCGACAGCGCATTCAAACCACTGCTTTCATGGCTTACTGGATTATTTGGGCAGAGCAGTTGGATAGTTTCGTTTTTTGAAACGGCAATAGTAGGCGCTCTTGGCTCAATTCTTGGTTTTTTGCCACAGGTCGCACTTCTGTTCCTCTTTTTGTCAATCCTTGAAGACAGCGGTTATCTCTCTCGCATTGCATTTGTGTTTGAGGATATTTTGAGTAAAGTTGGTCTTTCTGGCAAAAGTGTTTACACGCTTCTTATGGGCTTTGGATGCTCGACGACCGCGGTGCTTACAGCACGCAATATGGAGGATAAAAATTCCAAAATCAAAACTGGACTTTTAACGCCATACATGAGTTGCAGTGCCAAATTTCCTATCTATGCCGTTTTGGGTGGCGCATTTTTTGGCGCAAAAAACATTTTTGTTATTCTAGGACTTTATCTGCTTGGAGTTGTTGTTGCAATTTCGCTAAGTTTTATACTTGAAAAAACACTTCTAAAAAGCAAGGAACAGACTTTTATTTTGGAGTTTCCGCCATATCGCTCTATGAGTTTCAAACGCGTTCTTTCTGTGCTTTGGGACAACGTCAAACTTTTCCTCATTCGTGTTGGAACGCTGATTGTTTCAATGAATGTGATTGTTTGGATTCTTGGAAATTTCTCGTTCACATTCAGTTATGTTGCTTCTTCTGGCGGAGCAAGCATGCTTGAAAGTCTTGGCAAAATTTTAGCACCAATTTTCATTCCTCTCGGTTTTGGCAGTTGGGGACTTGTTTCCGCACTTATTGCTGGACTTATTGCAAAAGAGGTGATTGTGTCATCCATTGCAATGTTCAATCATGTTGACGAAGCAAGCGAATCGCTGATTGGAGATTCTGTCAAAGACCCAACGAGTGCGGTGTATTTCACAAGCCCAAGTGCAGTCATAGCCTATCTTGTTTTCTCGCTATTGTATTTCCCTTGCCTTGCGACAGCGTCAGTTTTATCAAAAGAAATTGGCAAAAAGTGGACGTTTATCGGAATTGTAATAGAGCTCATTGTTGCATATATCGTTGCGATGATGGCGTATAACCTTGCTCGTCTTATCGAAATTTTTGGATTTTGGAAAGTCTTTGTTGTTGCAATTTTGATTATCATTGTGCTATGTTCCATTTGCTATCTCATCAAGTTTTTAAGAAAGAAAAAATCTTGTCCATATTCATCAAAGTGCAAGGGCGATTGCAAGGGTTGTAAATAAAAATATATTTTTAAATTTATCAAATTAAATTTCTTAAATTAAGTTGTTAAAATTTTGCTTTTGTGTTATCATTTAAATATGTTAAAACCTATCGTTGCAGTTGTTGGAAGACCAAATGTTGGCAAGTCAACATTTTTCAACAAAATCTGCGGAAAGAGAATTTCAATTGTTGATGACACGCCTGGAGTGACGCGTGACAGAATTTATGCTGATGCCGAATGGTGTGGGCATGAATTTTTGCTTGTCGACACTGGTGGTCTTGACCCAAGAAGTGACGATGTTTTTCAAAGCGACATCAAAAAGCAGGCAGAAGTTGCCATAAATGAAAGTGACGTGATTGTGTTTATTGTTGACGGTCAAAGCGGAGTGACACTTAACGACGAAGATGTTGCGTCAGTGCTTAAGCGTTCAAAGAAACCAGTTGTTTTGGTTGTTAACAAACTTGACAAGTTTGAAGTTGAGAACACCTATGAGTTTTACAGTCTTGGTCTTGGCGATCCAATGCCACTTTCAGTTCTTCAAAGTAAAGGTCTTGGGGATATTCTTGACGCAATTGTTTCACACTTTCCAAAGTTTAGCGGAGAATATACAAAAGCCACAAAAGTTGCAATCGTTGGAAGACCAAACGTTGGCAAAAGTTCACTTGTCAATCGTCTTATCGGCAGTGAAAGAGTGGTTGTCAGTGGCATTGAAGGCACAACGCGTGACAGCGTGCTTGTTCCATTCAGGTATAACAAAAAAGACTATGCTCTTGTTGACACGGCAGGACTAAGGCGCAAGCGTGGCGTTGAACAGCAGTCGATTGAGGGCTATTCAGTTCTCAGAACGATGTCAGCAATTGACGAGGCCGATGTGGTTATGATTGTTGTTGACGGCAGTGCGGACAGGCTGTCTGAACAGGATGTTCGCGTTGCCGGGTATGTGCACGAAGCGGGTAAGCCAAGCGTTATTGTTGTCAATAAGTGGGATATAAAAGCCAAGGATAAAAATGCTTTCGAGGCAGGTCTTAAAGAAGACCTATCATTCATGAAATATTTTCAGTCAATCTATGTTTCGGCGCTTACTGGTGCAAGCACAGGTCAAATTATGGAAAAAGTGGCACAAGTTTATGAAAATTCTTCAAAGAGAATCACAACAGGACTTCTAAACGATATTCTCCATGATGCCATTCTCAATTTTGAGCCACCATCACATTCGGGCAGGCGGGCGAAGATAAAATTTATTACACAAGTTTCAACCAATCCGCCAACATTTGTAATGTTTGTCAGCGACCCAAAACTTATCAATTTCTCTTATTCAAGATATCTTGAAAATAAATTCAGAGAACGAATGGACTTTTCTGGCACGCCAATCCGTATAATATTTCGTGGCAAGGAGGATAAAGAATGAACATAATCTCAATTTTTGTTTTAATTGCCATTGTTTCTTATTTTATTGGAACAATCAATTTTTCGAAGATAATCGCTTGGTATGGCAGGCATAAAGACATCACCAAAGTGGGCAGTGGAAATCCCGGAACAATGAATATGCTTAGAAGTTTTGGTTTCAAACTTGCGCTATTTACCTTTCTTGCTGAAGTTGTAAAGGCTGGCGTGACTTGCCTTGTTTGCAAAATTGTTACGCCAGAGCCATATAGTCAAGTTGTCTTTTGGATGGCAGGGCTTTTCATACTTCTCGGCTATAACTTTCCAGTCTGGTCAAAATTTAAAGGCGGAAAAGGCGTTGCTTGCTTTGCAGGTGTTTTTCTTTTCTCAGAACTTTGGTATGTGGCAATCGCATGGTTCTTTGTTTGTGCAACAATTCTATATTTCATGGACTATGGCGCAGTTGCATCTTTTATCTATCTCACAGCACTTGCAATTGCCGAAACGATTTTTATTTGGCTGACTGGTGTTCCTTATGCTTGGGCAATCACAGCAATCATATGGTTTTTGGTTGCGCTCACATATATTCGTCATCACGCCAACATTTATCGCCTTATTCATCACACCGAAAACAAAGTTGGCTTTGCTGACAAACTTAAAAAATTCTTCTGCCATAAGAAAGGCGAAGAGATAATTTCCGAAGACGAAGTCGAACAGAAAGCGGAAACTGAAATCGTCGTCGAAGACGATGAAACTGATATTATCGTGGATGATGAAAAAGATAAATCAGAATAGCACTCAAAAACACTTAATAATAAAGAAAAAATTTTAAATCAAAAATGTTCTATTGTTTTGATAGCCTTCATATGATACTTGTGTCATAAGGAGGCATTTTTTATGGAAAAATATGAAATCTATGATGATATTAAATCGCGCACAAACGGTGATATATATATTGGTGTGGTTGGACCTGTCAGAGTTGGCAAGTCAACTTTCATCACTCAGTTTATGCAAAAACTTGTTGTGCCAAACATCACAGAAAAAAATGCAAAAGATAGAACTGTGGATGAACTTCCACAATCAGCAGACGGAAAAACAATCATGACAACTCAACCTCATTTCGTGCCTAACGAAGCGGTTAAGATTAAGGTCGCAAATGCTGATATGCGCGTTCGTATGATTGACTGTGTTGGCTATCTTGTCAGCGGTGTAATGGGTCACACTGAAAACGATAAGCCTCGTCTTGTTAAAACACCTTGGTCGGAAGAGGAACTTCCTTTTGAAGAGGCTGCCGAACTTGGAACAAAAAAGGTTATCGATGAGCACAGCACAATCGGAATCCTCGTCACAACTGACGGCTCAATCACTGACATCGCAAGAGGAAGTTATGTTGAGGCAGAAGAGCGCGTTGTCAGCGAAATGAAAGCAAGCGGAAAGCCTTTCGTTATCGTTCTCAACACAAAAAATCCAAGTTCTGCCGATGCAAAAAAACTTGCATCTTCACTTAATGAAAAATATGACGTGCCTGTTGTTCCAGTCAATGCGCTTGAACTCAAAGAGGACGATGTTGATAAGATTTTTGAAAAAATTCTTATGGAGTTCCCAGTTAAGTCAATCAGAGTCAAAATGCCAAAATGGCTTCAAGCACTTGATTTTAACAGTGATATCATCTCTGAGATCTCAGCTGAAGTTAAGCGCATGGGCGCGAAAATGAACAAACTCAGCGAAGTTGATAAAAGCGGTCTTGCCTTCACTGAAAGCGAGTCATTTGACCCAATCACTTTCACAAGCATGGAAGCCAGCGAAGGAGTGGTTGAATTCAATGTTATTCCAAAAGAAGACCTTTTCTATAAAGTTCTTTCTCGCGAATGTGGCTATGAAATCAACGATGACTATGAACTTATCGGCTATATCAAAGAACTTGCCATTGCAAAACGTGAATACGACAAAATCAAAGACGCTCTTGTTGGCGTGAACGAAACAGGCTATGGCGTCGTTGAGCCTAAGAAAGAAGACTTTGAACTTGGCGAGCCAGAAATTATCAAGCAGGGCGGACGCTACGGCGTTAAAATCAGAGCAACTGCACCAAGCCTTCACATCATGCGCGTAGACGTTGAAACTGAAGTTACTCCAATGGTTGGAACAGAAGACCAAAGCCAAGACCTTGCAAAGAATCTTATGGAGCAGTTCGAAACTGACCCAACATCAATTTGGGACACAAACATCTTGGGCAGAAGCCTTTACAGCCTTATCGGCGACAATGTTAACAACAAACTTGTCATGATGCCAGTTGAAGCACAACGCAAAATGCGCAAAACTCTTGGCAGAATTGTCAATGAAGGCAAAGGCGGAGTGATTTGTATATTACTTTAAAAAAAGCGGATTATCCGCTTTTTTTCTATAAGGTTGATATTTTTTAGTCCTGTATTAATTCTTCAAAAGTGCAATCTAAAATTTCAATCAATTTGCAGATATTGCGAAAAGATGGCTCTTGTCTTCCTGTTAACCAGTTTGAATCATGCCAGAATTTACACCCATAAGCTTTGCAAATTCTTCTTTATTTTTTGATTTTTGAGAGATAAAGAGAGCCAAATTTTTTCTTAAATTTTCACCATAATCATTTTTTATTTTCATAAAAATATTATCTCATAAAATTTAGTTAAAAAGGCAAATCTTTTCATATCGAAGGAAATTTAGATATTTAGTTGACTTAATTTTCCAAACGAATATCAAAATTTTAAAAAGGATTGTGTGTTTTTTGAGCAACATTATATATTTTCAGAAAGAACTGGAAGCTTTGAGAAAATACCTGTTGGACATTGCAGTTTAAACGGTAGAAAAGATTGCAATGGTAGCAATCGTTGTCGGATTGATAGCGGAATCAGTAAAGTGGAATTATATGCGAATCAGAAGCTGTTGTTTAAAGAAATGGAGAGGCATATGCAATGGCTTGATTGCGCGCTCAAAGACATATATAGGAAATCTGATATTCCGTTCACTAAGGAAGAAGACTCGCCAAAAGAGGATTAACACCTTTGAATAAATTAAAAATACCAGCATTCAGGCTGGTATTTTTAATCATCTTCATAATAAAGATTAATAATTTTTAACCCTTTTCGTTTAGCGTAATTCAAAGCGGTTTTAGCACCACTTCTATATTTATTCGGATTTACATAGCAAATAATTGTATCGCAGTTGTCTATCATAATCCGATTGCTAACTGTAATTCGTTTTTTAAAATACTCTTCTTCTATATCATACATGATTGTTTTGACATCCTCAAAAATATGGTTATAAGAACGCCATACTCCTAATTCATCTTCAATAATTATAGGATTTATTTGGGTTACACTAGTTATTGCAACTTCAATGTCAATGTTTTTGTAAGTTCTTCTAAGAAATTTGCAAGCCAATAAAGCCATACGGTCAAATTCTCCATGCGAACCGATTATAAAAGAATTATAACCACTATCAATTACATTTTTTATTACATTGATTAATCTTTCTTCGATATCTATTGGTAAAAAGTTCCGATGACCGATAAAACAAATTTTTCCGTTCATAATGACCTCACATATGTTCTAAATAGCGTGCTATTTTATATTATCATAGCACTTAAATTAAAATATGTAAAGCGTTCTAAATAGCGTACGGAATATTTTTTGAAAAATTTTATAATTCTAAATAGCGAACTATGGTTGTAAGGAGGAGTTATGAAATTAACGGAAGCTATTGCGGAAAGAGTTAAAGAATTATTAAATGAGAAAGGTTTAAAACCATATTATTTATTTAAAGTGGGAGGAATTCCTCGTTCTACGATATCAGATGTTTTAAATGTCAAAAAGAAAAAAGTAAGTTCTGACACTATATATCAAATATGTTCTACTTTGGGGATATCATTAGCAGATTTTTATACAAGCGATTTCTTTGAAGATTTGGACGACTAATTATATATTAATCCTTTATGCTCTGACTGGCGGACGGTTATATATTTGAAAGACATTATAATTCAAAATAGCGAACTAAGTTAGGAAAGGAGTGAAAAATGAAATTAACAGAGGCGATTGCACAGAGAGTCAAATTTCTTTTAGATGAAAGACATCTTTCTCAGTATGCATTATTTAAATATGGCGGGGTTCCTCGTTCTACTATTTCAGATGTGATAAATAATAAAAAGAAAAGAGTTAGCACTGAAACCGTATATCAAATTTGCGCTACATTGAATATATCTCTACAAGAATTTTTCAATGATTCGATATTTGATAATATTGACGATTAAATACATAAAACTTAAATACAAAAATTCACTCTTGACAGGGTGAATTTTTTAACACATTTTCGCATATGGTCATATATCATAGTATGGAAAAGCAAAAATTCACAATCATATGTATCAAAGCGCCAAAGTGGCTTTCAAGACTTTTAAGAAGAAGAGTTAACAAACAAAAGAGCGAAGATGAGGCGTAAGTTCTTATCTTCGTTTGATTTAACTTAATTACATAACATTCTATGCGGTGGCATATACTATTTTGGACGACAGTCTGAAATAGAATTTTTGCATGAAAAAAGGCAGTTTAAACTGCCTTAAAAAAGATATCGTTAAATAACGACCTTAGTTTGCCTTTGCTGATTTAATGCATTTTGTGCAAGCTCTAACGCTCTTTTCCTTGCCGTCAACAACCATTGTTGTTTTTTGCAAGTTAAGTTCATAAGTTCTGTTTGACTTACGGTTTGAGAAAGAAACATTTTTGCCTGATGCCTTTCCTCTTCCGCATACTTCACATGTTCTGCTCATAATAATCCTCCATATTCATTTCTATTGCACTTAACTATATCATTTTTTTTTGCAAAAAGCAACTGTTTTTGAAGAAAAATGTTTAACTCGCAATAAATTTTTAAAAAATTCTTTCCAACTGAACGAAAATGTTTGTGTTTTTGGGAAAAGTATTGTATATTAATATAGGCGAAATATATTTAGGGGGTCAAAAGTTTGACAGTCGATACCAATAACTACTATGGCAATATTTCAATCAGCGACAATTCTATTCGAGTTGTGGCTGGCTATACCGTTCTCGACTGCTATGGCGTTGTTGACCTTGTTTCAAAGTCCCTCGTGGACAGCGCCAAAGAATTAATGAAAAAAGAATCTTATTCCAAAGGAATCAAGATAAGTCATATCGACAACAGAATCTTCATTGATGTTTACTGTATTTTAAAATACGGTGTGTCTATCAGTGCGGTGGCTGAGTCACTTCGCAAAGCGGTGAAGTATAGCGTTGAGAACTTCACTGGCATGCTTGTTGACGCTGTCAATGTTCATGTTGTTGGTGTTAGGGTTTAGGAGTTAAATATGATTAAGACAATTAACGGCGCAACATTCCGCAAGATGATTGTTGCTGGTGCTGGGCTTTTAGAGCAAAATAAGAAATATGTGGACTCACTCAATGTGTTCCCTGTTCCTGATGGAGACACTGGAACAAACATGTTCCTCACGATGAAGTCTGCTGTTGGTGAAGTTTCAAAATGTATCACAAATGATTTAGACGCGCTGAGCGAGGCTTTTGCCAAAGGTGCTCTCAAAGGTGCGAGAGGAAACAGTGGTGTTATCACATCTCAAATTTTCAAAGGTTTTTGCAGTGAGATAAAAAAGGCAAATGAAATCACTACAAAAGTTTTTGCCAAAGCTATGCAAGAAGGTGCTAACATTGCATACAAGGCAGTGACCAAGCCAAAAGAGGGAACAATCCTCACTGTCATTCGTGTTATGGCTGAAAACGCTGTCAATGTTGCAAAGAAGTGCGATAACTTTGAAGAATTTTTCAAGCGAGTTCTTGACACTGGTGAAGAAATCCTCAAACAGACACCTGAAATGCTTCCAGTTCTCAAAAAAGCGGGCGTTGTTGACGCTGGCGGAAGGGGAATTATTGTTATTTTCACTGGATTTTATAAACTCATCATGGGCGAGGAAGATTTTGAATTCCAATTCGAAGACGAAAAAGCACCTCAATCTGTTGATGACGTTATTGCTGACATCAATGCGCTTGGCGATATCGAATTTGGTTACTGCACTGAGTATATGATAATCCACATGAAGAAAAAGACAACTGAGGCAGACATCGACAAACTCCGTGAGAAACTTATGGCGATTGGCGATTCTGTTATCTGCATTGGTGACTTAAATCTTGTCAAAGTTCACGTTCACTCCAACGAGCCAAACAAAGCCATTGGCTATGCGCTTGAACTTGGTGAAATCTATAATATTAAGATTGAAAACATGCGTGAGCAGAACAGAGAACTCAAGAAAAAAGCCAATATCATGGAAGAAACCAAGGAAATTGGCATGATTGCTGTTGCTCCGGGCGACGGACTTAGCGCTATCTTCAAAGACCTTAGCGTTGATGAGATTATCGTTGGTGGACAGACAATGAACCCAAGTGCTGCTGACATTGCAGCCGCTGCTGATAAAGTGCCTGCAAGAAATGTCTTTGTTTTCCCAAATAACAAGAACATCATCCTTGCTGCTAATCAAGCAAACGACCTCACAAACAAAAACCTCATTGTGATTGGCACAAAGAGTGTGCCAGAGGGCATCACTTGCGCCATTGCTTTCAACCCAGATGGAAGCGTTGAAGAGAACACTGAGGCAATGAACGACGCAATCAAAGGCGTGAAGTCTGCATCTGTGACTTATGCCGTTCGTGACACTCATGTTGACGGTTTTGACCTTGCAGTTGGTGAAATCATCGGCCTTGACGATAAGGCAATTCTTGCAAAAGGCAAACTTGTGTCTGACACAACTGAGCGCCTTGTTGAAAAACTTATCACTGAAGATACCATGAACATCACACTTTTCTATGGCGAAGATATCCGCGAAGAAGAGGCGACTGCACTTTGCGAAAAACTTGCCGAGAAGTATCCTGACTGCGAAGTGACTTCTGCGTATGGCGGTCAGCCAGTTTATTACTATCTCATTTCACTTGAATAGAGAATTTAGAATTAAAAACAATTGCAAAAACTATTAAATATATGTAAAAATCAAAGAATCGAGCGATTTTGCTTGGTTCTTTTTTGTTTTTGGATTAAAATATTTTTATATGGAAGAAATACGTATTGACAGTTTTTTGGTTAAAACTAACAAATTTACATCGAGAGAGAAGGCTCAAAGTGCGATATCAAGCGGGCAAGTTTTTGTCAATGGCAAAGTTTGCCAAAAAGTTTCAACAAAAGTTGGCGAAAATGATAACATTGAAATTAAAGAAGGCGACGCCTTTGTTTCGCGTGGTGCGTATAAACTTTTGAAGGCAAAAGATGCCTTTGGAATTGACTTTTATGACAAAATTGTGCTGGATATTGGTGCGTCAACTGGTGGATTTAGCCAAATCGCACTGCTTAGCGGTGCAAAAAAGGTGTATTCACTTGATGTTGGAAGTGGTGAACTTGACGAAAGTTTGGTGCAAAATCCAAATGTAGTCAACCTTGAAAATACCGATTTTCGTGAAGTAGACAAAAAACTCATATCCGACGCTGAAATTGTGATTGGTGACATATCTTTTATCTCGCTTAGGCATATTTTTCCTAAAATTAAGGAGTTTTTTGGTCAAAAAGCCGAGATTTATATGCTTTTCAAGCCTCAATTTGAGTGCGGAAAGGAACTTGCAAAACGCTTTAAGGGTGTTATCAAAGACAAAAAGGTGCATATCTCATTGCTCAGGGACTTTGTTTTATATCTCAACGGTCTTGGCTATGAAGTTTGCGATTTGACTTATTCTTCAATAAAAGGCAAGGCTGGCAATATTGAATATTTGTTTGCAATAAATGGCAATAAAAAACCTTTTGACATCTCAAAAGTGGTGGAAGAGGCATTTGAAAAGCTGAAAGGCCAATCTTTATCTTGACAAAAACGAAGTGAGGATTTATAATAAGCCTATGGAAAGAATAACTATTTTAGATAATGAAAAATTTTTAAGAAAGGTTTCAGAGCCTGTTACTTCTTTTGATGATATCCTTCAAGAAGAGATTGACATTCTGGAAGACTATTGCCTTGACAACCGCGTCTATGCAATGGCTGGTGTGCAACTGGGCATTCCAAAGCGAATTATTTACATCAAAAGCACAGTAGAAAACAAAACAGATCAAGACAGGTTTAGTAACGAAGGTAAAGTTTTTATCAATCCTAAAATTTTATCTGCAAAAGGCGAAACATACTTTTGGGAAGCTTGCCAGAGTTGCATTGATGAAGAGGGAAGACTTTACACTGGGCTTGTCAAAAGACCTTATTCGATAACAATCATGTATCAAGACATAGACGGCAAAAAGCATATTAAGGACATGGAAGGTTTTGAAGTGACTGTTTTTTGCCATGAATATGATCACCTAAATGGCATTTTACATATGGATAGAGCAGAAAAAGTTATACTGACAACTCGTGAAGAACGCGAGGCGTTGAGAGATAAAGAAAAATATAGAGTTGTCAGCAAGGACTGCGTGTTTGAAGAAAACAATATTTCAATAAACTAATTTATTTTAAAGTTTCAATTATTTGCGTTAAGGTTATGTCGCCTTGGCGCAATATTTTTATTTTGCCATCAATCAAACTAACAACTGTGGAAGGGTGATTTGATGAGTTTTCGCAAGGCGGATAGATTTTGTCCGCGAGATGCGAGTATTTTTTCACTATCTCGTTATATTCGTTAATGGGTGATTTCCCTGAGTCATTGACCGAAGTTGTGAGCATTGCACCATGAGTTTTTAAAATTTCAATCGCAGTTTTTGAGTTTGGGATTCTCACGCCGATTGTGTCAAATCCAGTTGCTTTCTTTATTTTTGCATTTGCTTTCAAGATAACGGTCAGTGCGCCGGGCATGAAAGTATTAATAATTTTTTCTACGTTTTTGCTGACAAAAGCGATATCCTTTATCTGCTGCAAATCTGCACAAAGGCAGGCAAGAGGCT
Source organism: uncultured Eubacteriales bacterium (assembly GCA_948607205.1). Taxonomy (GTDB): domain Bacteria; phylum Bacillota; class Clostridia; order Christensenellales; family UBA1242; genus Caccovivens. The sequence continues at coordinate 60,815 of CAPERS010000001.1, read as the reverse complement.
TGTCAAGAGGTCGAGATTTTATTTGGTAGATTTTTTGAATGCTCTCTTTATCAAATATCGAGCAACCCATTCCATAGACTGTGTCTGTTGGGAAAATAATGATTCTTTCGTTTTGTTTCATATATTCATTCTAGCATGCAATAAACAAAAAAGCAAAACAAAAACCGCTTTTTGCGGTTGACTTAAAAGGAAAAAAGTATGTAGGCAAAGGTTAAAAATAACCTTTGCGGTGCGTATTATACGCTTTTTTATCAATAAAATGGTTCGTAGTTATTTTTTAAAACTCATCATAATATTCGTCAAAATTTTGGTCGAAATCATTTCTTGTTTGCATATTCATTGGGCGAGGAAAGTTGTTTTGGCAACGTGACCAGTTGTTATTCCAAGAATTGTTGCGGTCGCAGTTATTCCAGTTGTTATTTTTGTGGCAACAGTTGTGTTTTTCCTCGCACTTATTGCACCAACTGAAATCTTCAAATTGTTCATTTGAGCGTTTGAAGCAATCGCATTCTCTTCTAGGGCATTCATTTTTACTTTCATGACAACGGCAAGGACATTTTTGACAGTTATTCCAGTTGTTGTCATTGTGACAGTTGCAATTTCTGCATCTGTTGCATCCGAAACAGCAACGGCAGAAAAAACAACTACAATTTCTGTTTGATATCATTTGTTTTTTCCTTTTAAGTATATATTTCTATATACACTAAACACATTATGCTGGCATTTCAGGTTAGGTGTGGTTGTTTGGAAATAATTTATTATTGCATTTTATCGCTTGCTTTTATGTCTGAATTGACATATAATGAAGGTAAGAGATTTTTTTTGGAGGGATGTTATGGATTTGGTTATTTTGGCGGCAGGAATGGGAAGCAGATTTGGCGGACTAAAACAGATTGAGCCTATTGACGAAGATGCAAATTTTATTCTTGATTACTCGGCTTTTGATGCCGTTCGTGCTGGCTTTGACCGTGTTGTGCTTATCATCCGCAAAGAGCATCAAGAAATTTTTGAGGAAAGTGTTGGAAAAAGACTTAAAAGCAAGATTCCTGTTGAGTATATTTTTCAAGATATGAGTGACATTCCGCTTGCAAGCATTCCAGAGGGAAGAAGCAAGCCTTGGGGAACTGCCCATGCCCTTTATTGTTGCCGAAACAAAATTGCTGATAGGTTTGCAGTTATTAATGCTGACGATTTTTATGGAAGTGAGCCATTTGAAATTGTTGCAGATTTCTTAAGCAAAAGTGACAACAAGAAAGATTTTATAAGCGCAGGTTTTATGGCTTTTAACACTTTGACAGAAAATGGGACTGTTAAGCGTGGGCTTTTCAGCATGGACGGCGATTATGCGACAAGTGTTGTTGAAAGCGAAGTTGCAAATGTGGATGGAAAAATCTATGCAACAGACCTCGGCAAAAATTCTTGGCGTGAAATTTCGCCTGACACTATGACATCTATGACTATGTTTGGTTTTACAAAAAGTTTTTTAGACCAAATTGAAAAGGATATAAACAAATTCTTTGCGCAAAACATTGACCACTCAAAAAGTGAATTTTTGCTTGTTGACGTTTTGAATGATATGATAAAAAATGGCGAAGCGACATTAAAAATTCAAAAAACTTCATCAAAATGGCTTGGCGTGACTTATAAGGAAGATTTGGCAAAAGTTAAAAATGGCATTCAAAATTTGAAAGATAGAGGAGTTTATCCAAAGAATCTATATGCAAAAAATGGAAATGAAAGCACTTGTGAAGTTTCTTGTGAAGATGAAAATCATTAAATAAAAAGACTTATTAGAAAGTCTTTTTTTTGTTTCTAAGTTTTTTTTATAAATCATCAGCGTCCTGAACTGGCATTTCGTCATCAAGCAGTCCTGTGCCAGTGTATGACCCAAGCGGGTCATTTTTGCTTTTAAAATTATCTTTTTTTGACTTTAAAAATTTTTTCTTTTTCATATTTTTATTATGTGAAAATTTATAAAATTTATTCTTTTAATAATAATTTTTGCAATTGTTTTTAATTTTACTAGCAAAAACTTACTAAAAAATGATAAAATATTTCCATGAAAAATTATATTGAAATTGAAAACTTTTTAAATGAAAATTCAAGTGAAAAACTCGCTCTTTTTAATGCAAAACTTATTTTCACCAAATACAAAATGTATGGCATAAAAATACCTGTTTTGAGAAAGGCAAGCAAAGATTTTTACGATAAAGGTGTTCGCTTTGTTGATATTCAACCAATTTCTTTTGAAGAGATTGTGCTTAAAGGCTTGCTTTTGTCTTATGAAAAAGACATTGATTTGATTTTGGACAGTCTTGAAAGCCTTTTGCCATACTTTGATAATTGGGCAAGTGTTGACGTGATTGTTCCAAGCTTAAAAAAACTCAAAAACAAAGAACAAGCATTTGCTTTTTTCAAAAAACTTTGCCAAAGTGATGAAGAGTTTGTGTGTCGAACTGGCATAATTGGACTTATGAGGCATTTCATAGACGAGCAATATCTTGAAAAGACTTTGGAAATTTTATCTAAAAAAGAAAGTGATAAATACTATATAAACATGGCTCTTGCATGGGCTTTTTGTGACTTTTTCATCAAAAACTTTGAAAAAACGAAGAAATTTTTTATTAAAATCAAAAATTTAGACGTCAAAAAGAAGTGCGCGCAAAAATGTCGTGACAGTTTTCGTTTGAATCCTGAACAAAAATCTATTGTGACAAATTTGGCAAAATTATGACTTATAAATTTAATTGCAAAAAAAGACCTTCAATAAATCTGCGAAATTTGTCGAAATTGTAAAATGAAGAAAATTGTTTTGTTAATATGTCGATTTTTGTTATAATGTTCTCTAAGAGAGGTCATTATGTTATCAAAGGTTGTGAGTTTTGGGCTGAGAGGTATTGAAGGTTTTCCAATAAGTGTTGAAACTGATGTATCGAATGGACTTCCTAAATTTGAGATAGTTGGACTTGCTGACACTGCAATTAAAGAGGCAAAAGAGCGCGTTCGAACAGCGATAAAAAACAGTGGATATGAATATCCAAACAAGCGCATAACTTTGAACTTGGCGCCTGCGGATATCAAAAAAGAAGGTTCGTTATATGACCTTGCAATTGCGATTTCCATTCTTGCAACAAGCGACAAACTTGAAATTAATCCAAAAAACTTTGTCTATGTTGGCGAATTGTCCTTTGACGGCCTTGTCAGAAGGGTCAAAGGTGTTTTGCCATTGATTATTTCTGCTCGCAAACATGGATATAAAAAATTTATAGTGCCAAAGGAAAATGCTTCTGAGGCTGGTTTTATTGAAGGTGTGGAAGTTTATCCTGTTTCAACACTTACTGAATGTGTCAATTTTTTGAAGGGTGAAACCATTATTGAAAAAGTTAAAGTAGGCAATTTTGATGAGGTTGTTTCTGAAGGTGAATGCATCCTTGATTTTTCAAGCGTTAAAGGACAGCAACGTGCAAAAAGGGCACTTGAAATTGCTGCTGCAGGCGGACATAATCTCTTGATGATTGGCCCACCGGGGAGCGGAAAAAGTATGCTTGCCAAATGCTTTCCTTCAATTTTGCCTGACTTGACTTTTGAAGAGGCTTTGGAAGTGACTAAAATTGCTTCAATTGCAGGCGAACTCGACCTTAAAGCAGGTATTGTTTCAAAAAGGCCTTTCAGAAGTCCTCACCATACGGCATCGACTGTCAGCTTGACTGGTGGCGGAACAAATTCAAAGCCGGGCGAGATTTCGCTTGCGCACAATGGAGTTCTCTTTCTTGACGAACTGCCAGAATACACACGTCACACGATTGAAACACTTCGTCAGCCTCTTGAAGACGGAGTTATAACTGTTGCAAGAGCGAATGCCACCGTTGTTTATCCGGCGACATTTAACCTGATTGCAAGCATGAATCCTTGCCCATGTGGTAACTTTGGTTCAAAGGATAGAGAATGCCATTGCTCGCCAAATCAGATTCATAAGTATCTTGCAAAACTTTCAGGTCCAATCATGGATAGAATTGACATTCATGTTGAAGTTGACAGCGTTAGTTACGACGACCTCAAAAGTGAACGCGAGGAAGAATGCTCAATTTCAATCAAACAGCGCGTTGATAGGGCAAGACAGATTCAACTTGACAGATTTAAATCTTCTTCCAACTTTTCAAATGCAAAAATGAGTGTGCCTCAAACTAAAAAATACTGCAAACTTGACAAGACAAGTGAAGAAATTCTTCGCACGGCGTTCGACAAACTCAAACTTTCAGCAAGAGCGCATGACAGAATATTGCGCGTTGCAAGAACTATTGCCGACCTTGAAGGGCAGGAGTTTATTCAGCCACAGCACATTGCCGAGGCGATAGGCTATCGCAGTCTTGACCGCAAATATTGGGGCTAAGCGTCTTAGACGCAATTTAAAGAATTAGTAAAATTCAAAAAAATAAAAGCGTCATTAAGTTTTCGTGTTGATAAGATAAAAAAAACTACTAGATGACGGATTGGAGGAAAAATGAGAGAAGAAGAAAAACTTTTGGTGCTTTTGTCACAGTTTGAACTTCCATTAAAGAAGATTGATAACATACTCAATTGTTTGGGAGAAAGGCAGTCGATTGACGAATTTTTTAAAAGCAAAGAGTGCAAAAAATTGATAAGTGAAGAACTTTATGCAAACATGCAAGTTTGTGCAAGCGAGGCTAGAATAAGAATTTATCTTGAAAACCTTAAAAATTCAGGCATTGAACTTATAACAAAATTTTCAGATAATTATCCTGAAAAATTGGCTTATTTGCCAGATGCACCTTACTTTCTGTTTTGCAAAGGTGATATTTCACTTTTATCGGCAAAATCTATTGCCATTGTCGGCTCGAGAACGCCAAGCAATTATGGCAGAATAATGACTGATAAATTGAGTGAAGGCTTGGCAAAAAATGGCGTTTGCATTGTCAGCGGTCTTGCTTATGGCGTTGACAGCATTGCGCACAGAAAAGCGCTTGATGAGGGTGGAAAAACAATTGCCGTGCTTGGCTCGGGATTCAACAATATCTATCCTGCTGAGCACTCAAATCTTGCAAAAGATATTGCCGAAAAGGGTTTGCTTATAAGCGAATATTGCCCATCAATGAAAGCGACAAGATACACATTTCCGCAACGCAATCGCATTATTGCTGGGCTAAGTGATGGCGTGCTTATAACAGAGGCTGGCATCAAGAGTGGAACAGTTCACACAAAAGATTTTGCACTTGACTATGGTAAAGAGGTTTTTGCACTTCCGGGCAATGCAAACAGCGAAAAATCTGAACTTCCAAATGCACTTATAAAAAGTGGTCAAGGTCAATGCGTGACTGAGGCCGAGGACATTTTGACTGGTTTGGGAATGGAAAAAAACTTTAAAGCGCAAAACAAGCAAAAATCCTTCCAATTGAGCCTTGAAGAGCAAGAAATAGTGGATTTATTGTCAGATGGTGACAAAAATATCGAATTTTTATCAGAAAAATCCACTTTAAACATAAATATTTTGAATAGTTATTTGACAACTTTGGAAATTCGTGGAATAATTAGAAGGATGCCGGGTGGAGTCTATTCTCTTGCCTAGGCAGACAAAGTCGTTAAATTTTGGCTGAGAAAGCCAAACATGGAGGATAAAATTGAAACTTGTTATTATCGAATCACCTTTCAAGCGTGAGTCGTTAAAGAAGTATTTAGGAGAAGGTTATGATGTGTTTGCAACAAAAGGACACATTCGAGATTTGCCACAAAAAAGTTTTGCAATCGATATGCGAAACAATTTTGAACCAAGATATGAGATTTTGCCTGACAAGAAGGCTATGATTGAAGACCTCAAGAAAAAGGCAAAAAATGCCGACGAAGTTTTTATCGCAACCGACCCAGACCGTGAAGGAGAGGCAATTTCTTGGCATATTGCACATATTCTTGAATATCCACAAGACAAAAAATGCAGAATTGAATTCAATGAAATTTCAAAAAATGCAGTTTCAAAAGCACTTGAAAAGCCACGTCAAATTGACCTCAAACTTGTTGACGCACAGCAGGCAAGGCGAGTTCTCGACCGTATTGTTGGCTATAAACTTTCGCCAGTTTTATGCAAAAAGATTGCGCCAAAACTCAGCGCAGGAAGGGTTCAATCGGTCGCACTCAAACTTTTGGTTGAACGCGAAAAGGAAATTGAAAACTTTAAGCCAGAGGAATACTGGCATGTCAATGCAATCTTAAAGAAAGGTCAAAGCGAAATTAAAGCACTGCTTTCTTCATTCAAGAAGAAAAAACTTGAACTTCATTCAAAAGATGAAGTTGACAAAGTTTTGGAAGAAATCAAAGGTAAAGATTTTCTTTTGAGTGAACTTAAAAAGTCAAAAACAAAGTCACATGCGCCAGCACCTTTCACAACAAGCACAATGCAACAAGATGCTTCAAACAAACTTGGCATGAGCCTTAACCGCACAACTTCGGCGGCGCAACAACTGTATGAAGGGGTTGACATCAAGGGCGAAGGCAAAATGGCTCTTATTACATATATAAGAACAGACTCTGTTCGTGTGTCAACTGATGCTCAACAGGCTTGCTTAGCATTTATTAAAGAAAACTATGGCGATGAATACCTGCCAGAAAAACCAAACATATACAAAACAAAATCCTCAGCGCAAGATGCGCACGAGGCTATCAGGCCTATTTCAATGGCAATTAGGCCTGAAAACATCAAAGACAGTTTGTCAAGTGACAATTACAGACTTTATAAACTTATCTATGAACGTTTCTTGGCCAGCCAAATGAATGAAGCGCAATATTCAAACTGCACAATAACATTTGATTGTGAAGGCTATGGCTTTAAAGTGACAGGAAAAACAATGAATTTTCCTGGCTATACCGCTGTTTATAAGGAATTTGTTGACGAAGAAAAGAAAGAAGGCATGGCTGGCAAACTTCCTCTTATGGAAGAGGGGGAAGTTTTGCCGTGCAAGGAAATCAAAAGCGAACAAAAGTTCACAAAGCCACCAGCACGCTATACTGATGCAACAATCGTTAAAGCAATGGAAGAAAAGGGAATTGGAAGACCTGCAACTTATGCGTCAACAATTTCTGTTTTGACTGCAAGAAAATATGCTGAAAAAGATGGAAAGAGTCTTGTTCCAACTCAACTTGGCAAAAATATAACCGAATATCTTGAACAATTTTTCAGTTCAGTCATCAATGTCAAGTTCACAGCGCATATGGAACAGCGACTTGACGATATTGTTGAAACTGGAGAAGATTGGCATAACGTTGTTTCTTCTTTTTGGAATGGTTTCAGTGGATTGCTTGAAAAGGCTGATGCGTCAAGCGTGAGCATGAAAGCGCCACCAGAAGAAACTGATATTGAGTGTGAAAAATGTGGTCACAAAATGCTTATTCGTGAAGGCAGATTTGGCAAATTTTTGGCATGCTCGAACTTTCCAAAATGCAGAAACACACAACCTCTTGAACAACAACATGAAGTTGTTGGTGTTTGTCCAGAATGTAAAAGTGGTCTTATTGCCAGAAAAAGCAAGAAAGGTAAACTTTATTATGCGTGTGAAAATTATCCTGACTGCAAATTTATGAGTTGGGATATCACAACTGGCGAAAAATGTCCAAAATGCCAAAGCCCTATTATAAAGAAAGGCAAGGTTATCAAATGCAGTTCATCAAGTTGTGACTATAAGGAGGAAGGCAACGCTTAAAAGTTTTTGTGTTAATGTTATAGGTTGCGGATTTGCAGGCATTGAGTGTGCTTTATTTTTGGCTGACCACGGCATAAATGTGCATGTTTTTGACTGTGCAACTGGCACAAACAGATATCGTTGCGATTGCCATAATTGTGAAATATATGGAGAAACAGAAGAAAACAAAACTTTTGCGCGTGACCTTTTGAGAAAAGAATTGAAAATTCTTGGTTCAAGATTGGCAGAGAAAGAGAATTTTCTTCGTGACGGTGAAAAATATTCTTCCTGTGTTGCTGATAAACTTCTTGAATATGGAGTGGCGCGAGTTAAAAATCATCCAAAGATTGAATTTTTTAATATCTGCGTCAGCGAACTAAATTTGGAAGAAATCAATATTATTGCAAGTGGACCGCATACATCTTATGGACTTTTGTCCTTTTTGAAAGATTTGCATGGCTCAATGCGCATGTTTGAGTCTTTCAGCATATATCCAATTGTTCAAGGCATAGACGAAAGTGAATTTTATGTGAGGGGTGATGAGTTATATTTGCCATTATCTTATCAAGAATATATTTCACTTTGCAATCTCATTTTGTCTGAAAGAAATTGCCTTATCAAGAAAAATTATCCTGTCAAAAATGACCTTTGTCTTATCGAAGAAATGGCAAGAAAGGAAAAGGATGGGCTGAAAAACAATATTATGCGCCCAATCTTTATTGAAAATCTTGAAGAAAAGCCTTACGCATGCTTGAAACTTGTCAGACTTGCAAGAGGGTTTGAAATCGAAGGTTTTTCTTCATCTTTTCCACCAGAGAGTCAATATAAGATTATCAACTCAATAAGAGGGTTACGTAATGCCATCATTTTGCAGGCAGGAAAGGCGATTGAGAATCATTATATTAATGCGCCATTTGTAATAAACGAATTTGGGCAGTCGATAAAACATCCAAATATTTTCTATGCAGGCAACATTTCTGGTGTTTATGGTCATATCGAAAGCATGGCAAGCGGACTAAGTGTGGCATATAACGTGATAAACCTCATGCAAAACCGTGAAATGAAAGCCTTTCCAAAAGAGAGTGCAATTGGCGCTTTGAATGACAAGGTCATTTCAAGCACAATAATAAGAAACAGGCCTGTCATAGCCGATTATGACATAATAAAAACAACGATAAAATTCAATTCGTTTGAAGATAAGAAAAAGTATCTTTTTGAAAACTGTGAAAAAAGTTTAAATAAATTTAAGGAGGAGATTTTTAATGGAAAGCATGTTTAGAGGAACAACAATATGTGGAGTTGTGCGTGATGGTAAGATTGCCATTGCAGGAGATGGTCAAGTGACTATGTCACAAAGCGTTATCTTCAAAAGTAACGCAAAAAAAGTGAGAAGAATTTTCAATGACAGCGTCGTTATAGGCTTTGCAGGTGGTGTGAGTGATGCTTTTTCACTCTGCGAGCGCTTTGAAGGTATGCTCAATAAGTTTTCAGGCAATCTTATGAGAAGTGCTGTCGAACTTGCTCAAACTTGGCGCGAAGACAAGGCGTCAAGGCAACTTGATGCACTTATGATTGTTGCAGACAAAAATCAACTTCTTGTTATTTCTGGCAATGGTGAAGTTATTGAGCCAGATGAAGGCATTTGTGCGATTGGCTCAGGCGGAAACTACGCTTATGCATCAGCAAAAGCACTTTATCAAAACACAAACCTGTCCGCAAAGGAGATTGCATATAAATCTCTTGAAATTGCAAGCCAAATTTGTGTGTTCACAAATGACCATATTATAGTTGAGGAGGTTTAATATGAACTTTACACCAAGAGAAATTGTTGAAGAACTTGACAAATATATCATCGGTCAAGCCAAAGCAAAAAGAGCAGTTGCAATTGCACTTCGAAATAGATACAGAAGAAGCAAGCTTTCAAAAGAACTTCGCGAAGAAATAACTCCAAAAAATATTATCATGAAAGGCCCAACAGGTGTGGGCAAAACTGAAATTGCAAGACGTCTTGCAAAACTTGTCAAAGCACCATTTATCAAAATTGAAGCAACAAAATATACCGAAGTTGGCTATGTTGGTCGTGATGTCGAAAGCATGGTGCGCGACCTTGTTGAAGTTGCTGTTCGAATGGTTAAAGACGAGCAAATGCATGAAAGTCAGGCAAAAGTCAATCCGATTGTTGAGAAAAAACTTGTTGATGCAATCTGTGACACAAGGCGTGCTGAAAATTTGGAAGTTGACAGAACAATTGTTGAAAATGAACTCAAAAGTGGCAAACTTGAAAATGAGCATATTGAAATAAGCGTCGTTGACAATCCAAAACCTATGCTTGCAATCGGTGGACCAGAAATCAATCTTGGTTCTATGTTTGATAATCTTATGCCACCAAGGCACAAAAAGAGGAAAATGACTGTTTCTCGCGCTCGCGAAATGTTGGCGAGTGAAGAATGCGACAAAATCATTGACCAAGACAATGTGTATGCAGAGGCAATAAGAAGGACTGAAGAAGAAGGAATTATCTTCATTGACGAAATTGACAAGATTATTGGCAAGAACGGTGGCTCATCAAATCAAGACGTTTCAAGAGAAGGCGTGCAAAGAGATATTTTGCCAATCGTTGAAGGCTCAACAGTTGCAACCAAGTATGGCAACGTTAAAACAGATTTCATTCTTTTTATCGCATCGGGCGCTTTTCACGTTTCAAACATAACGGATATGATACCAGAACTTCAAGGCCGTTTTCCAATCAGAGTTGACCTTGACAATCTCACTAAGGATGATTTTAAAAAGATTTTATCTGAAACCAAAAACTCTATCATTTTGCAGTATGCAAGCATATTGAAAGTTGACAATATCGACCTCGTCTTCACAGATGATGCCATTGACGAAATTTCTGAAATGACAGTGGCTGAAAATGAAACAAGTGAAAATATCGGTGCGCGCAGACTGCACACAATTATGGAAAGTCTTCTTGAAGACATCTCTTTCAACGCAAACGGACAGCATCCAATGATGGAAGTCAAAATTGACAGAGCATATGTTCAAAAAGCATTCTCTGAAACAAAGAAAAAATTTGACCTTAAAAAGTATGTTTTATAACCAATCATTTTGTGAAAAGTGAATAATGAGTTATAATAATATTATGGACACATCTCGAAATGAAATCTTGATAGGAAAATCAGGACAAGAAAAAATCAAAAGCAAAAATATTGCTGTTGTTGGTGTCGGCGGTGTCGGTGGCTATGTGGCAACCATTCTTGCGCGTTCAGGCGTTGAAAAAATGACACTGATAGACTTTGACAAAGTCACATCTTCAAACATCAATCGTCAAGTTGTTGCACTTTTGGGAACAATAGGCAAATCCAAGGTGGAAGTTTTAAAAAATCAACTTTTGGAAATCAATGATAATATGCTCATTCAAGCAATTGACACAAAACTTAACGCTGAAAATGTTGCGAGTTTGATTGATGAGAGTTTTGACTATGTTATTGACGCAATCGACAGTGTCAGTGACAAAGTTTCACTTATATGCCATTGCAAGAAAAAGAATATAAAAATTATTTCTGCCATGGGCGCAGGCAATCGCACGGGCGTGCCAAGATTTTATCTGACTGATATCTATAAAACTCATGACGATGGTCTTGCAAAGGTTATGAGAAAGCGTCTTCGCGCAGAGGGTATTGACAGCCTTGAAGTTGTCACCAGCGAAGACAAAGCAGTCAGCGTTGGCACAACTGTTGGAAGCATAAGTTATGTTCCTGCCATGTGCGGAATCACAATTGGCGCGATTGTTATAAACAAAATTTTAAATGAAAAAATGGAGGATTTATGAAAGTTATAAATGAAAAAGAGTTTGAGTCTGCAACAAAAGAAGGACTTGTTCTTGTTGACTTTTTTGCATCTTGGTGCGGACCATGCAGAATGATGGCAGTCATTTTGGAAGATGTTCAAAAGGAACTTGAAGGCAAAGTTGAAATATATAAAGTTGACGTTGACAATGACGAAAAACTTGCAAGAAGTTTTGGCATTATGTCAATTCCAACTCTCATACTATTTGAAAATGGCAAAGAGGTTGAAAAGCATATTGGACTTTGGCAAAAAGAGGACTTGATTGACACTATTAACAGTTATTTGAAGTAAAAATAGCTTTTTTTGCAAAAAATATGTCGTTTTTATTAAATAATTTTTTTCTAGATATTGACTTTGGCTCGTGCTAGTGATAAAATTGACATATAAAAGGGAGAAATTATGAGAAAAGTTTATCTAGATAACGCATCTACCACCTATGTTTCAAGCGAAGTTCTTGCAGAAATGCTTCCTTGCTTTAACACTATCTATGGCAATTCAAGTTCTCTTCATGGCTTTGGTCGTGAAGCGTCTGCCATAGTTGATAGGGCAAGAGACCGCGTCGCTCATGCAATCAATGCACAAAAATCTAATGAGATTTACTTCACTTCTGGCGGAACTGAAGCGGACAACTGGGCAATCAAAGGCATTGCTCACGCTTATGCAAACAAGGGAAAACATATTATTGTGAGTTCAATTGAACATCACGCGGTGCTTGATTCATGCAAGCAACTTGAAAAGGAAGGCTTTGAAGTGACATATTTGCCAGTGGACAAGCATGGTCTTGTCAACATTGCTGACCTTCTTCATGCAATCAAAAAGACAACAACTCTTGTTTCAATCATGACTGTTAACAACGAGATTGGAACAATCCAAAATATTAAAGCAATTGCAAAGACTGCGCATGAATATGGTATCATTTTCCACACTGACGCTGTTCAAGCAATCGGTGCTGTCAAGATTGATGTTCAAGACATGGAAATTGACGCAATGAGTATGTCTGCTCACAAAATTTATGGACCAAAAGGCGCTGGTGCACTTTATCTTAAAAACGGCGTGAGAATTGAAAATCTTTTCTCAGGCGGAAATCAAGAAAGGGCTAAGCGTGGCGGAACAACAAATGTTCCTGCAATTGCTGGCTTTGGTAAGGCGATTGAAATCGCTGTTCGTGACCTTTCAATTAATCAGCAAAAACTTAAAACAGTCCGCGAATATTTCATTACAAAAGTGAAAGAAAGAATTCATTATATTCAAGTTAATGGTCATCCACATCAAAAAATCAATGGCACTGTCAACATTTCATTTGATATGATTGAAGGTGAGTCAATTTTGATGCTTCTTGACCTCGAAGGTGTGGCTGTTTCAACAGCATCTGCTTGCACTTCAAATTCACTTGAACCATCACACGTTTTGAGAGCAATTGGCGTGCCAGACGAAATCGCACAAGGTTCAATTCGCTTCTCATTCGGTAAAAACATTTCAAAGAGCGACGTTGATTACACAATCGACGTACTCGAAAAAGCGGTTGCAAAACTTAGAGGCATTTCGCCTATTACAAAAGCAGGGAGGAAATAAAGATGTATAGTCAACAAATCATTGATAGATTTAAAAATCCGAAAAATGCTGGTTCTCTTCGTGGCGCAAACGGGGTTGGCAAGGTTGGCAATGCTGCTTGCGGTGATATTATGAAAATGTATCTTAAAATCAGCGATGAAGGAATCATTGAAGACGCAAAATTCAAAACTTTTGGATGTTGTGCAGCAATCGCTTCAACTGATGTTGCTTGCGACCTTATCAAAGGCAAAACAATCGATGAAGCACTCAAAGTGACAAACAAAGATGTTTTCAATATTCTTGGCACAATGCCAGCGCACAAAATTCACTGCTCAGTTCTCGCAGAGGAAACAATCCGTGACGCGATTGAGGATTACTATAAACGCAGAGAAAAAGCAAACAAGGCAAAATAAATATAAGGAGAAAAAATTATGATAAAACTGCTATTACCATTTGTGCTTGCAACGATGGTCGGAACAATGGTGACAATAGTTGTTGTCAACCAAGTGTATCGTTGGAAAAAACAGCCAGTTAAACATCATTTTGATAAAAGTATCGCTATAAATGAAAAAAAAGAAGTTGGTTTTACAAACACTGATGCAGTTTGTGAAAAAGCGAATGATGAAGAATTTCATCCATATAATTGTTAAAAGTCGGAATAAGTTTCCGATTTTTTATTTTAGCCTTATGTATATTTTGTCGAAAGGTGCAGATAATAGGCATAGGGAGGGCAAAATGAAAGACGTTATGTTAATGCTTGGTTTTGGATTTGGGCTTGTGACTGGTGCACTTTTATATAAATACAACCAAAATGCACAAGAACTTGTTAAGCAAGGTGAGCAAAAGCTTATAAAAAGTGCAAAAACACTTGAAAAGAAAGCCGAGGCTGGAATGGGCGAACTTGAAAGCAAAATTCAAAAAGGCGCACAAAAGGCTCAAAAAAACGTTCAAAAAATGGAAGCGAATGCCAAGAAAAAGACAGAAAAAAACGCTGACATGATTGAAAAAGAAATCAAGATGGGTGCCGAGAAAGCAGAGAAGGTTGTTAAAGACGCCAAATCAAAAATGAAAAAAGGCATCAAAAAAGCCGAGCAAAAAATCAAAGAAACAGAGCCTAAGAAATAAAAAAAATGCTGAACAATTAGTGTTCAGTATTTTTTAAGTATGCAAGAATACACAAATGGAATGAGTGTATTCTTATTAAAAAGCACCTAAGGTGCTTGATTTTTTAAAGCCGAGCAACTTGCTTTGATAGAGTTAAACCAACTGCCTTATAAATTTTTGACTCCACCAAAGTTTCCCTATGGCACAAAGGAGTGTCCTCTTAATGATGCTCCCGTCAGGGCCTGACATGGTTCGAAGATTCCTTTTGCATAGGACCTTGATTTCAACATCAAAAATTTATACACATATTTGACTTAACTAAACCGAGGCAAGCATTCAACCCTACATATAGCGGATTGTAGGTTACAGAGCACCGCTAACTCTCCATCTAGCTCGACTGAATTATTATAGCATGCTTTTTGCCTTTTTGCAAGCGATTGTTTTTGCGTTTTACCTTCTTTTTTTGCAAAAAATGGCAAATTTTCAGCATTCCGGTCAAAATCATTTTCAAAAAAACAAAAATTTGTCTATAATGATAATATGAGAGGGCGAATTGCTCATAGGAGAAAAAAATGTCTGTTTCAAACGCAAAAAGATTTTTAAAGGCTTTTAATAATATTGAATATTCACTTAAAACGCGATATAGTTTTAATCGTGCAATGGGTTTTTCTGAACTTATCAGAAAGACTGTCAGTCTTAACTATGTTGTCAGAAAATATGAAGATGACCTTGTGGATTATGGCAGGCTTAGGAATGCAATTATCCATAACAACAATGAAGACATAGTGATTGCTGAACCACACGAGTCGGTTGTTGAAAACATTGAGCATATCGAAAAGCTTATCAATAAGCCACCACTTGTGCTTGACACTGTTGCTCGCAAAGATGTTTTGATTTGTGAAGCAAATGCCAAGATGAAAGATGTTATAATCATGATGACAAAATCAAAATATTCAAACATTCCAGTCTATGACGGCGAAAATCTTATCGGAATAGCAAATGGGCAAAAGATTCTTGACTCATTTGGTCAGTTTATATTAGCGGGCGGAAAAGCAGATGTTTTTCTGTCAAGTGTTAAAATTGAAGATATGCTTTCTTCAATTGACAATAATGACTATTATCTTGTTGCAAATTCAAAACTCAGTCTTGAAGATGCGCTCAATGCATTTCATGGCAATGCCAAACTTCTTGCAATACTCATCACCAAAACTGGCAAAATGAAAGAAAAGCCACTTGGAATCATGACAGGTAAAGACGTAATTGAAGCAAATGCAATACTTGAAAAATACTAAAATTTTCATGTTTCAAAAACGCTTGACAAATTTTTTACAATTAAATATAATATTTGTGATTTATAAATGCGTTGATGAAAGACAAGACGCAAAAGCGAGATTTTCAGAGAGTCATTGGTTGGTGTGAAATGGCAGTCGAACTTTTGAAGTTATCACTTTCGGAGTTGCTTCTCCCAACAGACTTCATCTGCTTTTAGGGGATTCGAATTTGGTTACAAATTCGATATACTCAAAAAAACAGGTCGTGTTCCAAGTAGGAAAAGTCGGGTCTTCCCGTAACAGAAGAGGTGGGTGATTGCCTGCTATAAGTTTACAAGTGGTATAACCTTTTTTAAGCACGAGGTCTTGTAACTCCTCGTGCTTTTGCGTGTGCATTATGCACGGCGTGTCGCTTTTTAAACATAAACAATTTTTGGAAAGAAAAGGAGATAAGAAATGTATAAAAAAGTTGAAACCAAACTTGATTTCTTAAAAAACGAGGACAATATCTTAAAATTTTGGGAAGAAAATGGCATTGTTAAAAAAGGACTTCACCTTCACGAAAACAGTGACAAAACTTTCACACTTTATGATGGCCCACCAACAGCAAACGGCAAGCCACACATTGGTCACCTTTTGACTCGTGCCATGAAAGACATTATCCCACGTTTCAAATCAATGAAGGGATACTATATTTTCCGAAAAGCAGGCTGGGATACTCACGGCCTTCCTGTCGAGGTTGAAATTGAGAAAGAACTTGGGCTTAACGGCAAGCAAGACATTGAAAAGTATGGAGTTGAAAACTTCATAAAACTTTGCCGCGAATCTGTTTGGAAATACAAAGGTATGTGGGAAAAATTCACTGACCGAATTGGATATTGGGTTGATATGGAAAGTCCATACATCACATATGAAAATAACTATATCGAAAGCGTTTTTTGGGCGCTCAAGGAAATGGACAAAAAAGGTCTTATATACAAAGGCCATAAAATTATGCCATACTGCCCACGCTGTGGAACAACGCTTTCTAAAATGGAACTTGAAAACGGCGATAACTATAAAATTCTCAAAGAAAACTCAGTATTTGTCAAATTCAAAAGTCTTGAAGAAGAAAACACATATTTTCTTGTTTGGACAACAACGCCATGGACATTGCCATCAAATGTTGCACTTTGCATGAATCCAAAAGAGGAATATTGCACACTTGAAAGTGAAGGCAAGAAATATATCATGCTCACAAAACTTGTTCCAACTCTTTTTGAAGAGGGAAGTTATAACATTGTATCAAAAAAGAAGGGTAAAGAGTTTGAAGGTCACCGCTATGCACCACTTTTTGACTATGCAAAAGATAAAGTTAAAAAGGGATACTTTGTTGTTAATGATGACTATGTCACAACCGAAGACGGAACAGGCATAGTTCACATCGCGCCAGCCTTTGGTGAAGATGACTATAACGTTTGCAAAAAATATGATATCGATTTTGTTCAACTTGTTGACGAAGCAGGAAAGATGAGCAAGGAAACTGAATTTGCTGGACTTTTTGTGAAAGATGCAGACAAACACGTTATCAAAACGCTTGAAGAAAGAGACCAGCTTTTTAAAGTTGCGCCTATCGAACACTCTTATCCACATTGTTGGAGATGCAAATCGCCACTTTTATACTACGCGAAGGACACTTGGTTTGTGAAGACCACTGCAATCAAGGACAAAATGATTGAGAACAACAATTCAGTTTATTGGCGTCCTGACCACATCAAAGCGGGCAGAATGGGCAATTTCCTTGCAAATAACATCGATTGGGGAATTTCAAGAAGCAGATATTGGGGAACACCTCTTCCATTCTGGACCTGTGAAGATGGTCACATTCACGTTGTTGGAAGTGTGGATGAACTTGAAAAACTTTCTGGCGTTCGACCAGATGACCTACACAAGCCAAGCCTTGATAAGATAACTTTCCCTTGCCCAGTTTGTCATAAGACCATGAAAAGAACACCTGAGGTTATGGACTGCTGGTTCGACAGTGGTTCAATGCCTTTTGCACAATATCACTATCCATTTGAAAACAAGGAAGTTTTTGAAAAATCTTTCCCTGCAGACTATATTAGTGAGGCGATTGACCAAACTCGTGGCTGGTTCTACACTCTTCAAGCGGTTAACACTGCTGTTTTTGACAAGCCTTCATATAAAGCTTGCAACCTTTTGGGTCTTGTTCTCGACGAACATGGTCTGAAAATGAGCAAATCTCTTGGCAATGGTATTGATCCTTGGAAGATTTTGGACAATGAAGGCGCTGACGGATTAAGATGGTATTTCTACAATAACTGTTTGGCAGGTCAAGGCATTGCGTTTAATGAAAATAACCTCATTGAGCTTCAACGCAAATTTATGGGCACACTTTGGAATGTGTATGCGTTCTACGTGCTGTATGCTGAGATTGATAAGATTGATCCGACCAAATATGACCTCAAAAAATGCAAGCTTTCTTTCCTTGATAAGTGGCTTTTGTCGGAATATAACGCACTTGTAAAGCTCGTTGACGAAAGTCTTGAAAGGTATGACACTGTCACGCCTTCTCGTGCAATCACTGAGTTTGTGGATAACCTTTCCAACTGGTATGTTCGCCGTTCGCGTGAAAGATTTTGGGGTAGTGAGGAAAGTGAGGATAAAATTTCTGCTTACAAGACGCTCTATGAAGTGCTTGTTGGGCTATCTAAACTTATCGCTCCTTTTGTGCCTTTCATTGCAGAAGAGATTTATCAAAATCTTGTTCGTTCGCTCGACAAAAATGCGCCAGAGAGTGTGCATTTCTGCTCATATCCAGTTTGTGATGAGAGTATGATTGATACTAAACTTAACGAGGGTATGGAAAAAGTTCTTAGAATTGTTCTTCTAGGAAGAGCTTGCCGTTCAGCAAGTGGAGTTAAAAACCGTCAGCCACTTTCAAAGGTTATCATTTGTTCAACTGATAAGTTGACTCTTGACAAAGGCCTTGTTATGCTGATTGAAGACGAACTCAATGTTGAGAGCGTTGAAATCTTGCATGACGCTGATGAGTATGTTTCATATGAACTCAAACCTCAACTCAAAACGCTTGGGCCAAAATATGGCAAACTTTTGGGTGCTATAAGAGAATATCTCGGCAAAGTTAATCCAAATGAAGCGGTTGCCAAAGTTAAAAAAGGTGAGGCTTTGACTTTTGAAACAAATGGAGAAAAGGTTGAAATCTATCAAGATGACCTTCTAATTTCTCTTAAAAACAAAGAAGGCTATTCATCAGAGAGCGATGGCGTTTTCACTGTTGTACTTGACACAACACTTAGTGATGACCTTATTGAAAAAGGTATGATCAATGAGTTTGTCAGCAAGGTGCAAAACCTCAGAAAAGATAGTGGCTTTGAAGTTGTCAACCATATAGAAATTCAAGTTGAGGGTGATAAAGAATTTATTGAAATTCTAAACAAAAATCAAACTTCTTTCAAAAAGACCCTTCTTGCAGACAGTTTTTCTGTTGGCACAAATGGCACAAACAGCGCTCAACTTTCTGTTAATGGCGAAAATATCACAATTTACATTAAAAAAAGGTGAAAAACTCACAAAAAAAGGTGAAAATTCCACCTTTTTTTGATAAAATTGAAAAAAGGAAATTCAAACATGGAAAATATAAATAATTACAATCTAAATTATATAAAATATTTTGTCAATGTGGCAAAGCATGGAAGCATTTCAAAATCGGCTCGTTCTTTGCAGATAAGTCAATCAGCTTTAAGTCAAGCAATGAAAAATCTTGAAGAGGAACTTGAAGTGAAACTGTTTAATCGTAACACAAGGGGAATTGTGCTTACAGAGGAAGGGAAGATTCTCTATGAAAAAGCTTTGCAAGGGGTCAATGCTTTGAAACAAGCAGTTATAGAAACAAAAAAGAATGCTCTATTGGAGGCAAACTCAACTTTTAAAATTGCAATCTCAAAATCCTGTTTTAATTTTTGTATAACAGAAAATATTAACGAAATTGTTAAAAACTTTCCTCAAATAAATTTTGAATTTGTGGAAAGAATAAGAGAACCTGAAATAGTTAAAGGTTTGCAAAACAATCAAGCAAACCTTGCAGTTTTGAAAACTTCAACCGATTTTTACTCAAAGGAAATTGAAAATAAATTGATAAAAAAGTTGCATTATAAAATGGCATATAATCCACAGTTTTTTAATTTAAAGGACAAGATGACCATTGAAGAGCTTAACAAGTTTATCATTTTGATAAAAAGAAGAGATGGTCGAAGAGATAGCTCTTGGATGCAATATTCGTTTGCCAGCACAATGACTTGCGGTGATGATTCAACAGTTCTTTCACTTATCAAAGAAGGTGTTGGAATTGGTCTACTTCCGCAAGAAATTGCAAACAAATTTCATTTAAAAACTGTTGAAGTGATAGACTTCCCAAAGGTTGAAAGAAACCTTATGGCTTGCTATAATAGTTCTGATAAACTTGCAAAACAAATTGCAAAATTTATTAAAATTTGATATAAGTTTTTTTTATATTATTATAAGAAATTTATAATAGTAGATTGCTTCTTGACATGATATAATGATTACAGAAATTTTGGAGGCAAATGATGAAAGATTTTGAAGGAATACATTTTCTCGAAGGTGCGACTGATTTTGAAGAGTGCACAGGAGGGTATTCTTCTGCTAAAAAATACTTTTTCACAAAAGACGGCAAAAGATATTTTATAAAAATTAAAGATAGCAATATCAGAAGTGATATTGAAGAGTTTTTAACAAGCTATTCAATTCCTCACGCAAAAGTCATTGAGGTTGGACAAAATCTTGATGGGTTTAGTTTTATCATTGAAGAATTTGTTGAGGGAAAAGATTTATTCGACCAATTTTTTGTAAAATCAACAAAGGGTATATATGAATATGGATTCAAGCTTGGCGAGAAATATAGCAATTTCAGAAAGGACTTTAAAGATAAAAAAGTTGATAAAAAAGCTCTTGAAATTTTTAATGAAAAGCATGAAAGAGTTGAAAGAGAATTTGACGAAAGGTGCAAAGGTCTTGATAAACTCACTTCAAAAAGTAAAAAAACTTTTCTTGATTTGAAAGATTATTTTGAAAACAATTTATCAGACATCAAAAACAGTTTGATGTGCTTTGGTTGCACAGATATAAAGCCTAAAAATTTTATGATAACAAATGAAAACAAACTTGTTGCAGTTGATTTTGAACAAATTAAACATTTTGAATTTTCAACCGCTTTAAGATGGGGACTGGTTTCAGGTGATGCGGATTTAATTGAAAAGTATCTATCTTTTTCAAGTGGATACATGGAAGGATATTTTCAGTTCAATGTTCCAGAGCGAGTTCTAAGTGCAATTAATTGCATGTTTGCAATGATGGCTTTTAGAGAAATTAAAAAGTATATAGAAAAAGATAACTTTGAAAAAGCAGAAAAATATATTGAAATCATTGAAAAATATGTAAAAAATGGACAAGTTGATATAACTGAGAGGTTAATTAATTTTAAACCAAACGTTTGCAGGCTTATAAAAGGTGCAAAGTTTGAAGTCGTTGACGGAAGTTATGACGACCATAATTTAGTTTTTAAATGCACAAAAGGACATAAAAAATATTTTCTTAAAATTATGGAAGGAAGTGAAGAAAAACTAGGCTTACGTTTAAAAAAATATAATATTCTCGCAAAATCAAAAATTCCAACTCCAAAAATATATTGCAGTGGAAAAGCATCTTGTGAAAAAATGTTTGTTCTATTTGAATTTATTGACGGCAAAGAATGGGATAAATTTTTTGATGAAAACGATTTTGAAAGTGGCGTGAAATGTGGAATAAAAGTTGCGGAAGCTTTTAAACCAATTTGGGAATTGAAAGATGAAAGTCTTTACCATATTGTTACTATTGAAGATATTATGAAGAAAAATTATGAAAATATCGAGATAGCATATTCAAGCAATATTAAAAATCAAATTCCTTGCGATAAAAAAGAAATTATAAAACTTCTTAATAAATTTAAAAAGCATTTTAAAGATGAACCTATGCATTTGACTCATGCAGATTTAAAGTTTGCTAACGTCTTATCAAAAACAGGTGAAGATTTTTACATAGCCGACAATGAGAGTTATTGCATTGGTTACGAAATTGTGAATTTCAGATACAATATCTCAGACAAATTCTTTTCTAATACTACACCTATAAATAAAGGATTTTTAAAAGGTTATTTACAAGGTGTTTATGGAGAAAAGCTTCCTAAGCGCCTTGACGGACAAATTAAATTTGTGATGTTATGCTGTTTTCTTAATCATGCCAAACGAATGGCAATTAAAAAAAGTGATGTTAAGAAAATTAAGTTCTATAAAGAATTGTTTGATAATGGATTTTATGAAAAAGATATTGATTGGAGTTTTGAAGTTGAAAAATAAAAATTTCATAGGTTTTCACTTGACGCGGGGGGGGGGATTTGGTAGAATATGTGTGAGCTCGGAAGCGGCGGAAAGTGCAAGGTGCAAGCGGTTTCGCTTGCGACCGTCGCGCTTTCCGCTCCAACAAATTGCATTCGAAATTTGTTGGTCAAGTTTTGGCTTAACTGCCAAAACTTGAAACTTCCGAGCGCAAAGGAAAAATATATAACAAAGAGGAAAAAATGGAAATAGTTTCACAAAAGCAAAAGTTCGGAAAGAAGAAAGAAAAAAAGTATATCGGGCTCAGAACGCTTTTAAAGTTTTATAAAAAGCACTGGGTCTTTCTTGGGTTGTATGTTATTGTGCTTTTGATCAAAGCATGCATAAGCTTTTTTGATGCAATGTTTATTGCAAAGACAATCGCATGCATTATGGAAAGCGGTGATTTTAAAGGCGCGCTTATCAATGCTGGAATTTCGCTTGGTATAACCACTTTCAGCGCTCTTTTATCAATTCTTAACACATATTTCTATAAGCAAGTAGAAAACCGCTCAAAAATTGACATTCAGCAGTATATCTTAAGAAAATCACTCGACATTCAAATGAAAAGTTATGACGTTATGGGCAGTGGCGTTATTGTCACTCGCCTGACATCTGATATTGACCACATTTCAAAAGAATTTCAAGCGTTCACAACCAAAGTTGTTAATCTTATAAGCAAGTTTGCATATGTGATTTACATTTTCTTCTTAAACTATTATCTTGGACTATTTTTGGTTGGAACTATTTTACTCACAATAATTGCTTATTCAGTTCGCGTTCATTATTTAACTAAACTAAAACCAGATGTTAGACGTTCAATTGAAAAGGTCAATTCGAAAATTATTGAAATTATTCGAGGAGTTAAAGATATCAAAACACTCAATTGCACTGATTCAACTCTTCAAACAATAGAAAAAGACCAAAGAGATTTTGTTAAAAAAGACAATCACGAGTGGTATGTCGGAATAACTCTTGTTGAAATTTCAAAAATTATTCAGTTCGTGTGCAATTTCTTTTTCATCTTCCTTTGCGTGTATTTTCTTCGCATGGAAAGTTTGACGCCACTAATTTTCTACACCTGCTTTTTGTATAAAGACCATATGCTTGACTTTGCACAGATTTTTGGTGACCTTCAAATCAATATTGGAACAGCCGAAGTCCATGCAATGCGAATTTTTAAAATAGCCGACCCAAGCATCTATGAAGAAGATTATTATGGCGATAAAACTATTGAAAATTTTTCAGGAAAAATCACCTTTAAAAATGTTACTTTCAATTATGGTAAAGATAAGAAAGTTTTAAAGAATGCAAGTTTTGAAATTTTGCCAAAGCAGACAGTTGCTTTTGTTGGAGAAAGTGGGTGCGGAAAGTCAACAATCATCAGCCTCATTGCACATTTATATTACAAAAATTCAGGCCAAATTCTTTTTGATGATGTGCCGATTGAAGAGCTTAGCAAAGAGTTTGTTAAAGAAAATATTGCAGTTGTCAATCAGTTCCCATATATCTTTAATATTTCAATTCGTGATAATTTTAAGTTGATTAAGCCTGATATCACTGACGAAGAAATATATGAACTTTGCAAGCAAACTGACATTTTGAATCATGTGAAAAAGTTACCACTCGGTCTTGATAGTATTATCGGTGAAAATGGCTGTCAGTTTTCTGGTGGGCAGAGGCAGAAGATTTGCATTGCAAGAGCGCTTGCACGTGATGTTAAAATAATGATTTTTGATGAGGCAACAAGCGCTCTTGACAATTCTTCTCAAAAAGAAATCATGAAAGTGATTGAAAAACTTAAAAACAAAGTGACAATCATTTTGATTGCACACAGGCTTTCAACCATAACGTATGCAGACTGCATATACCTGCTTGACAAAGGCAAAATTATCGGTCAAGGCAAGCATGAAGAACTTCTTGAAAATAATGATTTTTATCGCACGCTTTATCAGAATGCGGAAAGTAAAGAAAAAATGCTTTAAAAAATAGACTAATAAATCAAAAAGGTGAATTGTTCGCCTTTTTTTTGTTGTGTAAAAAAATAATTATATTTTTGCAATTAAATTGCTTTTTGTTTAGTTTTTTGTTAAAATGAAATTAAGAGATTTTAGGAGTGAACATTGAAAACTGCAAAAGACTGGAAAGATTATGTTGTTTTGGCAACAGGTGACGGCGAAAAACTTGAAAGGTGGGGAGAGTATATTTTGTTAAGACCTGACCCACAAGTTATTTGGCATGCAAAAAAGCCATTAAAAGACTGCAAACAGCTTTATGCACATTATAAGCGTGAAAGCACAGGTGGCGGAAGGTGGGAATACTTAAAACCAATGAAAGAGGAATGGGTGATTTCTTGGAAAGGTATCAAGTTTTCTATCAAGCCCATGGGCTTTAAGCACACCGGTCTTTTTCCAGAACAAGCAGTCAACTGGGCAGATTTGACAAAACTGATTGAAAAGGCAAACAGACCAATCAAAGTTTTAAACCTTTTTGCTTACACTGGCGGTGCGTCGGTTGTGTGCGCAAAAGCGGGCGCACAAGTGACGCATGTGGATGCAAGCAAAGGTATGGTTGAGCGGGCAAAAGAAAATGCAGGGCTCAATGGAATCACGAGCATTCGATATATTGTTGACGATTGCCAAAAGTTTATTGAAAGGGAGATTCGCCGTGGCAATCGCTATGACGCCATTATTATGGATCCTCCAAGTTATGGACGTGGCACAAATGGCGAGATGTGGAAGATTGAAAACAGCCTTCATGACTTTGTGGAATTATCTAAAAAGGTTTTGTCAGACAATCCTCTCTTTGTGCTTATTTCTTCATACACAACAGGCTTGCAACCAGGCGTTCTAACAAACATTTTGTCACTGGTTTTCGGCAAAGGCAACATTGACAGTGATGAAATTGGACTGGAAACAGAAGAAGGAATCATCTTGCCATGCGGAGCAAGAGGCTTGAAGGTGTTTTAACTGACTTTTCTTTTAAAGAAAAGTCCGCAAAAGAAAATTGTTTTGCGATACTCAGTAAGTGAGCTTATCTTCGCATCGCAAAAAACTTCTTTTATTATTTTAAAATGGTGGTATTTATGAAATATACAAACAGGCAAAAGCGACAACTTGTAAAAGAAGATTATAATGCAATTGCTGAAACATATGTGAGAAATTGCTCTGAACTTGATTTTTATAAACCATATATTGATAAATTTATAAGTTCTTTAACTGGCAAAAAAGTTTTGGATGTTGGTTGCGGACACGGAATTTTTTCAAACTATTTTTATCAAAGTGCATTTGAAGTGACAGGAGTGGACTTTTCAAAAAAATTATTAAACATTGCAAAGAAAAATTATCCTAAAATTCATTTTATAGAAGAAGATATTTGCGATTTTAAATCAAAAGAAAAATTTAATGGGATTTTTCTAAAAAATGTGCTTTTTCATTTACCAGATGAAGATATAATACATATATTTAAAAATTTTTTAAAATATCTTGAAGATGACGGAAAAATTTGCATACTTTTGGAAATTCCAAGAGAAGAGGGTGAGCAGATTTTGACAGAAGAATTCGATGAAAACTTGAAAGTTTATTATAACTATTTAACGTCAGATAAAGTTGAAAGTTTGTTGAAAAATGCAGGTTTTAAAATTGACGACAATGAAATAGTAAAAGAAAATAAAAATGCTACTATCTATGCATTTGGACTCATGATTATAACTGCAAGTAAAAAATTATAAAGGACGAAAATATGAACGAAAAATTAAACATAATTTATGACGACAATCAAGTTGTGGTGGTGATTAAGCCTCACAACATGCCATCACAGGCAGACGAAAGCGGAGATGTTGACCTTTTAAGTGAGGTTAAGGCTTTTATCAAGGAAAAATATAATAAGCCAGGTGAGGCATTCATTGGGCTTGTTCATAGGCTGGACAGAGTGACTGGCGGGCTTATGGTGTTTGCTCGAAATTCAAAGTCGGCATCAAGGCTTTGTGAAGAAATAAAAAACGGACAAATGAAAAAGACATATTATGCCGTTTGCGCTGGCGTGCCACAGATGAAGAGCGGAACGCTTGTTCATTATCTCAAAAAGGACGAAAAGCAAAATATGGTTCGCATTGTGCCACAAGGTGAAGAGGGGGCAAAGAGGGCGGAACTTAATTACAAAGTCCTTGAAACAGATGGTGAAACAAGCCTGCTTTCTGTTAATATAATAACTGGAAGAAGTCATCAAATTCGTGTTCAGTTTGCTGGAATTGGAAATCCTCTTGTTGCAGACCACAGATATGCTCGCAGTAAATTCATTCCAAGCAAAAACATTGGGCTTTGGGCGGGAAGACTGGAATTTATCCATCCAACCACAAAAGAAAAAATGGTGTTCGCATGTCCGCCTGATGAGGAAAGCGAGCCTTGGAGCAGGTTTAATATCCGTAAGCACTGTGGACGATAATATGTTTTAGGCACTTTATTAATTGACTGATTTTGCAAAATGGTGTTAATAATTAAATAGCAAAGGGAGAGAGTATGAAAAAGAGAAAAGATATTGCTGAAAAATATAAATGGGATTTATCAGAATACTGCACAAGCGATGAAGATTTCTATGAAAAATGCAAAAAAATTGAAAGTTTGATTCCAAAAATTGAAAAATTTAAAGGAAAACTCAACAACAAAAAGGATATTTTGGCGTATCTGAAAGAGTCAAAAACTCTCGACCAACTCGGAAGTGACGCCGGAATATATTGCAATTCAAGGCTGAACACAGACTTGTCCGATCGCAAAGCCAATGAGATGAACGAGCATCTTTCCTTTCTTGGTCAAAAACTAAGCGAGCGAACTGTTTTTGTGGATAATGAAATATATGCACTCAGCGATGAACTTCTTGATGACATCATTGCTGACAAAGCTTTCAAGGATTATGACAAATATTTCAAGGACATAAAGTCATATAAAAAGCACATTCTTCATCCAGAGGTCGAAAATTTTTTGTCAGGTGTGAATTTCTTTGGCACTTTTTATTCAAACATGAAAAAATTCACAGATGTGAATTTGAAGTTTGATGACATTAAAGACAGCAAGGGCAAAATGCACAAACTTGACAATTCACTTTATGGACTTTATCTTCGTGACAAAGACAGAGAACTTCGCAAAAACTGCATTATTGAAACACACAAAAAGTATGGCGACAACATTGACTTTCTTGCAAACAATTATGTTGGCTATCTTAAAAAAGACTGCTATATGGCTCGTGCGAGAAAGTTTGATTCGGCACTTGCTTGTGCGCTTGACGAAGAGGATGTAACAAAGCAGGTGTATTCAAGTCTTATCAAAGCAGTTCGTGAAAACCTGCCAATTCTATTCAAATATTTTGAAATCAAGAAAAAGAAATTGGGATTGAAAGATTTTTACATCTATGACGCTTCTGCGCCAATGAACAAAGCTTTTTCAAAGAAATATACTTTTGAAGAGGCAATTGAACTTATAAAAAATGCAGTTGCGCCTCTTGGCGAAGAATATGTTTCGCTAATACAACGTGCTTATGATGAACGTTGGATTGATGCTATGCCAAATGAGAACAAGCGTAGTGGTGCATATGAAATTTGTGGCTATCTGCGTCATCCACTCGTTCTGACAAATTTTAATGGAACTTATGACTCAGTTACAACACTCGCGCATGAACTTGGTCACGCTATGCACTCATATTTTTCAAACAAAAATCAACCAGAGCCAAAAACTGACATAATGATTTTTGTCGCAGAAATTGCAAGCACCACAAATGAAATGCTTCTCATTCACCATTTATTAAACAACACAACAGACAAGAAGGAGCGTAGCGCGCTTGCAAATATCATTTTTGATGACGCAAAAGCAACAATTTTCCGCCAGACTATGTTTGCTGAGTTTGAAGAGAGAGCGCACGCGCTTATTGAAGAGAATAAGCCTGTCACAAAAGACACACTCAATGAACTTTATTTTGACCTAAATAAGACATATTTTGGCAAGAGAGTCAAACTTGTCAAAGAAATTCAATATGAATGGGCTAGGATTCCTCACTTCTTCACATCATTCTATGTTTACAAATATGCGGTTGGACTTTTGTGTGCAATGTATTTCACAAACAGCATTTTGAAAGGCGAGGAAGGTGCTGTTGAGCGCTATCTTGGCTTCCTATCTTCTGGCGGAAAAGATACGCCAATCAACATTTTGAAAGAGGCTGGCTGTGACGTTGAAGACCCAAAAACTTTTGAAAGCAGTTTTGAGTATTTAAAATCACTTTTAAAAGAATTGTAAGAAAAATATAGTTTTTTAATTTTAAATTTTATTGTCACGAGGAGGAGAAAATTGAGAGATTTAGCAATAGGCGTAAGGTGCGAAGAAAAACCAATGAATCACGGCTTTTCAAATGAGGAAAGTGTCAAACTTATCGCTGAGGCGGGTTTTAAAAAAGTTTTTATGTCTTTTCAAAATGAACATCTGAGTGGTGTGGGGTATCGAAAGTATCTAAACCTAATCCGAGAAAACAACTTGGAAGTTTCTTTTGTTCATCTAGGTTTATCGTGTTAATCAAGGCATTGCAACGCTTTGGGAAGAGGGCGAAGCAGGTGACGAGCTTATAAATGACTATATCAAAGACCTTGACATTGTTGCATCAGACGGAATAAAGATGGTGTGTATGCACATCACCAAAAGCAATCGTCAATCGCCAATGTCAGATATAGCAATCGCGAGAATGAGAAAACTTCTTGACCATGCGGAAAAACTTGGAATTGAGGTTGCACTTGAAAACACTGTTTGGCCAGGGTATATTGAGTTTATTTGCGACCATATCAAAAGTCCGAATTTGAAAGTTTGTCTAGATAGTGGTCATAATCACGTTTATTTTAAAGATTCTTTTAATTTTGACAAATTCAAAAACAAGATTGCATGTGTGCATTTGCACGATAATGACGGAACTGCTGACCAACACTTGTTGCCATATGATGGCAATATTGATTGGGGCAAATTGATTTGTGACTTAAAAGATTCTTGCTATCAAGGCGATATAACAAGTGAGTCGGTTTATAAAGAAAGTTATCAACATATAACCCCATTGGAGTTTTTCATTGAGGCGAAAAACAGACTCGCGCGAATTGCAGAAAACCTAGCAAAACTTGAAGAAGAAGATGAGAGAAAGTAAAATAAAAAAAACACCTAAATTTTAGGTGTTTTTTATTTAGTCACATCGTCTGTTTAGCATATAGCCAGCGAGAAAGTAGATTGCTCCGCAGGGAATTGAAAAGTTCACGCATCCACATCCGCCATAGTTTGAATGGCAATGCATTGGTGGGCACTGCATACATGGTAAGCAAGATGGGCAATTGCAATTTGGTTGGCAGTGATTATATGGTGGCGGACAGAAGCAAGGGGATTGGCAAGGCGGGAAACCACAATTTTGTTGACAGTTTGGGCAAGAGCAATTAAACTCTGGTGGACAACAGCAAGGTGAGTGAGAACAGTTGCAATTTGACCATCCGCAACAGCCATGAAGGTCGATATAATTGCCGGCGCGATAGGTTGATGAATTATATATCATTTTCTTCCTCTTTTTGTTGAATTGAATTTATTTTTTCTTTTTTATTTCTTTTTTGTTTTGCGCGTTAATAAAATAAAACAGATGAAAGTTTTTTCAGCGATACTTGTGATTATTGGCACAGTAATTGGCTCAGGCTTTATGAGCGGAAAGGAGATTGTTGTTTTCTTTTCGCGCTTTGGTGTGTTTTCTTTTCCGTGCATCGTGATAGCATTTTTTTTGTTTTGGCTTCTTTTTAATTTTTTCTTAAAAAACGGGGATAAAGCCGATGAGAAATTGAAAAATTCAAAATTTTCAAATGTTATCAATTTTCTCATATGCACGATTTTGTCGTCAGCCATGATTGCAGGTTGTACAGAATTGTTGTCGCCTCTTCCAGCCTTAATCAGATTTTTTGTTTTGGGCGTTATATTATTCTTCTGCTTTTTTATCATTAAAAAAGGTTTAGGCGGACTTGAAAAAGCCAATTTTTTGCTTGTGCCAGTCATGGTGATTGTGCTTATTATCGGACTCATATGTGCAACAAATTTTTCAAACATGCAAATCTCGATGTCGACAAGTTTTTCATCTTGGGGCGTTTTTTATTGTTTGCTTTATGTGCTTTTGAACACGTCAAACTCATGTATTGTGCTTGCAAAACTTGGGAAAGGATTAAATAAAAGCCAAAAAGCACGAGTATCTTTTTTATCAGCTCTCGCGCTTTTTGTGATTTTGCTTTTTGCAAATCTGGTGTTACTTCAAAACAAAGATGTTTTTTCACAAGATATGCCACTTTTGTCGCTGTTTGATAGACCTTGGTCTATCGTGATGCAAGCAATGATTTTGCTTGGCTGTGTAACAACGCTTTTCTCACTTGTGTTCGCCTCATCTGGTTCTGTGAGAGGGCTGTGCAGAAATAATTTTGTGGGCGTCACAAGTGTTATTCTTCCGCTTGTAATAAGCGCTGGTGGATTTGGAAACATTGTTTCCCTTCTTTATCCACTGACCAGTGTTTTGGCGGTTTTTCTTCTGTGTGATTTATTTTTTATACCGTTTTTCAAGAGGGCTTACACAAAGATACATTCCGCCCGCAAGGACACAAAGTAAGACAATGCTGGTCATGACGATGTCGAGTTGAAGCATTTGGCTTCCGTAGTTTATCAGATAGCCAAGTCCTGCCTTGCTTGAAAGGTATTCACCCATGATTGTGCCCACCCAACTCAGTCCCACATTTATTTTGAGAACTGAAATGAACTCGGGCAGTGAGTGAGGAAGAATAAGTTTGAAAAGAATTTGAAATTTGTTTGCGTGCATTGATTTCATAAGCATTATTTTATCTTGCTCACATGAGATGAATGCACCAAGCATTGACATTGTGGTGATAATTATGCAAATCAGCACACACATAACAATTGTTGCACCTGTGCCCGAGCCTACCCATAAAACGATAAGTGGGCCGAGTGCGATTTTTGGCAGAGAGTTGAGGATGATAAGATAAGGTTCAAAAATCTTTCTTAACCTCTCGCTCCACCAAAGCAAGATTGCAATGATTGTTCCAAGGACTATGGCAATGATAAATCCGAGAACGGTTTCATAAAGTGATGTCCAAATATGAATCCAAAGATTGCCAGATGTTGCAAGGCTTGCAAGTGTGGTGGCTATCCTTGAAGGACTGGAAAAGAAGAAGGGGTCTAGGACGCCGACGGATGAGAACAATTCCCATGTTCCGAGAAAAGCAATAAAAACGAAAACTTGCCAAAAGGCAACAAGAGCCTTTTCTTTTTTAAGTTTTTTAATATATCTTGCATGTGCTTTTGAGTAGTTTGTTTTTTTCATTAGGTCAGATTTCTCCAAATCTTATCAAAATTTTTGCCAAAATCTTTATCTTCTCGTCTTTTTAGTGGTGTCGGCTCTGCGAAATTTAGTTTCATAACCTCTTTGACAGATGCTGGTCTGGAAGTGAGAATTATCACTTTATCTGACATTGACAGTGCTTCTGAAATGTCATGTGTGACAAGAAGTGCTGTCTTTTTTTCATTTTTGATTATCTCAAAAACATCGTCACAGACTTTAAGCCTTGTTTGGAAGTCAAGCGCAGAGAAGGGTTCGTCAAGCAACAGAAGTTTTGGCTGAAGAGCAAGTGTTCTTATAAGAGCAACGCGCTGACGCATCCCGCCACTAAGTTGACGAGGTTTTTTGTTTTTGAAGTTGTAAAGGTCATATTTCTTTAAAAGTTCTTCGCAAAGCGCGAGCATTTTTTCATCTTTCTTTTTCTTTTGTATTTCAAGTCCCAAAGTTATATTTTGCCAAATTGTTCGCCATTCGAAAAGATGGTCGCGTTGGAACATATATCCAATTCGAGAATCATTTTTTTCAATCTTTTTTCCGTCCAAAAGGATTTCGCCTTCTGAAGCAGACAGAAGTCCGGCTATAAGTGACAAGATGGTGGTTTTTCCGCAACCGCTAGGGCCAACCAAAGATGCGAATTCACAACTTGCGATATCAAATGATAAACGGTTAAGTGCCTGAATTTCACTTTCTTTTGTTTGATAGAAATAACTTACATCATTAAACTCTAAGAATTTATCCATTGTTTTTTTGACCTCTACAATATCAGTTTAGTTTGCTTTTCATTTTGTGTGCAAACTTTTCAAAAAAAATGGCAGTCAAACTTGTTTTGGCGTTTTTTGTGGGTTAATATATTGTCAAAAGTTGCAAAGCAGGAGTTTTTAAGTTTATGGAGGAGGAAGAAAGAATTCGAAAAGCGCTTCTTAAAAAAGCGTTGGGTTATTCGGCTGACGAAGTTGTTGAAGAATATGCCACTGACGACGATGGGTCGACAAAACTTATTAAGAAAAAGGTGACAAAAAAACATTTCAGCCCTGACATTTCGGCAATCAAGGTCCTTTTTGAAAAGTATTATAAAACCTACGTTGATGAACTTGCTGGCATGTCTGACCAAGAACTTGAAAAGGAAAAAGAGCGACTTTTACAAACTATTAAGGAGGAAGAAGGTGGAAATTAGAGAATGCAAATATTTGACCAAGTGTGACTTTTATGGTTGCAACAATTTGGCAAAGTATTCCTTTTCAACAAAGGGAATTATAAGGCGTGACCTGTCTTTTTGTGATAGTTGCATGAAAGGAATGTATGAGTCAATTGCAAAATTGCAAACACCAAAGGGTATTGAAAGCCCATTTAAAACCAAACAAAAGTTGAGGAGAGAAAAATGATAAGAGAAAACATTAAAGCAAAAAGAGAAGACAGCAAAGAAAACAGAAAAATCGTTGAAGAGGTTATGAGAGATTTTCATGCTCGTGCCGATGCAAGACGCAGTTTTGACACAATTTGGCAATTAAATATGAACTATCTTATGGGAAATCAATATTGCGATGTTGGATATGGCGGACTGGTTGAAGAAACAGACAAACAGTTTTTTTGGCAGGAGAGAGAAGTTTTTAACCATATTGCACCGATATTTGATATTCGTTTTGCAAAGTTATCAAAAATAAAACAACAGGTTCATGTTTTGCCAGCAACGAATGATGAGCGCGACAAGCAAACAGCAAAGATTTCAAACAAGATTTTAAATTCAGTTGGAAACAAACTTGGCCTTCCTGCAAAGATAAACCAAGCAATAAAGTGGAGTGAAGTCTGTGGAACAAGTTTCTATAAAGTCAACTGGAATCCAAATGCCGGACAACTTGTTGGTTTGGATGAAGACGGACTTGAAATTCGTGGTGGCGAAATTGACATTTCAGTTTGCAGTCCTTTTGAAATTTATCCCGATTCAAACACGTGCGAAACAATTGATGATTGCCAAAGCATAATCCATGCCAGAGCATACACTCTTGCTGAAATAAAAGATATGTATGGCATCGAAGTTGAAAGTGAACGTTTGAACACATTCGCACTTGACAGTGTGACAGCAGGCATGGCAGGTCTTGGATTCAATGGCATGGCAACTAAGGTTATTGAAAGTGTGAGAGAAGACAGTGCGCTCGTGATTGAGAAATACATAAGACCAAACAAAGATTTTCCAGAAGGCAGATTGATAATTATTGCCGGAAAAAGAGTTGTCTATGATGGCTCGCTCCCATATTTCTGTGGTGAAGATGGCAAGCGCGACCTGCCTTTTGTCAAGCAAATCAGCATTGAACAGCCTGCATGTTTCTGGGGAGCAAGCGTGATTGAAAGAATCATTCCTGTTCAGCGTGCATATAACGCGGTAAAAAATCGCAAGCATGAGTTCATCAACAGGCTTTCACTGGGAGTGCTTTCAGTTGAAGATGGTTCAGTTGACCTTGATAATCTTGAAGATGAAGGTTTGTGTCCAGGCAAGGTTTTGGTTTATAGACAGGGTTCAAGCGAACCAAAGTATCTTCAAACTCAAACACTTCCGGCAGATTTCAATGAAGAAGAGAAAAGACTGAATGAAGAGTTTTATAAAATTGGTGGCATAAGCGAAACTTTGGGCTCAGAATATGTTTCATCAAACCTTTCAGGTGTCACGCTTGAACTTTTGATTGGTCAAGATGAAATAAGGCTTAATTCAACCATTGAAAGCATTAAGTCATGCTATAAAGAAATTTCAAAAAGAATTTTGAGGTTATATAAACAATATGCACTTTTCCCAAGAATTGCACGTATTGCTGGCGATAATGGTCAGATTGAACTTTTCTATTTCAATTCAAATGACATTTCAAGTGACGATGTTGAAATTGAAACAATGAATGATTCAACTCAAACCCTCACTCAAAAAAGAGAAATGGTGTTTGCATTGTTAAACTCTGGTGTGCTTAGCGATGAAAATGGCAAATTGTCAAAGCGAATGAAATATAAAGTTCTCGAAAGTCTTGGACTGGGCGTCTGGGAAAATGCGCAAGACCTCAACGAACTTCACATCAAAAAGGCTGACAATGAAAACATCAGACTTCTTGGTGGCGAAAGCGTTGCCATCAGTGAGATTGATGACCACGAACTTCATATCAATGAGCATATTGCATTTATGCTTGGAAATGACTATGAAAAAGCAGTTTCAAAAGATAAAAACTTGGAAGAAAAATTTTTAAGCCATGTGCGAGAGCATAAAAAGGCTAAGGAGGTATAGTAATGGAAGAAAACAGAGAACAACCGACCATAATGCAGGCAGATTCCGTGGGCACGGAGATTGAAGAAAGAGCCGGTGGCGAGGTCGGCTCTCAAAAAGACATGAGTGAACTTGGCAAATTTAAATCTGCCAAAGCGTTGTTAGATGCATATAACACGCTTGAAAAAGAGTTCACTCGCAAATGTCAACGCATAAGCGAACTTGAAAAAGATAAAACTGAAAATTCCACATCTGAAATAAAAACTGAACTTGATTTGGATGTGGAAATAAATAAGTTCCTTTCAGAGCATTCCGATGCGTCTTGGGCTGTTGACGAAATCAAAGAAAAGGTCAATTCTGACCAGTCTTTAAAAACTTTGCCAAACCCAATCGAAGTTGCTTGGAATAGTGTTGTGACAAATCACTTGTCTGACATCAAGCCAAACGACCCAATCTTAAACAAATATGTCCTTTCTGATGACGAAATCAAAAAAGTCATCATCGAGAACTATTTGCAAACTTTAAAAGAACAAAAACCACCAATTGTTATTTCTTCTCAAAGAGGGGAAAGAGTGTCGGGCGTTATGCCTGACGCTCCGAAAACCCTGCAAGAAGCAAAGGTTTTGGTGAACAAAATGTTCAGTTAGTGGGCAATTATTGCCTATCGAAAAAAACAAATTAAAAAATAAAGGTGCTTAAAGCACCAAAAAAAAGAAAAAAAATAATTAAAAAATAAAAGACTTTAGGTGCAATAGTTGCATTTCTAAAGAAAAAATTAAACAAAAATAAAGGTGCTTAAAGCACAAAATAGGAGAAAATTATGGTAACATTACAAACAGCCGAAAACGCTTTGAAGAATGTTTATCTTGATGTTGTGGCAAATCAACTTAATGTTAAAGCAAATCCACTCATGGCAAAGATAAAGCGATCAAGCAAAGATGTTTGGGGCAAAGAAATAAGAAAACTTGCACCTTTCGGAATCAATGGCGGAATTGGTGCAGGTTCTGAAGCAGGCGAACTTCCTGCATCTTCTGGAAACGGATATGTTCAATTTGTTGCAGAACTCAAAAACCTTTATGGCAAGATTGAACTTTCTGACAAATCAGTAAGAGCATCTGCAAGCAATATTGGTGCATTCGTAAACCTTCTTTCAGACGAAATGGAAGGTCTTGTTAAGGCAAGTGCTTTCAACCTTGGAAGAATGCTTTATGGCGATGGTAGTGGTCTTCTTGCAACTGTTGCTTCCGTTGACGGAAACAAAGTTGTTTGCGACAAAGTTAACAACCTTATCGAAGGTATGCTTGTTGACATCTATAATGGTGAAACAAAAGTTAACGCAAATCAAATTGTTAAAATCACATATGTTGACAGAGTGAACAAAACTTTCCACTTTGACGCATCACTTTTCACTGGAACAATTGCACAAGGACACAAACTTTATGTTCAAGGTTCAAAAGGCTATGAAATTTCTGGTCTTGGCAAAATTTTTGACACATCAGCAACTGAGATTTATGGCGTTAAAAAGTCAGACTATCAATGGCTTAACCCTTATGTTAGCACAACTGCAACTGAAATCTCTGACATTCTTATCCAACAAGCGATTGACTTCCTTGATATGAATAACGATTCAAACATTAACTTTATTGCAACATCAAGTGCAGTTAGAAGAGCATATCAAGAATATCTTGGCGCTTACAGAAGAAACGTTGATGTCACTGAACTTGAAGGCGGATACAAAACAATCACTCACAACGGCATTCCTGTTGTTGCTGACAGATTTGTTGATGACGACAAAATGTATCTCTTAAACACAAATGACTTCACACTTCATGAACTTTGCGACTGGAAATGGCTTGAAGGCGAAGATGGACGCATTTTAAAACAAAATCAAAACTATCCAACTTACAGCGCAACTCTTGTTAAATATGCTGAACTTATCTGCGATAAGCCTTGTGGACAAGCGCTCATCAGCGGAATCAAATCAACAGTAACAAATCCATTTTCAACAACTGTAAACGTTTCAAACAGTGGTTCTGAAAACGCTTAATAAAATTTTTTCATTACAAAAAGGCAAATTTTTTGCTATTTGAAGCAAATTTTTGCCTTTTTTGTCAATTTAGGAGGAGATTTATGAAATTAAAAATTTTGACTGATGCCTTGTTTATCTGTGAAAGATTGAAAGAAATAGACCGGTCATATTTTGTTTTATACAACACAGATTCACAAAAGTTTGAAGTTCACAGCAGTGAACAGCGTGGCTCAAGTTATTGTTTCACAGTTCCGTTTGAGCTTTTGGATTGCCGAACGATTGACCACGCTTTGAGGACCAGAGTTGAAAATAAAGACAAAATCATCGCCGAACTTGACAAAGAAAATGAAATGATGATGAAAAAAGTTTTGAAAGAGGAAGTAAATAAATTAGAGGAGGCGCTTTCATGAAAGTAAAAAATATTTTATCTCTCGCTTGCAGTTTTATCGGAGAAGAGGAGATTGCAGACCTTATTGAAACAATGCCAGATGACGAAAGGATTGCAAAACTTTTAAAAATTTTCAATCTTGTCAGAAACGAAGTTGCAAGTGAATTTTTGCCAGTTCTTGAAAGTGAAGAACTTGACATAAAAGATTTCAAATTGCCATTCTCAGCATTCAAGTTCAAACCACTTAAAATCAATATGGTCAAAGATAGATTTGGTCGAAAACTGAAATTCAGGGCTTTTCCAGACTATCTCATGGTTCAGGCTAACAGAGCAAAAGTGACTTATTCATACCAGCCAGCAGAGGTCAACCTTGAAGATGAAATTTATGACAACTTGCCAGAACGCGTTTATGCTTATGGCGTTGCAAGAGAATATCTTATGCGCGAAGGAATGTTTGAAGACGCTGAAATTTTTGAAGTTAGATTCAAAAACAGCCTTCAAGTTTTATTGAGAAAAAATTCTTCAACCATTCTTGCAAGGAGGAGGTGGGTGTGATGTTTTATAGAAATCAAGTGCCCACACTTAAAACAAAGAGAAAAACTTTTATATATGACCTTTTTGCAGATTGTCCAAATGATGAAAAAGACGATTTTGTTCAAAACGGAAGAAAGGCCAAGCGTTGCTATAACTTTCGCATCAATAATGGCAGGCTTGAAAATGGCTATGGCTTCACAGCGTTTAAAAGCCCAAAGTCGCCACAAAACCTGGCACAAGAAGAAGTTGTTGAATTGGTCGGCGATAACATTTCCAGCATTTGGTCATTCAAATGGCATAATGAAACTGATGACAGCAATCAGTATTATATGATGTATTATAACTGCAGTGATAATTTTCATTTTGACAATCTTTTTGGTGAAAGATTGCTGTCTTTGACAATCCCTTGCGACTTCACTTCCACGCCGATAGGCTGTCCTTATCGTTATCAGGGGCAAGATGTTATGGTTTTTTCTGGCGAAGGAAGCCCGCTTAAAGTTATTGGTGCAAATTTTGACTTCACTGTTGAGTCTGCGCCAAAACTTATTTCAATATGCACTCATTATGATAAGCTTTTTGCAATAACTAAAGGTGCAAGAGGAAGTTTGGTATACACGGACAATACCAATATTTTGGAATGGAATGACGAACAAACTAAGCACATTGAATTTAACGACGAGCGAGGAAATCTCAACAAAATCCTATCTTTCAATGACTATCTTTACCTTTTTCGCGATTTTGGCATAACAAAAATTTCAACTTACAGCACAAAAGAGGACTTTTCAATAAGTCACCTTTATCAAGCGGACGGATATATTTATCCGGGTTCAATTGCTTCAGGAGGTGACAAAATATATTTCTTGGAAAGAAGTGGCTTGAAGGTTTTCAATGGCACGTCAACAAAAAGTTTGCCACTTGAATGTGATGACCTTTTAACGCGTGACGATAACCAGCATTCTTCTGGCGTTTGCTTTGAAGGAAAGTATTATCTTGCATGCAGATTAAACTTTGATGATGGCAAAAAAGTCGGATGTGAAAACAATCAAGATTTTGTCAATAATGCACTTTTGGTTTACGACCAAACAAGTGGCGAGGTTGAAATTTCACGCGGAATGGATGTTCGCACGCTCACAGTTTTAAATAATCCACTTAAAAGCAAATTGGTTGCGTGTTTTAATGATGAGAGCAAAAACAAAATTGGACAAATTGAAAAAAATGGAAAACTTTTTGATGAAAGTTTGCCAAAAGAGTGGAGGAGCGTTAAAACAAACTTTGGCAAAGCAGGAAAACTTAAAAAGATAAACAAAATTCATTTGATATCTGAAAACGACTGCACAATTTCTTTCTCAAGTGAAAGACAAAAGAAAAGCATTTCAGTTGTTGGCAAAAGTCAACCTCAAACAATCTTAACAAGCGTGCTTGGCGAGGTTTTTGAATTGAATATCTGTGCCGACGGCGAAGCAAAAATAACCAGTTTTCAAATTGAATACTTGGAGAGTTAAGTGATAGTTTTCGATTTTGGACATGTTTGTTTTGAAAAGAAAATTCAACAGCAAATAGAGGAGGCTGAAATGGAAAAGTTTTTGAAAGAGAAGAAATTTAAAGGAAACAAAGGTGAACTTTTGGGATGAACTTATCAAAATAGTGATAAGTTATGGCGTTTTTGCAGTGCTTTTTGTCTTTTTGTTTTTTTATCAACTGAAAGATAGTGCAAGACGTGAAAAGGAATATCAAAAAACGATAGGCGAACTCACCGAGCATTTGAAAGTTATCGAAGATGTTAAAGAAGAGGTGGGTGAGTTGAAAGAATATATAAAAGAGGGTGAGAGATATGAAGAATAAAATTCGTTCATATGGCTTTTGGACTGCACTTGCAGGCGCTCTTGTTGTGCTTATCAATGCAATTGGCAAATGTTTTGGTTTTTCTGTTCAAGAAGAACTTGTGTCAAACATAGTTATGGCACTTGCCGGAATCCTCGTTGTTTTTGGAGTGGTTGCAATGCCAAAAAAAGAGGAGGATTCAAAAACAGACAACACCGAAACAAGTGAGGACCAAGAACAACTTGATGAGAAAACAGAGAACGAAAAAATTGAGCAAGAGGAATTAAAAGAAGATATAAAGGAAGAAACAAAAGAGTAAAAATTAAGAGCAATAAAGATAAAAAACCACGGAATTTTTCCGTGGTTTTTGTGTTTTTAAGATTGATTTTAATTAAAACCTATTGATAATATTTGCTTAAGGCACGCTTACATGAACATGTATATGCCTGTTTGGAAGGAATAGTTGGTGTTGAAATCGCCTGATGTCTTGATGACATCGTAGGTTATCTCAACATAGTCGCATAAGTTTGCCCCAACCATTTTCTCGTGTGCAAACCTTGCGGATGAATAGAACTGATTGGCTTCAAGTTCGTTCTCTTCTGGCTCGACAATCTTGAAATAGTCCTTAACAGCAGTCGTTCCGAGAAGTTTAATTGGCTTTCCAACCTGAACTTTGCCTGAATAGTTACTCATGCCTTGACTTAAAATTCCGCCACCAACGTGTGGCTTGAACGCGCCAACCTTGATTCCTTCTTCGGCAGAAAATCCCCAGTCGGAATACTTTTCATCGCGATACTTGGTTTCAATCTCGCTGAATTTGGCAACTTGCGAGAACCCTTCTTGCATTTCAAACTCCATTGCATCAAATTCACCAGCAGGAACTTTCAACCGCTCGCTTCCCCAGCGCCTCCATTCTCCGTTGATGTAGAGATTTAGGTTGACGTTAAGTTCGATGTATTGATTGAAATCATAGCCCTCAGTTAAGTTGTTGTTGCCAGCATAGCGCACAGCAACATAGATGTTGTCAAAACTGAACTCCTCGCTGAACATGAGAAGGGCACTTTGATATTCGCGCGCTGGAATGTATTTTGGGTCAAACTCGTCGCCACCGTCAAATCTCATGCTGAGGAAGAAATTGTTTCCCCAAAGGTCTTGCATTTGTGAGTTGAGATAACGCTGATTGATGTTGAGCGAATTTCCTTCGCGCGTCTCAGTTTCAGTGTTTTCACCGATTGAAACGTAAGTGTAGGCAATGTCAATGATGTTTGCGATTGTGTCTTTGTATTTTCGGATAACTTCAACTTTTGTTGTTTGTGTTGTGTCACTTTCAACAAGTTCAATGTAAGAAGGTTTGTTATCGTCGAGGGCAGTTTGGTCAGCAAAGTATATATTTGCAATCATGTCAGTTTTCTCTTCCACAACATTTGTCTTTTGCGCATTCTCGCCAATCACAATGTTAAGAATATCTTGAACAAGTTGTGTTTTGTTTTCTTCTGAGAAACCAATATATGCACCATGCTTGTCAAAACGTTCTTTGATAAATTCCAGTGCATCATCAACTTCGTTATAACCATAGATTTTGACAGTTTGCCCATCAACAGTGATTCCGTTTGGCTTGTAGTTAAGTGAATAGCAGTATAACAGATATTCAATTGCCTTGACCATGTCAGATTGGAGTTTGTTTTTTGCTATATCATCTATAGCTTTTTCAATATTATTTTCAAAAATGTCTTCTCTTAATTTTTCATTTCCATACTCATCAGTCATATATTTTGTATCTTCATTTATAAGCATTTGGGTGAGGTAGTTATTATAGAGTATTTGATTATTATTATAATAATCCGGATAATTTGTTTTAAATTGTGGAATATCGTAGTTTCTATAATTGTAAAAAATCTCAGTTGTATTTGGATTGATAAATTGAACATGAGGTTGCTCTACTTCTAGGTTTGTGTTGATATATGATATAGGGGCAGAATTTATATCAAAACTCCAATTCCAATTGTTGTTAATGTTTGTGGATACACTTGTTGTATAATCTTTGTCATCAATAGTTTCTTTTGGAGCGGTGTTATCTCCAATAATAAATTTTTGAGTTTTAGAAATCTTTGATACATCAGAAATTTGATATCGAATTGTGTCATAAATATATTCAGAGTCATCAAGTATAAATTTGGCAGGGTCTACTACATTTTGTCCGTTAAACGCACCATAGTTATAGTAACCATATTCGGCTATTAAATAATATGAAAGCCATAATGAAAATTTGGAATAATAATCTTGATAGTCAGTTCCCATATCGCCCATATTGGAAGAAGAACTGCGGTAGAGGAGTTTTGTGCCATAGAGTGGGATGTCAAGGTTTTCTTTCATTTGGTCAGCAAATTCATCTTCTGTTATTTCACCATTTTCAAGTTTTTCAAACAGGTCATCACCGAAAGAACTTCCTCCCGGCCCAGAACAACCGACAAAGAGGAATGATAAACAAAATATCATCAAAAAACTGAAAAGTTTGACAAATTTCTTTCTCATAACTTTATTTTACTCTATTTTTCAAAATAAATCAACAAAAAAGAGCATTTCTGCTCTTTTTATTTTTAGGAACGCAAGAATTAACAAAGTGAATGCATTCTTACTGTTCAATAAAATATGTTTGATTGTCTTTTATGATTGCGTATTCCTTATTATCTACTGAAACCATTATAATTTCATCTTCTTTTTCTTTTATGTCTTCAATATAAAATGTGTTTTCAGTGCCAAAAGTTATTTTTTCTTTCTTATTTTCAATATACTCTTTTTCATTTTCTGTTCCAATTGAACTATAGTCCTTTGCAATAATTGTTATATAATTTATCGTAAATTTATTACCTTCTCTATATAATTTTGTTGTTCTAACAATAGGGTGGTTTCCGCTACCAAAAGCAGGAGCTGAGCCCATGTTTTCAGCAAAATATTCTGCATTTTCATGTTTTTCACCTGTTAAACTTTCAAGAACATCTTTTGCATAAGGTTGAAATTCATTTTGATTTTTTGTTATTGCAATTGAAAATAAATTTTTTGTTTTTGGGATATTGATTTGAA
The DNA here is from genome assembly GCA_948607205.1 of uncultured Eubacteriales bacterium. GTDB lineage: Bacteria > Bacillota > Clostridia > Christensenellales > UBA1242 > Caccovivens. The sequence continues at coordinate 18,422 of CAPERS010000001.1, read as the reverse complement.
TTGCTGGTTTTGGAGCGGTAACATCTAGTTCGTCATTATCAATTTGTGCTTGATATTTCAAGATTTCTACTAAATTTATTTTTGTATCTTCTTTCATATAACTTTCGGTTATATAATACTGATGATTTTTTTCTTCACGAACGGTATTGAAAAACCCTGTAATTTTATTATTTTCAACATCAATATCGTAAGCAATTGTTTTAGTATTTTTAAGTGTAGAAAAGTTAAATCCAATTCCTGCAATCATTTCCTTCAAATTCTCATCAATATAGTTTGTGAGGAGTTGTTGGAGTTTGATTTTGTCTGGTGAGGCTTCGAGTTCTGCCATTGTGGTTGGGTAGTCATAGTTCTCATCGCCAGGGATTGCTGGTTTTTCTGGGTCAGTTGGATTGGTTGGCTTTTCTGGTTCAGTTGGTTTTGTAGGGTCAGTTGGTTTGTCTGGATTTGATGGATTTTCTGGGTCTTTATTTGTGTCGCCACTTGGGTTTTTGTCACCACTTTGAATTTGGTCACCGCTTGAATTTTGTTCGTTATCATTTGGTTTTTCAGTTGGAAGGCAGGCAACGAAAACGATTGGAGTTGTTGTAAGACCGATAACAACACCAGCTTTTGTGAAATTGTTAAGGCTTTTATCTCTTGTGAAAGTCACCAATGTCCAAGCCTTGATTGTTTTGACCATATCTGAAATTTTTGCTTTCAAAGTTTTTTTATTTTTCATGATTATTCACTCCTTGTTTAAATATATTCTATCACAAAAAGGTGATTTGTGCAATACTTTTCAAAAAAACAATGTGAAATAGTTATAAAAAAGTGAAAAAATTTTCGAAAATAAGCCAATAACTTTCTTTTTTCGGCAAAATTTGTTATATTATAGATAAAATGAAAGGCGGAAAGTTTGTTCACAGAGTGTTTTATTTTTTCTTGGCACTCCTTTTTGGAATAACGCTTGCAAGGGGAATTTACAGCGGTGAGGTCAAGGCGCTTGTGATTGCTCTTGTTTGTTTTGTGCTTTTGTCTGCCTTTTTGATTTGGAAGAAGAAGTGGAAATTTCTTCTCATCATATTTGCCTTCTTTTTTGCTGGCAATGGGCTGTTTTTTGCAGGAACTGCTGTTTGGGGCGGAAAGGACTATGCTGAGCCAGTCGCCGTTGTTGGACGAGTTGACGACCAACTTTATGACTATGGCTCAAATCAGGTTGCCATACTTAAAGACGTGACAATCAATGGGCAGAGTGTGAGAAATGTTCAGTTAAGAATTTATAACAACGGTCTAGAGGGTGTCAAGAGTGGAGATATACTTTCTTTCGTAACTAATGTGACGCAGTCGAGGCTGATAATTCTTGACGGCTTTAACACCTATTCATTTCGAAACAACATTGGCTACAATGCGACAGTGAGCATTGACAAGGTGGTGGCGACAAAAGGCTATCTCAAACTTGACGAGAAATATCGATTGTATATCAAAAGCATGCTGAATGAGCGAATGGATGAGTCAAGCGCCAGTGTGTGCTATGCCATGCTGTTTGGTGACAAGCAGGAGATTGACGAAATGGTCAAGAATAACTTTCGTGATGCTGGCATTGTGCATATTCTTGTTGTTTCAGGACTGCACATTGGGTTTTTGGTTGCGTGTTTATATTTTCTGCTCGACAAACTCAAAGCGAACAAGTATGTCAAGTTCATTATTGCTTTTATTTTGCTTTTGACCTATTGTTTTCTCTGCAGTTTTTCGCCTTCGGTTGTCAGAGCATCGGTTATGGGCTTGGTGGTTTTGCTTGCGAGGCTTTTGGGCAGGCGATATGACAGGCTGACAAGTCTTGGCATAGCAGGATTTATCATCGTTCTGCCAAATCCTTTGTCGGCGCTTGATGTTGGCTTTCTTATGAGTTTCTTTTGCGTTGCGACAATCTTTTTCATCTTTCCAGTTTTGACTGACCTCATTTCAAAAATAATTCCACGCAAATGCAGTGAGGTTTTGGCGATGAGCATATCTGCACAGTTGGGCATATTGCCATTTTTGGCACTGTTTACCGAGTCATACAATCTGCTTTCAGTGTTTGCCAATTTTGTTGTTATTCCGCTTTTCAGTGTGATGTTTCCTTTGCTTCTTCTTGTGATGATAATTTGCTCGATAATGCCGTTTATGTCCTTTCTTTTTGTGCCTTTTAAATATTTTATCGATTTTATTGCAGGCGTTGCCAAAGTTTTTGCGTCCTCTTCTCTTCGCGTTCCTCTCAAATCTTTTGGAGTGGAAGTGGTTGCTTCATTTTTCATCGTTTTGTTTGCTTGCAGTCGATATCTTCTTTCAAGCAAACTTGTCAAAGGTGCAGTTGTTGCGTGTGGTTTGTTTTCGCTGACGCTAGGCATTGTTTTGAGTGCAATTCCGCCAAAGTTTGAAGGCGTTGACATTGTGTCTGACAACTCTTGCCAAACGATGATTATAACCTCCGACAGCGGACAGAGGCTAATGCTGGGGAATCTCAACAAAAATCAGGACTATATGCTTGACGCATATTTCGACTGCGTCAGAAAGCACGGGATTGACTATTTCGTCACAGACACAACTCTTTCAAGCAAAGCGATAAAGTATCTCGACAGTTTGACCTTTCAAGTTGCCATGGTGCCTGACAAGGCAAAGTCATCAAGAGTTGACATTGTGGAAGTGGTGGCGGACAAGGAGTATACTCTTGGTGATTTCAAGGTTAAATACATCATGGCAAGTGAAAAGGTGCTTGGGATTGAAATAAATTATTCAAATCACGCAATTTTCTTTGCCTCTTCAAGCAGATTGAGTTATAATAACAGTGTGATTGCAAAGGAGTATCTCGCTGGTCAGGATTATCAAATGGCTGTGCTTGGCGATAACGATGACCTCTCTGACTGCTTTGACTGCAACACAATCATTTCCAAGAAAGGTGACACCGAGCATAGTTATCAAAAAGATGGCAATATGCGATTCTATTGGCAGGACAACTCTTGGAAAATGAAAAGTTTAGACTAAAAAAGGATTGAAATGAGAACGCTTAAAAATCGACTTAAAGAACATATAAAAAGTTGTTATCTTGTTTTGGGAGATGATTATTATCTCTTCGAAAAGGCTTTTTCAATGATTAAAAAAGCGTCAAATCTCGAAAATCCCGATTTCAACTTGATTTCTTTCGATGATGACAATTTTTCAATGAAGGCTGTGCTTGACGCTTGCGAAGTTATGCCTCTTGGCAGTGAGAAAAGAGTTATAGTCTTGAAAAACCTGTCAAAAGTTAATGAATCTGACAAAAAAGCACTTCTTGAATATCTCAAAAATCCAGTTGAAACCACCGTTTTGATTATTCTTGACTTTGCCGATAAGTTTGCTTCGATAAAGCCAAATGTTGAATTTGTTGACGCCAAACGTATGGAAAACAAGTTGCTTTCAGGTATTGTTGTCAGCGAAATTTCAAAACGTGGAAAAACAATCAGCAGTGAAGCGCTTGAAACACTTATAGATTTTTGCGATGGCTATTTAACGCGCATTATGAACGAGCTTGATAAACTTTGCTTTTATGACATGAGTGAAGAACTTATCACAAAAAACCTTGTTGAAAAACTTGTTAAAAAAGAAAATGATTTTGTGGTTTTTGAACTTACAGAAGCGCTTGGAAAGCGCGATGCTGACAAAAGTTTGATGTTGCTTTCCTCTCTTGTTAAGGATGTGGGAACTCTAAGCCTTATCACAAATCATTTCAGACGCCTTTTCTTTATCTCAATTTCAGACCTTGACAATGCAGGGCTTGCAAATCTTTTGGGCGTTAAAGAATATGCAATTTCAAAACAGAGAGCGCAAGTGAAAAACTTCTCAAAAATGCAACTTAAAAAAATCTATGCACTTTTGGAAGAGATTGATTTCAAGATAAAAAGTGGAGCAATTCTCAGTGAAAATGCACTTTATCTTCTTGTCTTTTCGATACTTTATATTTAGCACCTTTCATGGTGCTTTTTTGTTGATTTTTTCAAAATTATCAGCGCCAAAATTGTCGAAATTTATGATAGTTAAAAACGCTACTATTTATCGACAAAACTCCTCTTTTAACGGCAAAATATGCTTTTGTATATCGAAAATATTTTGTTATAATTTCCTTGCATTTTTCATTATGATGCTTGAAAACAAAAAGGAGGACTTAATATGAAAAGCGAGAGAAGTGATTTACTTAAAGCACTTGCACTTAAAGCAAAAAACAGAATGATACATAGGAATACAATTGGAAAAGCATATGGCTATGATGAAGTTTCGCCAGCATGCGAAGTTAAACTTATCGATGAAAAAGATGATGATTTTTATGAGAATGTTCAACGACTTTTAAATTCTGATGAAGGTGTGAATAATCCTATTAAGCGTCTGATGAATGAAAAAATATTTAATTCACTTGACAATCGTGGGCAAGAAAAATATCTGCTTGACACTATCGAAAAATATTTAAAATACAGAAAAAAGATTGAAGATGAAAATAAGGCGAATTTAGTTTACTAATTGCTTTTATTTTGCTATTATTAATGTATGCAAAACTATGATATAAACTCACTTAATGAAGAACAGAGATTGGCACTCAATCAAATTGAGGGTGCCATTCTTGTGACCGCTGGTGCTGGCAGTGGCAAGACAAAACTGCTCACACACAGGGTTGCTTTTTTGATTGATTCTTTCAAGGTCAGTCCTTATGAAATTCTCGCAATCACTTTCACAAACAAAGCGTCACAGGAAATGAAAGAGAGAATCTCCAAAATGGTCGAAGGCGCTGACAGAGTTTGGATTTCAACTTTTCACTCTATGTGCGCAAAGATTTTAAGGCACGATATTGATTTTATGCCTCCTTTTTCGCGCAATTTTTCAATCTATTCTGAAAGCGATGCCGACAAGGTCATCAAAGAGGTGATTGAGGAAAGCGGATTTGATAACGAAAAAGATAAACTTAAAAAACTTTTTTCATTTCATCTTTCCAACTGGAAAAATGATGTGCTTTCATTGGGTGAATACTTAAATCTCCACTCAGGTGAAGATGAAATCAGAAAAATTGGCATTCTTATGCAAGCCTATGAAGAAAAACTTGAAAAGAACAACGCGCTTGATTTTGATGACCTTCTCAGAAAAACCTATCTGCTTTTCAAAAGTTGCCCTGAGGTGTTAAATCATTATTCAAACAGATTCCGCTATGTTCTTGTCGATGAATTTCAAGACACCAACACCATTCAATATGAACTTGTCAAAATGCTTTGCAAGGTTCATGGCAATGTTTTTGTTGTGGGCGATGAAGACCAGTGCATTTATTCTTGGCGCGGAGCAAACTTCAAAAATATCTTCAATTTCAAAAAAGATTTTCCTGATGTCAAAGTTTTCAAACTTGAAAGGAACTATCGCTCAACTGCATCAATTCTTAAAGTTGCCAACAGTGTGATAAAGAACAACCTAACTCGTCTTGATAAAAATATGTGGACTGATAAAGGCGAAGGCGAAAAGCCAAGTCTATATAACGCATATGATGAGCGCGACGAAGCCCTTTATGTTGCAAAAACCATTGAAAGATTGCATAGTCAGGGATATAGTTATGACGATATGGCTGTTCTTATGCGCATGAACGCACTTTCTCGCGCGTTTGAAGAGGCTTTTTTGTCATATAACATTCCGCACAGAATCTATGGTGGATTCAAGTTCTATGAACGAAACGAAATCAAAAATGTGATTGCCTATTTAAGACTTTTTGTCAATCCTAAAGATGATATCTCGCTTGAGCGGATTATCAATTTCCCAAAACGTTCAATCGGCGATGTGGCAGTAAATAAAATCAAATTGCTTTCGCAAGGCTCAATGCTTGAAACTATTCTTTCTGACGCAATAAAAACCGAAAGTGCAATATATAAAAAACTTCAATCCTTTATTGAAGTCTTCAATTCTTTAAAGTTTGAAAAACAAAATCCGCTATCAAGTTTTGTTGAAAAGGTTATCAAAAAGTTTGACATCTATTCTGCTTTTTCAACTAAAAGTGAAGAGGACCTCAACAGAATAATGAACATCGAGCAGTTCATCTCTTCTGTCAAAGAATTTGAAGCGCTCAATCCAGAAGCCGACCTCGGCGCTTTTCTTGAAAGCATAACTTTGAAGTCTGATAACGATGAAATTGGTCAGGGCGGAGCGGTGACAATTGCCACCATTCATGCTGTCAAAGGGCTTGAATTTAAGGCGGTGTTTGTGATTGGCCTTGAAGAGGGCATTTTGCCAATCTCTCGCGCAATCGGCAACAACAGCGAAATTGAAGAAGAACGCAGACTTATGTATGTGGCGCTCACGCGTGCCGAAGAAAAACTCTATCTTTCGCATGTCACAAAAAGATATATTTATCGCGAGAGTCAATATCAAATGCCAAGCAGATTTTGCAAGGAACTTGGACTTATTGACCTTGAACGCAAAAGTGCTGGAACTTTTGCCAGTCGAAGTTTTGGTGAACGCTCTGGTGGCGGATATGGCTCTTTCGGAAATGGTAATTTCGGCTATGGCACAGGTGGAAACTTTAGTGGCGAAAACTTTGTGAAAAGCACTTTTAACAAGGATAACTTCTTCCGAGAAGAGAAAAAATATGTGCCTGAAAAGGACATTTCAATATATAAGGTTGGGCAAAAAGTTATTCACACCAAGTATGGCGAAGGTGAAATTGTGGAAATATCTTCTGACGGACTGGTTGGAGATATAATTTTTGAAGGATTTGGCAAAAAAAGTTTGATGCTTGAACTTGCGCCACTTGAAATTTTGGAGGATTAATGAAAGAACAAGACCAAAAAAAACTTGAAGAAATGAAAAGGTTGATTGCCGAAATTGATAAGCATAACAAGGCTTATTATGTTTACGACAATCCTTTGATTTCTGATAAGGAATATGATGATTTGTATTATCGACTTGTTGACCTTGAAAAAGAAACTGGCGTGGTTCTTGATTATTCTCCAACGCAAAGAGTTGGCGATGGGGTCTTGGAAGGTTTCGCAAAGAAAAAGCACGAAGTGCCACTTCTTTCGCTCAACAAAGTTCGCGATTTTGATGAACTTGCCTCTTGGACTCGTGATATGAAAAAGTTCGCACCAAAAACAAAATTTACGCTTGAATATAAATTTGACGGACTCAGTCTTGTTGTTGAATATAAAAATGGTCAATTTGTGTCAGCAACAACTCGCGGAAATGGACAGATTGGCGAAGATGTTTCTTTGCAGGCAAAAACAATCAAATCACTTCCTCTTCAAATTGAATTCAAGGGTCATTTAATCGTTCGTGGCGAGGGAATGATAACCAATAAAAACTTTGAAAAATATAATAAAAATGCAATAGAAAAACTAAAAAATCCAAGAAATGCTGTTGCGGGCGCAATCCGAAATCTTGACCCAAAAGAAACTGCAAAACGTAACCTTGACTATTTCTGTTATGAGATTATTCTCTGTGAAGGAAAAGCCTTTGCAACGCAAGAAGAAATGAATTTGTTCTTAAAAGAAAATGGTTTCAAAACGGGTGGATATTTAAAAGTTTTTAACAGCGCAAGTGAAATTGCAGACGAAATCAAAAAAGTGGATGAAATAAAAAATAAAATTGATGTCACGATTGACGGAATGGTTATCAAAGTTGACCAAGTTGCACCTCGTGATGAAATTGGCTACACAAATAAGTTTCCAAAATGGGCAATGGCCTTTAAGTTTGAGGCGCAAGAAGTCACAACAATGCTCCAAGATGTTATTTGGCAGGTGGGCAGAAGCGGTCGCGTGACGCCAATTGCAATTCTTGAACCTGTTGAACTTGCAGGCGCGAGCATTTCTCGCGCAACGCTCAACAATATCGAAGATATCAGGCGAAAAAATGTCTATAAAAATTCTCGAGTTTTTATCAGAAGAAGCAATGAAGTTATCCCAGAGGTTATGGGACTTGCTGAAAAGTTTGCTTATTCTCAGGACATCGCTCAGCCGACACATTGCCCTTGTTGTCAGCATGAACTTATTCAAAAAGGACCACTTCTTTTTTGCACAAATCATCTCGGTTGCAAAGACCAAGTTGTTGACAGGCTCGCTCATTTTGCCAGTCGAAACGCTTTCAATATTGAAGGTCTTTCAGAGAAAACTGTTGGTCAATTTTATGACACTCTTGGTGTGAGATTTTTGTCTGATGTTTTTTCATTAACAAAAGAAGATTTATTGAAACTTGAACTTTTTAAAGATAAAAAAGCAGAAAAAACTATCAAATCAATTGAAAAAAGCAAAAATATTGACTTGGACAGATTTTTGTTCGCACTTGGAATAGCCGAAGTGGGAAGAAAAACTGCCAGAGAACTTGCCAGAGAATTTGGCAGTTTGGAAAATATAAAGTCAGCAAACATAGAGCGCCTTGCAAGCATTCGTGATGTTGGAAATGTAATTGCAGAAAATATCTTTAATTTTTTCCAAAATAATGATAACATCAATGAAATTGAAAAACTTATTCAAGCCGGTGTCAAAATTGAAGAAATTGAAAAAATTGAAGTTAAAGATTCGCCTTTCTCAAACAAAACTGTTGTTCTGACAGGAACACTTAAATCTTTCACTCGAAGTGAGGCTGAAAAAATTATTGAAAGCCTTGGTGGAAAGACTTCGTCATCAGTTTCAAAAAATACCGACTTTGTGCTTGCAGGGGAAAGCGCTGGCTCAAAACTTGACAAAGCCAAAGCGCTCGGCGTTAAAATAATCAGCGAAAACGAATTTAAAGAAATAGCAGGCTTGTAAAATTTATATCACACATATTGACAAATGTTCAGTTGTGTGATATATTTTTTAGTAAGGAGAAATTAAGATGGATGAAGAAGTAGAAATTATTGAAAAAGAAAGCCCAGTTTGTGATGACGCTGACTGCTATCAATCAGATAAAGATAATGAAACTCTTGCAAATGTCGACTGGGATAGATGCGATGAGTTTGGTTATTAATTTTGTCAGAGGATAAAAATGGAAAATAAAGAATAGATTGATTATTTTAAGCTTATAAAAGCAATGAACAATATAAAGGAATTGAAAGAAGAAAATAAAAATCATTTGAAACTTGCAAAAGGTTTTAGAAATGCTTTTTCTTTAACAACTTTAAGCGGTTTTATTTTGGTGGGAATAAGCGCAGGCGTTTTGAAAGATAAAGCTTTAACAATTTTCACTTGTGCATTGAGCGGACTTGGCTTGGTGGCAACCGGTGCAATGATTTGGATGAACAAACATATTCAAAAATCAGATAAAGATTGTGACAAAGCTATGAAAATTTTGAAAAGAATAGGACGCGAAAAGTTTAATTATTCTGATGATGAAGACGAAGATGAATCTAATGAAATTTAAAAATAACTAAAAGACACTGAAAAATCAGTGATTTTTTGTTTTAAAGATAGTTTTTTATTTTTTATTTCAAATTTAGCTTTTTTTTGTTAAATTAAATTGGATAAAATAATGCTAAAAATAATAAAGAAAAGTTATTAAAAATCCTTGACTTTTCTTTTCATATTATATATAATAACCAACGTATGCTTCGTTGTCGGAAGCAATGCTTAAAACTGGGCTTTATAAAAAGCTTTAAGCATAAACAAACAACAAGTGATATTTTTATCGCTGATTCGCTGAAATACTTTGCGGAGTTGACCTTGAATAAAAGGCAATCGTGTTGTTCATGTTTTACTTAGGTTAAGCATTTTTGTTGGGCAACAGCATGGCTGTTGTCTTTTTTAAAGACAAAAATCTCTCAGAAAATTCTGAGTTAAAAGGGGAAAAGTATGCCAACAATAAACCAACTTGTAAGAAAAGGCCGTGAAACATTTGAAAAGAAGTCAAAATCACCACTCCTTGACGAATGTCCTCAAAAAAGAGGTGTTTGCCTTTCTGTGAGAACTGCAACTCCAAAGAAGCCTAACTCAGCTCTTCGTAAGATTGCCAGAGTTAAACTTTCAAACGGACAAGAAGGAACTTGCTACATTCCAGGTGTTGGACACAACCTTCAAGAGCATAGCGTAGTTCTTGTTCGTGGAGGCAGAGTTAAGGACCTTCCTGGTGTGAGATATCACATCGTTCGTGGAAGTCTTGATACTGCTGGTGTTCAGAACAGAAAGCAATCTCGTTCTAAATACGGTGCTAAGCGTCCTAAGAAATCAAAGTAAAACTTTGCTAGGGACAAATTAAATTTAAATTTATTCGCAGATTTTTTGAAAAAATTTGCTTAAAAGGGGAAATATTATGCCAAGAAGAAATAGACCTGAAAAGAAAGACGTTCTTCCTGATCCAATTTATAAGAGCAAAGTTGTTACTAAACTTGTTAACCAAGTTATGCAAGATGGAAAGAAAGGACTTGCTCAAAGAATCGTTTATGGTGCATTTGACATCATTCAAAACAAAATGGGACAAGAGCCACTTGAAGTTTTTTTAGCTGCACTTGAAAACGTTAAGCCTGTTCTTGAAACAAAATCAAGAAGAGTAGGTGGTGCAACTTACCAAGTTCCAATGGAAATCAGACCTGAAAGAAGACAAACTCTTGCAATCAGATGGATGGTATCTTTTGCTAGAAAACGTTCTGGCGAAAGAGGAATGGATGCAAAACTTGCTGGCGAAATCATGGATGCATTCAATTCAACTGGCGCTTCAATCAAAAGAAGAGATGAAATGCACAGAATGGCTGAGGCTAACAAGGCGTTTGCACATTATAAATGGTAAAAATGAAAGTAAATTTAGGTGGCGTTTGCAAAGGAAAAGATTGGAGAGATGATTTTGTTAGAAAATTCGATAATGATAATATTTTGTTTTTCAATCCTTTAAAAGTCAATTGGAAATGGTCTAATGAAGCGAAAAAGGAAAAGGAGAACAGAATAAAATCTTGTGATTTTCTAGTTTACTTTATCACTCCTGAAATTGAAGGCTTTTCTTCAATTGCAAGTGCAGTTGATTATTCAAATAAATATCCAAAGAAGTTGCTTTTCTGTGCGGTTGAAAGTTTTAATAATAAAAAGTTCTCAGCTCATCAATGGGAAAGCATGAAAGTTGTAAAAGATATCGTAATGAATAATGGCGGTCTTGTGTTTGAAACGCTGGATGAAATTGCTGACTATTTAAAAAATGCTATTACAGTGCCTTATAACCGCACTTAAAAAAGTTATAAATTTACAAAAAGGGAATTAAAATTATGGCAAATGATCTTCATATGACCAGAAACGTCGGAATCATGGCGCACATCGATGCTGGTAAGACTACCACAACTGAGCGTATTCTTTTCTACACCGGAAAGAGCCACAAAATCGGTGAAGTGCATGACGGCGCTGCTACAATGGACTGGATGGCTCAGGAGCAAGAGCGTGGTATCACTATCACTTCTGCCTGCACAACTTGCACATGGAAGAATCACAAAATCAACATCATTGACACACCAGGTCACGTTGACTTCACAATCGAAGTTGAACGTTCACTTAAAGTTCTTGATGGAACAGTTTTGGTTCTTTCTGCTCGTGACAAAGTTCAGCCACAAACTGAAACTGTTTGGCGTCAAGCAACAAAATATAGAGTTCCAGCAATCATTTACGTGAACAAGATGGACCGTGATGCTGCTGACTTTTTCGCTTGCGTTGAGTCAATCAAAAACAGACTTAAAACAAACCCATTGCCAATCCAAATGCCTATTGGTGAGGCTGACACATTCAGTGGAATTATCGACCTTCTCACAATGAAAGCCGAAATCTACAAGGATGATATGGGAACACAAATTGAAATCACTGATGTTCCAGCAGAGCTTCAAGCGAAAGCACAAGCAATGCATGACGAACTTATCGAGAAGGTTGTTGAAACAGACGACGCGCTTCTTGAAAGATATTTCGAAGGGGATGAAATCTCTCTTGACGAAATCAAAAAAGCAATCAGAAAGGCAACTATTGCCAAGACTTTGACACCTGTTCTTTGCGGTTCTTCTTATAAGAATAAAGGCGTTCAAATGCTTCTTGATGCAATGGTTGAATACCTTCCATCACCACTCGACATTCCTGCAATGAAGGGTATGAACCCAGACACTAACGAAGAGGAAGAGCGTCCAGCAGACGAAAGCGCTCCATTCTCAGGTCTTGCGTTCAAAATTATGACTGACCCATATGTTGGCGGGCTTACATTCTTCCGTGTATATTCAGGAAAACTCACTGCTGGCTCTTATGTTTACAACTCAAACACTGGAAAACAAGAGCGCGTTGGTCGTCTTATCCGTATGCACGCAAATAACCGTCAAGAAATCAGCGAAGTTGGCGCTGGTGACATCGCTGCTATCGTTGGTCTTAAAGACACAATCACAGGTCACACTCTTTGTGACGAAAAACACCCAATTCAACTTGAAAGTATGGAATTCCCAGAGCCAGTTATCCAACTTGCTATTGAACCTAAAACAAAAGATATGCAAGAAAAAATGGCACTCGCTCTTGCCAAACTTATGAGAGAAGACCCATCATTCAGAGTGACAACAAACACTGAAACAGGTCAAACTCTTATCGCTGGTATGGGTGAACTTCACCTTGAAATCATCGTTGACCGTCTTCTTCGTGAATTCAAAGTTGAAGCAACGGTTGGTGACCCACAAGTTTCTTACCGTGAAGCAATCAAGAAAGCGGTTAAAGCTGAAGGAAAATTCATCCGTCAGTCAGGTGGTAAAGGTCAATACGGACACTGCGTTATTGAGATGGAACCACTCGAACCAGGCGAAGGATACCAATTCTTCGATAAAACTGTTGGTGGATCAATTCCTAAGGAATACATCCAGCCAATCAACAATGGTATTGCAGAAGCCCGTATGAATGGTGTGCTTGCTGGATACGAAACAATCGACTTTAAAGTTACAGTTGTTGACGGCTCTTTCCACGAAGTTGACTCTTCTGAAATGGCATTCAAGATTGCAGGTTCTCTTGCATTCCAAGATGGTGCAAAGAAGGCTGACCCAGTTCTTCTTGAACCTATCATGAAAGTTACTGTTGAAGTGCCTGATGAATATCTTGGAACAGTTATGGGTAACCTTACTTCACGTCGTGGTATGCTCACAGGAACAGAAAGCTCAAACGGAATCCAAATCGTTAATGCCGAAGTTCCACTTGCAAACATGTTCGGATATGCAACTGACCTTCGTTCTCAAACACAAGGACGTGGTAACTACGTTATGGAACCTCTTAAATACCAAGAAGTTCCTCGCTCAATCGCTCAAACAATCATGGGCGAGCGTGCAAAGAAGGCTTAATTTGCCTTTGATTGCATAATAGGCGCTAAAAGTCTTATTAAGACCTAAAAATCTTTTAAATATTTCAAAAAAATTGATAAAATCATTTTGAGATAATTTAAAAGTGTGCTAGAATAGCATTAGTAAAAAATAAAAAGGAGAATTTTTAAAATGGCAAATTTTGAAAGAACAAAACCACACGTTAACGTTGGAACTATCGGCCACGTAGACCATGGTAAGACAACTCTTACTGCAGCTATCACAATGTATTCAGCTGCAAAGGGTTTCGCAGAAAAAATGAGATATGACCAAATCGATAAAGCCCCAGAAGAAAAGGCAAGAGGAATCACAATCAACACTTCTCACGTTGAATATCAAACTGATTCTCGTCACTACGCACACGTAGACTGCCCAGGCCACGCTGACTATGTTAAAAACATGATTACTGGTGCCGCTCAAATGGATGGCGCTATCCTCGTTGTTGCTTCAACTGACGGTCCTATGCCTCAAACAAGAGAACACATCCTTCTTGCTCGTCAAGTTGGTGTTCCTTACATCGTTGTTTTCATGAACAAAACTGATCAAGTTGACGATCCAGAACTTCTTGAACTCGTTGAACTTGAAATCCGTGACCTTCTCACTGAGTATGGTTTCCCAGGGGACAAGACTCCTGTAATCAAAGGATCAGCTCTCAAAGCTCTCGAAGCTGCACAAGCTGGAAACGCTTCTGACCCAGCATGCGCTTGCATCGGTGAACTTCTTGACGCTCTTGATTCTTACATCCCAGCTCCTGAAAGAGACACTGATAAGCCTTTCCTTATGCCTGTTGAAGACGTTTTCACAATCACTGGTCGTGGAACTGTTGCAACTGGTAGAGTAGAAAGAGGACAAATCAAAGTTGGTGAAACTGTTGAAATCGTTGGTATTACTGACGCTCCAAGAACAACTGTTGTAACTGGTATCGAAATGTTCCACAAGTCACTTGACGCTGCAATGGCTGGTGACAATGCTGGTGTTCTTCTTCGTGGTATCCAAAGAACTGATATCCAAAGAGGACAAGTTATCTGCAAACCAGGAACAATCAAACCTCACACAAAATTCACTGCTGAAGTTTACGTTCTTAAGAAAGAAGAAGGCGGACGTCACACTCCATTCTTCAATGGTTACAGACCACAATTCTATTTCAGAACAACAGACATCACTGGTGTTATCGAACTTGAAAAGGGCGTAGAAATGGTTATGCCTGGTGACCACATCAACATGACTATCTCTCTTATCAACCCAATCGCTATCGAAGCTGGTCTTCGTTTCGCTATTCGTGAAGGCGGAAGAACAGTTGGTTCAGGTGTTGTTTCAACAATTATTGAATAATTTAATTCAATTTAAAAATTTATACGTGTTATTAAACAAAAAAAAGACATGCACATTTGCGCATGCCTTTTTTTGTTTTAAATTAGGCATTTAAAGTTATTTGACTATTGACAAGGCACAAGGAGTGTGTTACAATCTTCTCACGAGGTGTAAAATATGCTTTTATGGAGATTATGTGATATAAAAGAAGAACAAGCAATTCTTAAAAATGATTTTGAAAAATTGACTTTTGGCTCGCCTTTATGGAAATATGTTTTTAGTTTTGGTATAAATTATTATCCTCAGTTTAGAGCCTTGATGATTGAAGTGGAGAATTTGGAAGGTGATGATGATCAAATAAAACCAATTTTAAAGATGTTTCCATATCTTCCAAAAGAATTACCACTTTTTGAAAATGAAGATAGAAAGCAAAGAGAAATTAAAAATAAATTTGTTCCATACAATCAGTATAAGGCTTATCCAGGCAAATATGTGTTTTTAAATTCAATCAAGGTTGCGGGATTTTTTGATACTTTTTGGAAAGTTCCATATATTACGAAAAAATTTTGTTATGAAAATTATAAATTAATGGCAGTTAACATTCCTGATAAAATTGCACTGAAATATAAGGGTTATGGGGAGTATAAGAGAAATTATAAAAGTTTTGTTTATCCAGAATATGCCATTCCTTTATATAGATTAAAACCAGAATATTTAAATCTTAATAAACTTACAGAAGAAGAGTATAACAAATTATACAATGAGGCTCGTGAGAGAGGTGAAAAGATATTTACGGAAAATATTTTTAAAGATAAAATGCCATACTTATCATGATAAAAAAAGCACCGACAAAATTCGGTGCTTTTTTGTTTATGCTATAACACTGCGGATGAAATTATATTTCTTATTTTTTTACAAGAATGTCTTGAATGTTTATGTTAAGGGCAGTTACAATTTTGTATAAAGTTGTATATCTGGTTGTTTGCTTATTTTTAAATATGTTAGATAGAGTTGTTGAACTTATTTTGGCATTTTTTATTAATTTAGTCTTACTTAAATGTTGTTTTTGCATAAATTTGGAAAGTTTTTCAATATCAATTCTTATTGGCGCACTTTTCTGAATCTTCATAATTTTTTCCTTTGTGTATAGTTTTTTGAGTTTTTTTAAGTTTTGAGTTACTTTTTTTAATAATTTTATATATAACATACGTGTTACGCAATTGTCAAGTATTTTTTGCGCTTTACGTATATAATATATCTATGTTAAGCATTAAGTTCGGCGAAAGACTGAAAGAATTAAGACTTGATAGAAACTTAAAGCAGAAAGATATTGCAAAAGAGATGCATGTTTCAACTCCAACTGTAACCAGATGGGAAAGAGGTGTTCAAGAACCTGATTTTCTTACACTTGCTTTGCTCGCAAGTTATTTTAAGGTCACGACCGATTATTTGTTGGGGATAGAAGAATAATCATTGTCGAATTTTGCCGAATCTGCTCTGGCTTTTGTTGCGTTCTGCATGAAAATGGTCAAATTTTGGCATTTGGGAATGAAGAATGATGATAAAAATGGATAATTAACTTAAAAGAGCGGGTTAGTTTGTTTTGAGAAAAGAGAAAGTTATGATAAAATATAGTAAAAGAAATGCTTTATAGTGGCAAAATTCTTTACTATATTTTTTAATATCAAACGAGGAGAAACTTATGAATATAATGGGATATGTTTTTAAAGCACTTGGATTTGAAAGTGATGAAGTGCGTTCAAAACCAAAAAAAGTTGTGAAAAAGACTCAAGCGTCTTTTAAATTTAAAAACGGCAAAATGACCAATCGAGCAGAGCACATTGATGGAATTCCTGTTTATTATCCTGAATCTTTTGGTCAGGCAAAGGAGTATGCTCAATTTTTGAGAGATAAAAAAGCTTTTATTATTTCTGTTGATTCATGTTCGCGAGAGGATGGAGTGAAGATATGTGAGTATTTTCAAGGTGTGGCTTTTGGAATTAAAGCGAAGATGATAAATTTGGAAGAGGATAGATTATATTTATTGTTGCCTGAGGGAATGGAAGTTGAAGAATAAAAAATGGATAATTTCACTTGCACTTGCAGTTGTCATTTTGGGAGTTGTGATTGCGTGTGACCTTGTAAGCAAAAGTGTTGCTGAAAGAAATTTGGAACAATTGGGAAATAGTGCAAACTTTATTCCCGGGTTTATCAATTTTATTTTGGTTTATAACAATGGCGGAGGGTTCAACATCTTTGCCGGAAACGTGATTTTTCTTGTAATATTTTCGGTTGTTGTGATTTCCCTTCTCACTTTCTTTTTTGCATTAATGCTAAAAAAACACAAAGAGAACGCTTCAATAACACTTGGTGTTGCTTATGGATTTATCTTTGGTGGATTTTTTGGCAATCTTTTTGACCGTTTGGCATTTGGTCATGTTCGAGATTTTATCAATTTTCAGTTTATGAAATTTCCGGTCTTTAATGTGGCTGATATCTGTCTATGCGTTGGGACACTGCTTTTGATAATCTACCTTATTTTCATTTATGGCAAAGAGGGAAAGAAAAAAGATAAAAACAAGCGAGGAGAAAATGGTTGAATTTGAAGTTTGTGAAAATCAAGCTAAAAAACGTTTTGATTTGATTTTAAGCGAAAAGTTTTCTGAATTCACGCGCGCTCATATAAAAAATCTTATTGAAAAGGGCAATTGCAAAGTTGATGGCAAGGTTGTTAAGGCTGGTTATCTATTAAAAGTTGGTCAAAAAGTGACTTGTGAGTTTGATGAGGTTGTTCCACTTGACGCTAAAGCCGAGGATGTTGACTTTGAAATCGTCTATGAAGATAACGATTTGATTGTGGTCAATAAGCCACAAGGGTTGGTTGTTCATCCTTGTTCGTCAACAAAAAACGGAACGCTTGTCAATGGACTCTTGGCAAGAATAAAAGATTTAAGTGGGATAAATGGTGTGCTTAGACCAGGAATTGTGCATAGGCTTGACAAAAACACATCAGGTCTTATGGTTGTTGCGAAAAACGACAAAGCGCACATCTCTCTTGCAAAGCAGATTAAGGATAAAACTTGCAAGCGAAAATATTTGGCTCTTCTTGAAGGTCACTTGAAAGAAAATGAAGGCAAGATTGAAAGTTTTCTGGAGCGAAGTAAATCCGACCGTAAAAAAATGGCGGTGTCTGATAAAGGCAAACTTGCGATAACAAATTATAAGGTTATCAAATCTTTCACCACTTGTGATTTGGTTGAATTTTCATTGCAAACAGGAAGAACGCATCAAATTCGCGTTCATGCCAAGATGCTTGGGCATGCTGTTGTTGGCGATGATGTCTATGGCAAGGCAGTCAAGGGCTTGAATGGTCAACTTTTGCATTCGTATTCTTTGACTTTCACTCATCCGACAACTCAAAAAGAAATAAGTTTTGAAATTGATCTGCCTGAGCATTTTAAAAATTATATGAAAAAACTTAAAGAAATTTAAGTTTTTTTTATTTTACCTATTGACAAATCGGGGGGGGGGATTTATAATTTATGCTAGAAAAGGAGAAAAATCATGTTAAAAACAACTTTGAAAATTAAACTAAGGTATTATTATGTGAACTTAGGGTTCTATAATATGAAAAGAATAATAAGGGAAAGTTTAGAAGAAACAAGAAGGGTAAAAAGTGGAGGAAGCGTTAATCACTATAATGTTGATTCTCTTATTGCTGGATTATCTTGGAAGTATGTCAAAACATTACAAAAAGATAAAAGCAAGAAAAAGGAAATTGAGGAAAAATATAAACTATTAAAGCAAGTTGTGGATAAATATGGTGTTAAATTTAAAAATA